>JASHRF010000053.1 GCA_030037545.1 Acidobacteriaceae bacterium | reverse complement strand
CTCTCGGCGGGTGAAGACCAAGGCGGGCGTGGACGAAGAGCAGAAGCGTAAGAACCGGACCAAGGCCAAGGTGCGCAGCAAAGTGGAATGGCCGTTTCGCATTCTCAAGCGTGTATTCGGCTTGGTGAAGGTACGCTATCGCGGCTTAAAGAAGAACCATGAGTGGTTGCTGGCCGCCTTCGCGCTGGTCAACCTCTACCAACACCGCAAACGATTGGCTGCGAGCACGGCGTAGGGGGTCCGCAGAGTGCCCAAAAGCGCATTCTGCGGACCAAAACAACAACCACCGTCCCGCAGATCCGCGTCAAGCACTCTACAGGATTTCAGCCTTCTGCCCACTACCAATACTGCCGGTTGTGCAGAGCTTCCCTAGATGTGGTTTCATAACCCGTCTGTAATCGTACCTCATGGGCTAAAGGCCCACGTTTTGAGGGAACTTATTGGCACGGCTGAAGCCGTGCCCTTTCAAAACAGGGTTATGAAACAGCTTCTAAGCATTTTCATACCGTGTTGTGAGCGCAAAGATTGGAAGCGGCTATTTTCGCAGCATCGCTCCGGGGCGCTCGGAGCGCCCAACCAGATCGCGCTCCATGTCCGCGTCTGGACGTGACGTGGCGCAACTCCTTACAGTTGATCCTGGAAACGAACACCCGATCCTGGAACCGGAAACCGCAGGGAGAGCACGTGCCCAACTTCGCCGCCATCGACTGGATGATTGTGCTGATCTACTTCTTCTTCGTGATCAGCATCGCCATCAGCCTGCGGCAGTTCATCGCCGGCAGCGGCGATTTTCTGCTGGCCGGCCGCGCCTTGCCGGCGTGGCTCTGCGGCCTGGCGTTGGTGGCCGCCAGCCTGGGCTCGCTTGAAGTGCTGGGCATGGGCGCGGCCGGCGCGCGCTACGGCTTTGCGACCGCATCTTTCTTCGGTCTCGGCTCCATGGTTCCGCTGCTCTTTGCCGGATGGTTCATGATGCCGGTCTACTACACGTCAAAAGCCAGCTCCGTGCCCGGCTATCTAGGCCTGCGCTTCGACGCCAAAACGCGCACGTTGAACGCGGTCTTGTTTCTTGCCATCTCCATCCTCTACGCGGCACTATCGCTCTACGTGATGGCGCACATCCTGGTTGCACTGGGTATTTTCAACGTCATCTTTCACGCGCAGACGATCGGCAGCCAGGGCGTTTTCGTTCTCTCCATCGCGTTGCCCGGGGCCATCGTGCTGGTGGTGGTGCTGCTCGGCGGCCTGGGCGCAACCATGTATGCGCAGGTGATGCAGTTTTTTGTGCTGGTGGCCGGATTCCAGCCCATGGTGCTGCTCGGCCTCAAGCAGGTTGGCGGCTGGAGCGGATTGAAGGCCAACTTCGCTTCCGTTGCATCCCAGGCGACAGGCGGCGCACCCGCGCCGGGATTTAGCACTCTCGCGATCGCCACCGGCATCGGCATTGTGCTTACCGCCGGCTACTGGTGCACGGATTTCAGTGTGCTGCAAACGGCCATGGCCGCAGAAAACGCTCCTGCTGCTCGCCGGGCTCCGCTCATCGCCGCGGCCGTCAAAGTATTTTTGCCGTTTCTGCTGGTCGTGCCCGGCATCATTGCCATCGGCCTGCCCACGCCGCACACGTCCATGGTGATACGCACCGAAAACGGCGCGATTTACCACGAGATCAATGTTGTTCCGCGCCCAGCCGAGGAGGGCCAGGGCGCGATCCCGGCGCGCACCAGCTCCGTGGCCGATCCCATGGGCGGCAGCATCCTCCGCGATGCGCACGGCCATCCGCTGCTCGATTACGCCATGGCTACGCCCAACCTGCTGCCCTATAACCTGCCCACCGGGTTGATCGGGCTGGCCATTACCGCGCTGCTGGCCTGCCTCACCGGCGGCGTGGCCGCGCGCATCGCCGCCGTCAACACCATCTTTACCTGCGATCTGTACGAGCCGTATTTTCGCAAGGGCGCAGCGGAGAAGCACTATCTCGGCGTGGCCCGCTGGACGTGCGTGGCAGCCGTCATTCTTTCGGCGGGATTGGCCTGCGCCGCGCTGCACGCGCCCAACATGCCCGGTCTGCTCGATCTGCTCGCGGTGGCGTTTGCGGTCTTCTTCGCGCCCATGCTGGTCACGTTCCTGCTGGGCATGTTCTGGAAACGCGCCACCGGCCACGGCGCATTCGCAGGCATGATCGCCGGATTCGCGGTCGCCCTGGCGCATTACGGGCTCACGCTGCCGGCCGGTGCGGTGCGCGGCATCGCCGGCGGATGGATCGCTGTGCTGCATCACCCTGCGAGCGCGCTCGAGCAGAACGTGGGAGCGGCGCTCTGCGCCATCCTGGCAAATCTCGCCGTCACGGGCATCGTGAGTCTGTTTACCGGCGCGCGGCCTGAGGCGGAGCTGGCCGGCCTGGTTTACTCGCTTATGCCCGCGGGTCCGGCAAAGGGTTCCGGCGCTCGCTTGACCGCGGTCTTCGCCGGTATCGTTCTGCTCGCCGCCATAGCGGTCAGCCTGATCTTTCTATGAGGAGTCACGCGCCATGAATCTCGATCTGCGCCTGCCCATGGGTTTAATGCTCTCCATCACCGGAATCATCCTGCTGTCGTTTGGCCTGGCCACGCGCACCCGGCCCGAGCTCTACGCAAGGAGTTTCGGCATCAACGCCAATCTGTGGTGGGGCTGGGTGGTGTTTCTCGTCGGCCTGATCGTGGTGGGCATCGGCCGCCGCGGGCAGGGACGCATCGAGCAGCGGAAGCAGGGGAAGATGATGGCGAAGACGCCGAAGCGACGCTGAGGCGCCCGACCGGTTTGCTTTTGAAAGGCGAACTGCAGATCGTTCGTCTCGCTGCGCTCAGGAAAGCAACCTCTTGGCTTTGGTGGAACGGTCTCCCAGCAGCCGCACGCTGAACTGCGCGCCGGCAAACAGGATCAGTCCGGAAACATAGGCCCAGAACAGCAGTCCCACCGAGACATAAAACGGGCCATAAAGATCGCTAAGGTGCAGGTGCGGCAGCACAGCCACGAAAACGAGTCTGGCCAGCAGCCACACGATCCCGGTAACGATCGAGGTGCGCAGCACCGGGCGCCAGGGCACGCGCCGATTGGGCAAAACCCAGTAAATCGAAAAGAAGAACAGGATGGCCGCAACGCCCGTCGACAGAGCCAGCCACAAGTAGCTTATGGTATTGAAGACAAAGTTGTCGGTGTGATGAAAAAAGACCACGGTAAGAATCTGCTGTGCGCCCAGGTTCAGGAAGATGCTACCCACGCCCAACAACACCATCAGGATCGCCAGCCCAAAAGCCACAATCTGGTTCCACAGGTAGTTGCGGCTCCTGGTCACGCCCCATGCCTGGTTCAGCGCCACTTCGAGGGGCAGGAAAATTCCCGTGCAGGCAATCAGGATCATAACCAAAGAAAGCGCCTGAACGCCGCCCACGGAAGATCGGATTGCCGTCGCCTCGATGTTTTTTGCCAGCCAATCCGGCCGGAATGTGTGTGAGGGCAGAAAGTAGTTCACCATGCTGTTAATCACGTCAACCATGGCCGAAGAGTGAAAGACCGAGAGCGCCAGCGTGTAAAGCAGCACGCAAAACGGAATGAAGGACAGAATCGCGTTGGCGGCTACGCTGAAGGCGTAGGTGTGTATTTCGCTGTCGAGCAGATAATCGATAACCTGCCTGCCCTGGACGCGCCACAGGTACCACTTCGAAGGCGCGGGGGCCGCGGCTAATGACTGGTTTGCGGGTACGCTTGCCGCTGGCGGCTCGGTCGCCGCTACCTGCGTACTCGTGGCTGCGGATTCCGTCAACTCCACCAACAGCTTCTCCTTTCGAAGCGGGAAAAATGCGGGTACTCGATGGGCTCGAAAAGCCCGGAAAGGTCAGGATGTCTTTGTTTCAGGATATTCCTTTGCGCCTCCTCTGCGCTCGGCAAGCCGGCGGAACGCCCATTGGGCCGCGGCGCGCAGGCCCTGGTCGGCGTCCGCGGCCCACGCTTCAAGCCGCGCAGTAAACTGCGTCAAACCGCTGTTGCCCATGGCGATAGCAATATTGCGCCGCAAGCCGTTGAACCCCGCGCGGCGCACCGGCGACCCATTGAAACGCTTCTCAAAATCCGTCTCGCTCATTGCCGCCAGAGCTTCCAGCGCCGGATTCACCAATTCCTCGCGCGGTTCCAGCTCCGGGTCGGCGACGATCGGCGCGCGACGCAGCGCGCGATCGTTCCATGGGCACACGTCCTGGCAGATGTCGCAGCCGAAGACCTGACGGCCCATGCCTTGCATCAGCTCTTCGGCAATTGGTCCCTTGTGCTCGATGGTCAGGTAGGAGATGCAGCGCACGGCGTCCATGTGGTAGGGAGCAATGAGCGCACCGGTGGGGCAGGCGTCGATGCAGCGCCGGCAGCTTCCGCAGCGATCGGGAACAAGCTGCGCGTGACATGCCGGCGCATGCGCCGGGGCTGGCGCCGGAGGCGAATTTTCCTCTTGGACCGGCAGCGATGTAAGGAGGACAGCTAGAAATCCGAACGATCCGAACTCGGGATGGATGAGGCAAGTGTTTTTGGCCGTCCAGCCTAGGCCCGCTGCAGTGGCCAGGGCCCGCTCGACAAGCGGCCCGGTATCGACATACGCGCGTGCCTCGAACTCGCCTAATTTGACGTGCAGACGGGCTTCGAGCGCCTTCAGCCGCTTCAAGAGAACCTTGTGATAGTCGCTGGGCCGGCGCGCGCCGGCTGCGTCTCTACAACTCGACCAGGCATAACGCGCGATCCAGCCTGTGCTCGGATCGGCTGGGGCTGTCGAATGTGGATGCGCGCTGTCATAGCGCGCAAAGCAGACCACAGCCGAGCGCGCCCACGGGAACGGCAGACCCACACGTGCCCGCGCCAGTTCGCCGCTTTCGGCCGTGCGCTCAAGATAACGCATCGTGCCCGCGCGTCCCGCTTGCACCCACTCCGCGAAGCGCCGCGCATCGCGCTCGTCCTCGGCGTGCGGGAGCGCGACCACGCCGGAGTCGCTGAAGCCGGCTTCGAAGGCCAGCGAACGCGCGTGCGCGCCGGTGAGGCGTGCGGTTCGGTTGGAAGTTGCATTGGTCACAGAATTGCCCATGAGAGAGACGGCTTGCGCAAGCCTACCGTTTGCTCTTAGCCTTCCCCGACCGCTTCAGTTCCTCCCAATCCATCTCAGTCTGGTCGGCGTAGCGGGCACCGAATTTGCTGAGCGCTTCCGCGAAATTTTCGCCATTGCCCAGATAACTGGCAATGACCAGCGCATCGCCGGCACGGGCGTGGCCGCGGGCCAACAGTTCGCCGCAGACTTCGGCGTAGGCCTTCAGATTGTCGCCGGCCAGATCGTCGATCTCGATGGAGCCTTTGTGGTCGTTAAGCTGGCGGACGAGGAACTGGCGGCGGCCTATGTGCGTCCAGTGCAGGAACGGGTCCGATTGCATCTGCATGGCACGCTGGCCTTCGGCTACGCGCTGGCCGTTATGGGCGGCGCGCCCATCCTCCACATACGGGGCGTAGGCTGACTGCGTCTCTTCCTTGATTTGCAGGAAGAGCGGATCCTTGGAGCCGTTGCCCTCGAAGTAGACGCAGTAGTCGCGCAGGCCTACGGAGCCCGTGCCCACCACTTTGAAAGCCACGTCCACGGGCCGGTAGAGCGACAGCAAGTGCTGGCGCTGCGGCTCCAGCATGGCGGTGTAGGCCTTGAGCGAGCGCAGCACGGCTTTGGCGCGTGCGCCGGTGACGCGCGAGAGCATGGGCTTCGATTCTTTGAAGCGGCGCAGCGCGTTCTTTTTTCCCACGGGCTCAGTCAGGTGCTCGAGGGTGTGCTGCGGGATGGCGCGCTCGGCCTTGAGGAGCGCGGCGTGTACCGGTTTGGCCAGATCCATGCGATGCACCTGGAAGCGCGCCACCTCGATGTGCGGCATCTCCGCGAATTCGCGCATCAGGGCGGCGTAACTCGCGACACACGCCTCCACGGCTTCGCAGGCCGAAACCTGCTTGTGGCCAGCCGCGCGGCCGGCCAGCACCAATGAAGCCGCCATGCGCTTCAGGTCCCACTCGAAGGGTGCGGCGACGGTCTCGTCGAAGTCGTTCATGTCGAAGAGCAGGCGTCCGTCGGGTGCAGCATATGCGCCCAGATTACGTACGTGCGCGTCGCCGCAAATCTGGGTCACGATGCCGGTGCGCGGAAGCGCCGCCAGGTCGGCTGCCATCACCGGGGCTGCGCCGCGAAGGTACGCGAACGGAGACTCGGCCATCATCTTGTACTTGAGCCGGATCAGCGACGGGACGCGGCCCAGCATGGAGTGCTCCAGTAGTTCGAGTGCGGACGTCGGCCGCTGCTGTGGCTGCAGGCTCTCGTGCGCATGCCGCCGCGCCAGCTTGCGCTGTGCTCGCCCCAGCCTGCGTCGCTCTTCCACGCTCATCCAGTGCATAGTGCGCACCATACACGGTCTGCGCGGGCAGTGCAACGGAAGCTTTACAGTAGGAAGGCCGATATCCCTCAGGGGCTAAGCCCCCGAGTCATATTGTGGCCTCTCATGTACGGGCTGGAACCCAGTCCTTCACCACAGGGGCACTTCAATGAGTGCCGATTCAAAGTGACCGGCTATTTCTGCACCGGAGGCCGGACAGGGTAGTTTAAACTTGTTGCTGTTACGGCGGTACTCCAATGAACGCGAAGTCTTGAGGGGCGTGCAAAGTGGCGTTTACTTCCACCCCAGCGACACTGGCTCTTCGAGCCACCTGCCGCCCCCGGCGACGCTACCCCGGTGATCAAAACGCCGCTTAGAGATTGGGCTGCGCT
Organism: Acidobacteriaceae bacterium; assembly: GCA_030037545.1. Classification (GTDB taxonomy): domain Bacteria; phylum Acidobacteriota; class Terriglobia; order Terriglobales; family Acidobacteriaceae; genus Telmatobacter. Next base: position 80,166 of record JASHRF010000053.1, on the reverse strand, counting down.
CTACACCGATTGGAGAACCGCTTTGGCGCCTGCTCTTTTCCTGAATCGCTGCGCAAAGGCTCACGGCCCCAATCCCTGGAGGAACCTCATTTGAAGCCAGCAACCGCTCTTCTTGTTTTCATTCTTGTTGCCTGTTCTTTCGCTACCCGCTCCGCATGCGCCCAGACGCCCGCCGAGACGCTTTCGGTGGAGGCGATTTATGGGCACGGGTCGCTTCTCGGCCACCCCCCCGAGCAGCTCACCTGGTCGCCCGATGGCCAGCACCTGACCTATATCGATAGCGGCGAGCTGATCGACCTCGATCCCGGCACCGGCAAGCCGCACATCCTGGTGAGCCGCGACAAGATGTCATCGCTCGCTGAAAGCGGCGGCACGGAGGAGGACCGTGCCAATCGCCTGCGCTATCACATGGCCAGCTACCTGTGGGCACCTGATTCCAAGCACCTGCTTTTCGACTCCAACGGCCACCTGTGGTACTACGACCTGAAGACCGGGACGGGCGTGCAGGTGGGGGATTCGGATGCCGCCTCCGGCGACGATCCCAAGTTCTCGCCCGATGGCCATTCGATTTCGTTTCTGCGCAACCATGGCCTGGCGGTGATCGACATGCGTACCCCTGCTGCGTCTACGCAAATGATTGCGGCTGCGCCCAACCCCTCCAGCGGACAGGACATACTGAACGGCGCCGTGGACTGGGTGTACGAGGAAGAGCTGGATACGCGCAGCAACTACTTCTGGTCGCCGGATTCGAAGGCCATCGCCTACCTGCAGATGAACGAAACCAACGTTCCGCAGTATCCCATCACGGACTGGATTCCGGTGCACGCCAGTGTGGAAATGCAGCGCTATCCGCAACCCGGCGATCCCAATCCCGAGGTGCACGTGGGCGTGGTGAGCGCGCATGGCGGCAAGACCGGCTGGATGCGGGTCCCCGTCCACGCCGGCGACGATTACATTCCGCGCTTCGGCTGGGTCGACGACAAGACGGTGTGGATCGAGGCGCTCACCCGCGACCACAAGCACCGCACTATCTACTTTGCCGACGTATACAGCGCCGAATCGCAGCCGGTGCTGGAGATCAGCGACAACAGGTTTCTCGATGAAGACTACGACGTGACAGTCGAGGACGGATACATTATTCTCACTAACTGGACCAGCGGGCACAACCAGATTTATCTCTACAGCTACGACCGGACGCACCCCCTGAACGCGCCGGCCAAACTGGTGCGCCAGCTTACCAGCGGCGATTTTGAAGTGAGCTCCGTCTACCGCGTCGATACTAAGGGGAAGCTCATCGATTACGCATCGAACCAGGGCAATGCGCTGCAGCAGCAATTGTGGCAGGTGAACTTCGACGGGGAGAGCAAGCAGCTCAGCAGCGGCGCGGGATTTCACGTGGGCGATTTTGCGCCGCAAGGAACCGCATACACTGAGAGGCAATCCACGCTCACGGACCCGCCTACGCTGAGCCTGTGCGCCGCGCCGGGGCATTGCAACGTTTTCTGGCAGACGCATGCGCTCGACGCCTACCATCTGCGCGCGCCGCGGCAGCTTGAGGTGAAGGCTCATGACGGCACTCCCCTCTACGCCACGCTGCTGCTACCCGAAAGCACCGCGGTCCACAGCGTGCCGCTGATCGTGAACCCCTACGGCGGGCCAGGGGTGATGGATGTGGCCGACCGCTGGGGCGATTCGCTGCTCTTTGACGAGGTGCTGGCCGATCATGGCTTTGCCGTGCTGCACGCCGACAATCGCGGTATGGCGGGGCGCGGGCGCACCTTCGCGCAGTTCGCCTATCACGACTTCGGCCCCATTCAGCTCGAGGATCAGTTGACCGTGATAGATGCCGCCCTGGCTCAGTTTCCGCGGCTCGATCCCCAGCGGCTGGGGTGGTGGGGATGGAGCTGGGGCGGCACTTTTACGCTGTATGCCATGACCCATTCCGATCGTTTCCGCGCCGGCGTGTCCGTAGCTCCGGTCACCAACTGGCGCGACTACGATTCCATTTACACGGAGCGCTACCTGGGACTGCCGTCGGAGGATGCGCAGGCCTATCGGGAGGATTCGGTGGTCACTTCTGCGGCCAACCTGAAGGGCCGCCTGCTGATCTGCCACGGCACGGGCGACGACAACGTGCACATTGAAAACACCGTGCAATTGATCCAGCAACTGATCGAAGCCCAAAAGACCTACGATCTGCAGATCTTCCCTCGCAAGACGCACTCCATCGCCGGGGCGGATGTGCGCACGGAGCTCTTCAATCGCATTCTGGCGCAGTTTGAGAATTACCTGATGCCGCCGGCGGGGCAATGAAATCGCCCGCCGATGAGTTGCTGGACCTGGAACGAGCACTGCTGAATCCAGCGGTTCGCCGCGACCGCCCTCGGGTTGAGAACCTGCTGGCAAGAGATTTCGAAGAGTTCGGCTCCTCGGGGCGCGTGTGGACCCGCCAACAGATCGTTGATGCGCTGGCAATGGAAGCGAACCAGGAGATTCGAGCAGGTGAGTTTCGTTGCACGCTTCTTGCTGCGACCGTGGCGTTGATTACTTACCGCACGATGCGCACCGATCTGACGACAGGAATACACACCACAGCCTTGCGCAGTTCTTTGTGGACGAAAGAATCAGGTGGGTGGCGGTTGCGCTTTCACCAGGGAACGATTGCGCCTTGAATGCTACGGCTGCAAGGTCTCACAGCTCGTTGCGGTGAAACAGATCGTCTTTCTCGCGCTTGGAACAGTCGGAGCACTCCAGGCAGCAGACCAGCAGCACCGCTATGCCTGCGGTCACGAGGACCGCCAAAATGCCGCCGTTCATCAGTAGCCAATGCATCATATGGTGTATACCGCGCATTTTTGCGCTGGATGCTGCCGGGACTTCATTCTCTCACCCGGAGCCCGCTTATTAGGACGCTTGCGCGCCGCCCGGAGTTTGATAGCCATTCTTCAATGGATTTTGCTTGTATTCAAGAGAATAAAAAGCGAAACTAGTAACACAAAATGGGTACGGATTTCATTCCAGATTCCATCCTCGCTCCCGATGAGCTGGCGAAGGAGTTGCGGACGCTTGCCTCTCCCGCGCCGCCGGCACCTGGCGAGCCCGGCAGCGAGATTCAAGGCCCTTACGTCAACTGGCTCTTCGTCGATTTGAATTCCTACTTTGCTTCGATCGAGCAGCAGGTGCGGCCGGAGCTGCGCAGTCGGCCGGTGGGGGTGGTCCCGGCCATGGTAGACACAACCTGCTGCATTGCGGCCAGTTACGAGGCCAAGGCCTTCGGCGTGCGCACTGGAACCATCGTGGCTGACGCCAAAAGGATGTGCCCGGAGATCGTCCTGGTCGAGGGCCGCCACGATCTCTACACCGAGATGCACCACAAAGTGGTGGAGGCCGTGGAAAGTTGCGTGCCAGTGACAGCGGTCTGCTCCATCGACGAGATGGCTTGCCGGTTGATGGGCCGGGAGCGTGCACTTCGGGCCGCCCTGGATCTTGGAATCCGGGTTAAGAAGGCAATCCGCGAGCAGGTGGGCGAGTGCCTGCGCAGCTCCGTCGGCCTGGCCCCCAGCCGTTATCTGGCCAAAGTAGCCAGTGACATGGAAAAGCCTGACGGCCTGGTGGCGCTAACCCTCGATATCCTGCCCGAAGCCCTGCGCCAGCTTACCCTGCGCGACCTGCCCGGCATCGGCGCCAAGACGGAAATGCGCCTGAACGAAAAAGGCATCTGCACCATGGACGAGCTGATGGCTCTCAACTGCGAGCAGACCGGCCAGGTTTGGGGTTCGGTGTGGGGCGAGCGGCTGTGGCACTGGCTGCGCGGCGAAGACTTCGAGATGGCGGAGCACGAGGACCTGAAATCGCTCAGCCATCAGCACGTGTTGGCGCCGGAGATGCGCAGCGCAGAAAAAGCATACGCCGTAGCCCATAAGCTGCTGCATAAGGCCGCCATGCGTCTGCGCTCGCACGGGCTGTGGGCAGGGTCGATTGGGTTGGCGATGGGGTTTGCGGTGCCGCGCAGGCAGAAAGCTCCGGTCTCCACTTACGGCGTGCCCACCCGCGGCTGGCATGCTGAACTGCGCCTTTCCGAATGCCAGGACAATCCCACGCTGATTGCGGCGCTGCGCCGGCTGTGGGAATCGCGTCCATCCGGCGGAAACTTCGACCACTCCTACTTCATCGGCGTGAGCCTGAACAACCTGGTTCCCGACCGGTTGCACTCGCTCAACCTGTTCGACGCGCTCGACTGTGAGCAGCGCCGCAGCCGCCTGCTGGCCACCATGGACGAGCTGAACAACAAGTATGGGACGAGCACGCTGGCGCCGGCAACCATGCTGGCGGCGTACAAGGCCGCGCCCACGCGCATCGCGTTCCACAGCATTCCGGAGTTGTTTTAGGCCCGAAGCCGCCGGGCGCTCGTATCATTGCCTCTATGAACCTCGACGCTATTCAGACAGCTCTTCGCGAAGCCGGCTTTGACGGCTGGCTGTTTTACGATCACCATCACCGCGACCCGATCGCGGCACATATTCTGGGCCTCGACGAGAAGGCGCACGTCACGCGGCGCTGGTACTACTTCATTCCCGCCGAAGGCGAGCCGCGTCGGTTGGTGCATCGCATCGAGCAGGGCAGGCTCGACACGCTGCCAGGCTCGAAGGCCGTCTATTCGAGCTGGCAGGAGCTGCACACGCGCCTCGCCGCCATGCTGGGCGGCTTTCGGCGCATCGCCATGCAGTACTCACCCAACAATGACATCATGTACGTCTCGATGGTGGATGCCGGGACGGTGGAGTTCCTGCGTTCGCTGGGCAAGCAGATTGTGAGCTCCGCCGATCTGGTGAGCCAGTTCGAAGCGGTGCTTAGCGCCGAACAGATGGAAAGCCACGCCGTGGCGCAACGGGCCATCGACGCGATTTTGTGGGAAGGATGGCAGGAAATGGGCCGGCGATTGCGCCCGACTTTCGGCGGCGAAGGCCAGTTCTCAGAATACGACCATGTGGCCTGGCTGAGCGAAGCCATGCGTCGCGAAAATCTGGCCTGGGAGAACGGGCCGAATGTGAGCGTGAACGCCAACAGCTCCGATTCGCACTACGAGCCCACCGCCGAGCGCTCCGCACCCATTCGCGAAGGCGATTTCGTGCTCATCGATATTTGGGGACGTGTGGACAAGCCTGGAACGGTGTTCTACGACATCACCTGGACGGGCGTGGTGGGTCGCGAGCCCTCGGCGTACGAGCAGCAGGTTTTTGAAACCGTCTGCAGCGCCCGCGACGCCGCCATTTCCGCAGTTGAGTCCGCCTTCAAGGAAGGTCGCGAGATGCGCGGCTTTGAGGGCGATGACGCGGCGCGCACGGTGATTCGCGACGCCGGCTTCGGCGAGTACTTCACGCACCGCACCGGACACAACATCGGGCAGGAGATTCACGGATCGGGCGCGCACCTGGACAACCTGGAGACGCACGATGAGCGCCGCATCCTGCCCTATACCTGCTTTTCCGTTGAGCCGGGGATTTACCTGCCCGAGTTCGGCGTGCGCAGCGAGGTAGACATGATGACGGCGCCGGGCGAAGCCTGCGTGACGGGAAAGATTCAGCGGGAGCTGGTGAGGATCTAGCAGCGGAGGAACCAGGACCGGCCGGCATGGGACTTCTTGCGTGGCTGAGGGGTGGCGACGCAAACTGTAGGGACCATGGCGTCGCTGGGATGGATTGTGGGGGTGGGAGCGGTCGGGCTGGCAGCGGGCGGATGCGCCTACGCTGCCATGTGGCCCGGTTCGCGCATCTTTGGCGACGCGCTGATTGCGCCGCGCCGGCGGGGCGAGCTGGCGCTGACCTTCGACGATGGGCCCAACCCTGCCTGGACGCCGCGCCTGCTTGAGATTCTCGCCAGCCACAATGTGCACGCCACGTTTTTCCTGCTGGGCAGCCACGCGCAGGCAGAGCCGGAACTGGTGCGGCGCATCGCTGCGGCGGGGCATCTGATCGGCAATCACTCCTGGTCCCACCCCAACCTGGCGCTGAGCGGCCGCGCGCGCATCCGCGCTGAGCTGACGCAGACCTGCGACGTGCTGGAGCAGGTGGCAGGCATGCAGGTGCGCTACTTCCGGCCGCCGTTTGGCGCGCGCCGGCCGGCGGCCCTTGCTGTGGCGCGCGAGCTGGGCATGGTTCCCGTGCTGTGGAACGCTATGACCTCAGACTGGTGCGATCCCTCCGGCGAGCGCATCGCCGCGCGGTTGATGGCGCGGATTGACCGGCTCTTAAAGCGAGGCTGGGCAGCCAATATCGTGCTCCACGATGGCGGCCATCTGGACGCGGCCGCCTACCGCGCGCCGTCGCTTGCTGCTGCGGGGCTGATGTTGGGGCATTACAAGCGCAGCCACCGGTTCGTTACCGTGGATACTTGGGTCGCGTAATCCATACGTCCGAATGGTCCGATCATCGAATTATGCGAATAACATTTCGGGTAGACGCCGAGCTGCTTCGAAGAGCACGCCTGAAGGCGGAGGCGATGGGCACGACTGAAAACCAGCTCGTTCGCGAGCGAATCGAGAAGATTGCATCCGGAGAAGTTGAGCCTTACCCGCTCGACACGCGGCCGCAATTTGGGCGCAGGCCAGGTCTCGCCGGCCCAAATAGCCCTATTTCGCGGTAAAATAGAAGACGCAGTGACCCTCCACCAGCCCATTTCGGCCCTCCTCTAGCGGCGCCCGCCGCTCTCACGGTTCTGCGCCTTTTCCACTTCAATACTCCAAGACTCAAGAGCCCGGAGGGGCCTTATGATTGACCGCCTGGAACAGATGGAGCAGCGCTACAACGAGCTGCAGGCGCAGTTCGCGCTGCCCGAGGTCCTGAGCGACCACGAAAAATACCAGAAGACCGCCAAGGCTCTGCGCGAGATTGAGGCTCCGGTCGAAAAGTATCGCGAGCTGAAGCAGGTGCGGCAGGGGCTCGCCGGTGCGCGCGCCATGCTGGCCGAAAGCGACGCCGACCTGCGCGCCATGGCGCAGGAGGAGATTGCGGCCCTGGAGCCGCGCGCCGGCGCTCTCGAAGAAGAGCTCAAGGTGCTGCTGCTGCCCAAGGATCCCAACGATGAGAAGAACGTAATCCTCGAAATTCGCGCCGGCACCGGCGGCGACGAGGCTTCGCTCTTTGCAGCGGAGGTCTTCCGCATGTACACGCGCTTTGCCGAGCAGAAGCGCTGGAAGGTGGAAGTTCTTTCGCTCTCCGAATCGGGCGTAGGAGGCTACAAGGAAGTGATCGCTATTATCGAGGGCGACCGCGTCTACTCGCAGCTTAAGTGGGAGAGCGGCGTGCATCGCGTGCAGCGCGTTCCGGAAACCGAGCAGCAGGGGCGTGTGCACACCTCGGCGGTAACGGTGGCCGTTCTGCCCGAAGCCGAGGAAGTGGACATCAAGATCGAGGCCAAGGACCTCCGCATCGACACCTTCTGCTCGTCGGGTCCGGGCGGGCAGAGTGTGAATACCACTTACTCCGCGGTGCGCATTACCCACCTGCCCACCAACACGGTGGTAAGCTGCCAGGACGAGAAATCGCAGATCAAGAACCGCGAAAAGGGCATGCGCGTGCTGCGCTCGCGCCTCTATGAGATGGAAATGGAGAAGCAGCAGGCGGAACTGGCCCGGGAACGCAAGCAGCAGGTGGGCACCGGCGACCGCAGCGAGAAGATCCGCACCTACAACTTTCCGCAGAACCGGCTCACGGACCATCGCATCGGCCTCACGCTGCACCAGCTTGACCTGGTGATGGAAGGCCGGCTGCAGCCCATCGTGGATGCGCTGATTGCCCACTACCAGTCGGAACAGCTCAAGGGCGGCGGCGACAGCGCCACGCAGGCGGCGTAAGCGTGCGCCTGCATGACTGCCTGGAGCAGGGCGCGACGCGGTTGCGCGCGGGGCCGCACCCGGAACGCGCGCGGTGCGACGCCGAAACGCTACTCAAGCACCTGCTGGACCGCGACCGCGCGTTTCTGATTGCGCACGCCAAAGACACGATGACGGCTCAGGGCGCGGTCCGCTACTATGCATTGATCGGCCGACGGCTCAACGGGGAGCCGGTGCAATACATTACCGGCGAGACAGAGTTCTACGGGCTTCGGTTTCACGTTACGCGCGACGTTCTGATTCCGCGACCTGAGACGGAACATGCGGTGGAGAAGGCGCTTGAGCTGGCCGCCGGATTCGAGCAGCCGCGCATTGCCGATATCGGCACGGGATCGGGAGCCATTGTCGTAGCGCTGGCGCACGCTCTGCCTCAAGCAATCATCACCGCGACCGACCAGTGCGGCCGCGCGCTGGCTGTGGCGCGCGAGAATGCCGAACGCAACGGCTTGGCAGGGCGCATCCGTTTTCTTGAGGGCGATTTGCTGGCAAAGGCGGCGAATGAGCAGTTCGACCTGATTGTTTCCAATGCGCCGTATGTGGCGGAGACGGATCGTGCTTCGCTGGCGGTGGAGGTGCGCGAGTTTGAGCCGGCAGCGGCGCTGTTTGCCGGGGCCGACGGCCTGGCGGTGTATCGCCTCTTGATTCCTCAGGCTTCCACGGCGCTCGATGCCGGAGGATGGCTCATTCTGGAGATTGGCTATGGACAGCAGCAGGCGATTCAGGCCCTGCTTGCGGAGGCCGGCTTTCAGGAGATCGGCTTTACCGGCGATTTGCAGGGAATTCCGCGGGTGGCTTCGGCACGACGCCCATTCTGACCTACTTGGCCCGCCCGGTCTTGTCCAATGCGCTCCAGAAGCCCAGGTCGCGGTTCGCCAGCAGCTTGGTGATGTAGGCAATCTGGCCGTAGTGCATGGCGAAGTGCTCGACGGCGTGAAAGACGGCGTAGACGCCGGTGACGGTGTAGCCCTGAATCTGGTAGGTGGCTTCGAGATCGGCTGGGGTGAGGCGCGCGAAGACGGCGCCCGCCTCCTCAACCGTGCCGCCAAGCCGGGCGAGAAGGCCGGAGACGGGAGTTGGGCCGCGCTCGCTGAATTCCGACGGACGGTTGCGATTGTCCTGGGCCCGGTTGAACGAGGCCAGAATCCACTGGCCGATGTTGCCGTTGAGGTGTAGCAGCAAATTGCCGATGCTGTTGCTGGACTCGTTGGGCCGCCACCAGATCTGCTCCTCGGTGAGCGAGCAGGCGCACTCGCGGAGGCGCGGCCAGTGCTCCTCGACGAGCGCGCGGCGGGCGGTGTCGAGGAAGAGCTGGGCAGTTTCGACGGTCATCGAGGATGCTCCTTTCGCGGTTCGTGATCCGTGACGGGTGGGTCGTGACTCGTGATGCGTGCACTGCACACGATCCGCGAACCACGATCCACGGCTAGATCAGCTCGTACCCGGCGAACCAGTAGCCGATCTCAAAGGCCGCCGTTTCCTCGGCGTCGGAGCCATGGATGGCGTTCTCCTGGATCGACGTTGCGAACTTTTTGCGGATGGTCCCCTCCTCCGCATTGGCGGGGTTGGTGGCGCCCATCAGCTTGCGTAAGTCTGCAATGGCGTTTTCCTTTTCCAAAACCATAAGAACCAGCGGGCCGGAAGACATGAAGTCAGTAAGTGCGGCGAAGAACGGCCGCTCGCGATGAACGTAGTAGAAGCCCTCGGCCTGGGCCTTGGAGATGGACTGCTTCTTGATGGCGACAATGCGGAAGCCGGCTTTGTCGAGTTCGGCCAGGACGGCCCCGGCGTGGCCGGCGCGAATCGCGTCCGGCTTGACGATGCTGAACGTACGTTGCGGCACTGAGTTCCTGCTCCTGAAGAGAAAGTGTTCCGGATTTCATTTTAGTGGACGGGCATCGTGATTCGTGATTCGTGCGTGGCTCGTGGGCGGCGATTGTACGGGCCGGCGGCGAATGTGACCTCAGACTGCGGGGTGCCGTTCCCCGCCTGCGGCGCCCGAACCACGAGCCACGAAGCACGACCCACGACAAATTACACTAAAAGAGCCATGCAATACCGCACGGGAAATGAGATTCGCGAGCTGTTTCTGCGCTTTTTTGAGTCCAAGAGGCACCGCCGCGTGCACTCTTCCTCGCTGGTGCCTGCCAACGATCCTACGCTGCTATTCACCAACGCGGGCATGAACCAGTTCAAAGACCTTTTTCTGGGCGCGGAAAAGCGCGAATACAGCCGCGCGACCACTTCGCAAAAATGCGTGCGCGCCGGGGGCAAGCACAACGACCTTGAAAACGTGGGATTCACGCGCCGCCATCATACCTTTTTCGAGATGCTGGGAAACTTCAGCTTCGGCGATTATTTCAAGCGCGAAGCCATCCAGTTCGCGTGGGAGCTGGTCACCAGCGAAGAGTGGATGGGCATTCCCAAAGATCGGCTCTACGTGACGATCTTCGAGGGGACTGCCGATGTGCCGCGCGACGATGAAGCCGAGCAGTACTGGCTTGAAGTGGGCGTGCCCAAAGAGCGGATCGGCGAGTACGGCTTGAAGGATAATTTCTGGCAGATGGGCGAAACCGGCCCCTGCGGGCCGTGCTCGGAGATTTTTTATGACATGGGCATCGAAGCGGCCGAGGAGCCTGGTGTCGATAAGCCGTTTGGGCAGGACGATGCGCGGTACGTCGAGATATGGAACTTGGTCTTCATGCAGTTTGATCGCGCGGCGGTGGTCGACCCGGTTAACAAAGCCACCACCTACAAGCTAACGCCGCTGCCCAAGCCGTCGATCGACACGGGCATGGGCCTGGAGCGCGTGGCCGCGGTGCTGCAGGACAAGGTCAGCAACTTTGAGACGGATTTGTTCACGCCGCTGATCAAACGCGCGTTCCGTCTCGCTGGACCGCAGCCAGCACCCCCGCTTGACATCAAATCTCTGACACGAGGAACTCCGGAGCCGCTCACTCCTGAGCAGCTTGACGACATCCAAATATCGCTTTTCACTTCAGACTTTGTACAGGATTGGATGGAAAGGAATGGAGCATCGTTGCGCATCATCGCGGACCACGCGCGCGCGGCTACGTTTTTGATCAGCGACGGTGTGCTGCCCTCGAACGAAGGTCGCGGCTACGTGCTGCGCAAAATCCTGCGCAGGGCCATCCGGCATGGACGGTTGCTCGGGCAGGAGAAGCCGTTTCTGTTCGAGATGGTGTACGCCGTCCGCGACCTGATGAGCTGCGCGTATCCGGAGCTGAACGATTCGGTGGATCGCGTAGCGAAGGTGGTTGAGGCGGAGGAGAAGCAGTTCGATCGCGTGCTGAAAATAGGAATGACAAAGCTGAACGACCTCCTCGGCATTTCCAAGTCAAGCAGCGGAACTGACGAAGGTGCGGGCTACGGAGATGGAACGGGATTCGGCGGCGGTTCGGGAGGTGGCGCGGGGTTTGGCGACAGTTCCGGCTTTGGCGGTCGTGCTCTGGTCGGCGAACAGGCGTTTCACCTTTACGAGACGTTTGGGCTACCAAAAGATTTCATCCAGGATGCAGCCCGCGATGCTGGCGTGTTCTTCGATGAAGAAGGCTTCGAGCGCACCCGCGCCGGGGAGCAGGCACGCGCACGCGCCTCATGGAAAGGCGGCAGCCAGAAGACCGCCAGCCCCGTGTTTCGCGATCTGCCCAAGACCGTCTTCGAGGGCTATCGCCAGCTCACCTCCAACAACTGCGAGGTGATGGCTATTGTGAAGAACGGGGTGGGCCTTCCCGCGGCTGCGGCGAGCGACGAGGTTGAAATCGTCCTCGACCACACCAGCTTCTACGGCGACTCGGGCGGCCAGGTTGGCGACACTGGCTGGTTCACCTCCACCGACGGCAACGAGACCATCGCCGAAATCACCGGCTGCGTGCTGCCGGTGCAGGGTGTGCGCGCACACAGGGCCATATTGAAACAACCGCTGGCCGTAGGCGATCGCGTGAACACCATCGTGGATGGCGTACGGCGCGACGCCACTCGGCGCAACCATACGGGAACGCACCTGCTGCACGCGGCGCTGCGCCAGGTCCTGGGCACGCACGTGAAGCAGGCGGGGTCGCTGGTCGAGCCGGCGCGGCTGCGCTTCGATTTCTCGCACTTTGCGCAGGTGGCCGACGAGGAGCTGCAGGATATCGAGGACATCGTGAACCGCGAGGTGCTGAAAAACGCGCGCGTGGAGACGCTCGAAGACGTGCCCATCGACGTGGCCGTGAACGAGTACCATGCCATGGCGCTCTTTGGCGAAAAGTACGGCGACAAGGTGCGGGTGGTGAAGCTCGACGATGGTTTTTCGACCGAGCTCTGCGGCGGCACGCATACCAAGGCCACGGGCGAGATCGGATTGCTGAAGCTGACCGGCGAGAGTTCAGTTTCGTCGGGCGTGCGACGCATCGAGGCCATCAGCGGCCTGGGTTCTCTCGATACCTTCCGCCGCGATTTCGAGCTGGCGCAATTTACTTCTTCAGTTGCGGCGCCTGCCCTTGCCGGGGGCAGTCTTTTGGATGGGTTACGTGCGAAGCTGGGCACGCAGGAAGACGAGCTCAAGCGCCTGCGCCGCGAGCTCGAGGAGGTGCGCATGAAGTCCGCGGCCGGCGCGCTGGACGAAGCGCTCTCGCACGCACGCGATGTGAAGGGCGTAAAGGTGCTCACGCATCGCGCCGACAATCTGGAACGCGGACAGTTGCGCACGCTCGTCGACAACCTGAAGCAGAAGGTGGGTGAGGGCGTAGTGGTGCTCGCCTCCGCCCAGCCGGAAGGCAAAGTGGCCATCATCGCCGGAGTAACGCCGGGCCTGGTCAAGCGCATCCAGGCGGGCAAGCTGGTTGGGGCCGTCGCTAAGCTCGTGGGCGGATCGGGAGGCGGCAAGCCGGAAATTGCCGAGGCCGGTGGCAAAGACCAGACGCAAATCGGGGCGGCGCTGAAGGCCGCCCCGGGAATCGTGGCCGAATTGCTGGCTTAGTGGATCTTGAAGTTGTACGCCACTCCAAACGAAAAGATCGGGTACACCTGCAACACGTTCAGATCGTTCTTGTACTTGGCGATTTGCGCGTTGATGTTGGTCTGCGCCGTGGTATTGGTGGCCATGTTTACGCACGAGGAACCATTATCTGAGGCGTCTGCCGCACTGGTGCAGCCGTAGCCGGTGAGATTGAGAGCCAGATTCGGCGCGCCGGTGAAGATGGCTCCGAGCTCAAACGGGAACGACAAGTGGCCGCCCTTGCGCGAGATCATGTTTCCCCACCCGGTAGTCATCGTGAAAGCCTGCTTGTGCGTATTCAGGCCCAGGTTGGCGTTGACGCTCATGGGCGAGCTCGACGCTGTGGCCTCGTCGGAATAGTATTTGATCGAATTCAGCGTAATGCTGGTGCCGGCCGAGGCTACGCCGCTCGCCGAGGCTCCATTCTGGTTGTAGAACGTGAGGCCCGGGCTCAAACGGAAGCCATGATTGGGAAACGGATAGATGTCCACCGCGGCTCCGCCCTCGGCAAGATTGAGCTTGCCGCTCATGTCCACGCCGTTCGATCCGCCGCTGTTGTCGATCTTGATATTGCTGACGGTGTAAGAGAAGTAGTTACCGATGCCGCGAATGTTGAGATATCGGTTGGCCTCGACGGCGGCCTGCAGGTTGATGCCGCCAAGTCCAATGCCGCCTGAGAAGGCAAGCCGTGAGAAAGGCACCGGCGAACCGCCCTGAGGGGTGCTGGTTATCACTGCTCCCGAGCCTCCTGCATAACTTGGCGAAGGGACAGCGGTTGACGAACCGGTTTGAGCGAGCAGGCACGCAGGCGCGGCCAGCAGGGTAAGGACAAGGAAGGTGACCTTTTTCACGTTGCCTCCAAATGCATCTCACGACGAGTCCCGGAAAACAAAGGCGAAACGTATTACCCTTTGGGCCCGGAGCCGAATCGCTCGACAAAATGGGGGAAAGCCGAGCATTTCGGCCCAGTTGGGCGTGTTGAGCGCAGCTTTTACAATGAGGGGGGTGATACGAAGATAGGTTAGATACAGCGCGGCGTCAATCGGAATCTGCCGCAAGGGAGGCAAATCAGACAACCCGTCGGCAATCGGCCCCGCAGTGCCGCTTTGGACCCCATCCGCGGATTGGCAGCAGCCAATCTCAGGCCCTCCCCACGCCAGCCCTCACCGCAACCGATTTTGCTGCGGTTTTTCCGCCACTCGGCCCCATCCGGTACACTGCGGAGATCGAAGCTGGCCCGCCCTTGCCGCGGCTCAGTTTGCCGAGGGAGAGTATGTCCCAGCTTTACGTTGTTGTTCTGGCCGTGATTGTCCTGGTGCTGATGGGGGTCGCGGTCCATCGCACGTTTTACGTGAAGACCAAGGCCGACTACCTGGTGGCCGGCCGCTCGCTCTCTGCATTCGTTCTGGTTCTCACACTTTTGACATCGTGGATTGGCGCCGGCTCGCTGTTTGCGGGTGCCGAGAACGCCTACCGCAACGGCTTTGCCTCGCTGTGGCAGCCCGCCGGGGGATGGCTGGGCCTGGTGCTCATCTATTTCATTGCGCCGCGTGCGCGCAAGTTTGCGCAGTTCACGCTGCCCGACCTGCTGGAAGCACGCTACAACCAGACGGCGCGCGTGCTGGGCACCATCGCCATTCTCTTCGCCTTCACTGGGATCACCAGCTACCAGTTTCGCGGCGGCGGCGACGTGCTGCACCTCATCTTCCCCGGCGCGGTCACGTCGAATATGGGCACCTTCATGATCGCGGCTTTCGTAATCGTGACCACGGCCCTGGCCGGCATGTCGTCGGTGGCTTATATGGACGTGGTGATCGGCTCCACGGTGACCGTCATCTGCGTCATTGCCGTGCCCATGTTGCTGGCCAGGTGCGGAGGCTGGAGCGGCCTGCACGCGGAACTGCCGCGCCAGTATTTTGAGGTGCTGGGCAATTACCGGCTTAGCCCGGCAGGCGTGGAAGAATCCGTCGGCATGGGGGTTATCCGCGCCATGGAATTTCTGGTGCCCACGCTGCTGCTCATGCTCGGCAACCAGGTGATGTATCAGAAATTCTTTTCCGCGCGCTCGGAGCGCGATGCGCGGATTTCGGTGGTGGGATGGACGGTGGGCACCATCGTGCTGGAAACGCTCATCGTGGCCATTGCCGTCTTTGGGCGCGCGCTCTATTCCACCGGGGAAGTGGCGCTGCGCCCGCGCGAGATTATTCCCTACACGGCCCGCCACGGCCTACCCGCATTCATGGGCGCGTTGCTGCTGGGCGCGGTGTTTGCGAAAGTGATTTCCACGGCCTCGAATTATCTTTTTTCGCCGGCCACGAATCTTGTGAACGATATTTTTGTGCGCTACATGGCGCCGGGCGCCTCGCACAAGCGCGTGCTCCTGGTGTCGCGGCTGTGCGTGGCCCTGCTCGGGTGCTGGGCGCTCTACCAGGCTATTTACGCTGAAAGCATTCTGGCCAAGATGCTTTACGCGTACACCATTTACTCGGCCGCCATCACGCCCGTGGTGCTGGCCGCGTTTTATTCCAAGCGCGCCACGGCATGGGGTGCCGTGGCGGCCATCGGCGTGGGTACGGTGGTTACGCTGGCCTGGGACAACGCGCCGCTGAAGGCATCCATGCATCTGCCGTCGATCCTGGCCCAGCGAGACGCCATTTTCCCCGCGCTGCTCGCCGCCGTGGCGGCGTTGATTGTGGTAAGCGCGTTCACGCCCAAGCCGCGGGCGGCGCAACTGGCGCAGTTTGCCGAGAGCAACGAGCAGGCTGTGTCGCGGTAATGGCGCATCGAGTTGCCGCAGGAGCTTTTGATTCCTGCAAAAGCAATGACCGCGTTCATCCCTGGCTCGATTCCGCCAGGAACTGTCATCCTGAGCGCAGTTAGCGCGGCTTTTTGCGCCAACGGAGTCGAAGGATCTGCGGTTGTCTTTCGGTCCGCTTCAGGAAATTTCTTATGCAGGCACTCATAAAGCCCTGAACCATTCTTGCCGGCCGTTACGGCTCGGCTAAGTCATGCGCTGTTACAAAGCCAGAAAAAAGACTTGCACTCGGGAAAATCGGTCTTACACTGTCGGTGACCTCCCGAGTTCGCGATGCCCGTTGCCCAGCTTACGCTCGAAATCCGCATCGAGCACGCCCAGTCGCTGAAGGACCGGCGGCAGGTGGTGCGCTCCATGAAGGACCAGTTGCGCCAGGGCTTCAATGTCTCTGTAGCGGAGATGGACGAGGCCGTGACCTGGCAGTCGGCTACGCTGGGAGTGGTGGCGATTTCGCGTTCGCGCGATTACCTGCACGGGCTGATCGAAGAAGTGGAGCGCGCCGCGCGGCGCATGGCCGTAGAAATGGGCGCCGACCTCTCTGATTCGTTCTGGGATTACGTGGAGAGCTGACTTTCAGGTCGTCTCCGGGCCTGAAGGGCTCTGCTCGCTCCGGAGAGACTGGGTGCCCCGCCGGGGAGAACTCTGAGCCGCGTGTTTTTGCGCGTAAGATGGGCGGCCACGAGCGCTAATCCTCCTATTCAGCGGCTGCCCATCGTCTTCTCGTGGATCACCATCCAATTGATGCCGAACTTATCGCGGAACTGACCGAAGCGATGGGCGAAAAACTGCTCGCCCATGGACATGAAGACCTCACCGCCGTCGCTGAGTGCGTTATAGATCCGCTCCGCTTCCTCGTTGCTGTCCACGCTCAGCGACAGATAGGCGCTGCGCATCGGCTGGACGCGCTCCGGCGGGCCGTCACTGGCCATCACCAGCGTGTCGCCGATTGTGAAGCGCGCATGCAGAATGCCCTCCCGGTTCAGGCCCGGCGGCAGGTTCTGCGGGGCGCCTTGCAACTGCATCTCCGCGAACGTCGATTTCATCAGGATCTTTGCGCCCAGATGCTGCGCGTAAAAGTCTAGAGCTTGTTGGCAATTGCCGGGAAAGTTCAGATACGTGTTCACCTTCATGGTCGCAATTTTCCTTTCAGGGAATTCTTTACTGTGGGCCTTGCATTCACATTTTTGTCCGCGTCGTGATCGGCGATGGAAACGGGGGAAGAATTGGCGTGGAATCGCGCTTCGCCCAGCGCCGGTAGGTTTCAGCCAGCATAGCGGCGCGGTTGTGTTCCATCTGCTCAATCACGGCGCTGGGCGCGTCCGTCTGCTCGTGGTGCGCGCTCCAAATCAGCATCTCCAGCAGCACGGGCGCCAGCGCAATGCCTTTAGCCGTGAGCCGGTAATGCGTGCTGCGGCCGTCTTCAGTCGCGGCTTCGCGCTCCACCACGCCGCGGGCCTCCAGCTTCTGCAGGCGGGCGGACAGAATGTTGGTGGCAATTCCTTCACCGGAGCGCTGGAATTCGCGGAAGGTGCGATAGCCGCGCACCATCATGTCGCGCACCAGAAGCAGCGACCAGCGGTCGCCGAGCAGGTCGAGCGCCATGCTCACCGGACATCCCGAGCGGCGCTCCGCGCTGGGTTTTTTAGTCACCGAAACGATGATACAAAAATGACTTGCATTTTGCAAGCTATTTCTGTAACTTGGCGCTATGAGCACACTCGCCCAGTTTCCCCGCATCACGCCGTTTCTCTGGTTCGACGCCAACGCCGAGGAGGCGGTCGATTTCTACGTTTCCATCTTTCCCAACTCGCGCCGCCTGTCGGAGCTGCGCAACAGCGGCGACGCGCCCGGCCCGAAAGGCGGCATTCTGACCATCGCCTTTGAGCTCGACGGCCAGAAGTTCACCGCTCTCAACGGCGGCCCCGACTTCAAGTTCAATGCAGCAGTTTCGCTGGTCGTCCGGTGCGATTCGCAGCAGGAGGTCGATTACTACTGGTCGCGGCTCACCGCCGGCGGCCAGGAAGTCCAGTGTGGCTGGCTGCGCGACAAGTTCGGACTGAGCTGGCAAATCACGCCCGGCCGTTTACCGGAGCTGATCCGGAATCCAAAGGCGTTCAAAGCCATGCTGGGCATGAAGAAGATCGACCTGGCGGAGTTGGAACGGGCAGCACGGACGTAGCGCCTGCGGGCCTAGCGCCGCTGTCCGCAAGCGCGCAGCTCACACCTCGATTGCCGCCGTTTATCATGTTTTCAGGGAAATCTCCCGGTTCCGGCGCCGATGTCCCAAGGAGGTTTCCGGTGCCAAGCCAGTTTCAGGCAGTCCGCTCCATGCGGATCGGATCCAGGCGGCTCAAACTTGTTACGCTGGTCACGATGACAGCTTTGACGGCCGCAACCCTGCAGGCACAGAATTCCGCAAGTCCATTATGTCCGGCGACCCCACAGCCACCAAGCCGCACCCATCGTTCACGGTGAAAACCACCGGTCAGGGGCAGCCGATCATCATGATTCCCGGCCTCGTCTCGTCAGGCGCAACGTGGGATGGAACCTGGGAGCGGGAAATACCATGGCCTCCGCGAAGGCGAACCCACAGCGATGAGTCGTCCGCCTTTCGCGCCTTTGGAATCCGGCCCATGGCGGCGGATCTGGTACTGCGCTGCCGGAATTGCGGGAACCCATGTGGACGGCTACAGCGTGAGCTTGGGCGGTGGCCCTGGGTTGCGGTATCGCGCCGCCAGGCCAGGCTATTGCGCGACCGGCTCGCCTTCTAAAACGCCGAAGCAAAGGAGAAATGGATGAATATTCAAGCCATTCACGAAGTCTCAATCGAATCGGAGGAAGGCAGGATGACTTTTCCGGAAGGGGTGCGCAGACTGCTGGAGGTCGGTGTCGAATCTTACTTTGTGGACTTGGCCGCAGGCCGCAGGACGCATTACCTTGGCGATGGCGGCACGCATGACGAGGCCATGATTCTCGAGCGTAGCCCGGTAGCCGGCGAGTTTTCGGACTCCGCGCTCATGGCTGCCATCCGCGCCGCCCAGGCTGACGCGATTCGCTATCCCGAATTCGTCAGGTGCTCCACGGCGGCTGGAGTTATCGGCTACTGGGCCTTCCTTACCGGCAAGCGCGTGATCTATTTCGGGCGCAAAGGCGAATCTCACGTGGAAGAATTTCCCACAGCGACGCCGCGGAACTAAGTTCGGGAAGGCTGCGTGCGGTCCGCGCAGTATCATGAAAGGCGAATGCGCTCTCATACGATTCATTGGCCTGCGGCCCTGCCGGCGTGCGCGGTGGGATTTGCCTTGCTGCTGGCCGGATGCAAGCCGCTGCCGCCCTCCAAACCAGCCTCGGAGTGGACAGAACAGGAGGCGCGCGGCGCTGCCGTCTACCAGACTAAATGCGCGCGCTGCCATTACCCGACCAACACGCACTCCTTGCATGGGCCGGGTCTGCAGGCGCTGACCAAACTCAAATCGATGCCCAGCGGCGCGCCGCCCAGCGACGAGCGCCTGACGGACAGAATCCTGCACGGCTACGGCATGATGCCGCCGACGTCGCTTAGCGACGACCAGCTTCGCGATCTGCTGGCTTACCTGCACACATTATGAGCGACGAGACCAAGATGGCAGAAAGCCGCAAAGAAGATGCCGGGCTGCCCGACCGCGGCGACGTATCGCCGGGCAGTGGCGGACCGCGCTGGCCGGTGGTGATGCAGCTCCCCGGCTTGGCCGCCATTGCTCTCTACATGCTTTTCCTCGCTGGCACGGTGATTCTGGGCGTGGCCACGCGGCATTTTCCACCGCTCTATTTGCTCTTTCCGGTCTTCTTTTTTGCGGCCGGGTTAGGCCTGATGATGCTGTTTCGCTGGGCATGGGCGCTCACGCTGGCAGCGGTCGTGCTCCTGCTGGCCACTTTCCTCTACCAGTACGCGCATCAAAATGCCATTCCCCTGCTTATCCAGGCGCTGCTCAATTTCGTTTTTTTCCTCTACCTGGTGCGGATCGAGGTGCGGAGCCGTCTGCGGTAGGAAGCACCAGCGTTTTACAAACATTGGCGTGGCGTCGCGCGTGATGAGCGCGCAATCCTCCCTAGATTCATTCAGAAAGTAGTCTGGAGGAATCGGGCGTGGAGCTAATCCAGAAGCCGTTCTGGCTGGGTCTCGGATGCCGTCATCAGCCGGAACTGGTTCACGATCGCGGCCAGGAACGACCACACCAGAAGGATCGCTCCGAGGAAAGTGAGCGCCAGTCCGCCTAGCACTCCGGGCCCCACCGTGGTGAAATCAACATGGAGAATGGTGCCGGAAAATGGATAAGCGGCGGTGAAGTTGGTATTACCGTGGCAGTAGCCGAGAATCACGGCCAGCCCGCCAGCCAGAAGAAGCACGGAGAAGATCAGGGGACGGTCAGGCTTCAATTTAGCCTCCCGATGCGGAATGGTGCGCGGGATGCTCAGGCGAACGGCGACGGCGTCCCGGGCGGGACAACACAGTCGATTGGATGCATTTGCTGTTGGAATGGTGATCCGCGAATTGCTCCCTCGCTCTTGCCGGCGGATTGCCGTTGTTTGGGGACTGGAGACGGGATGGAAACCAACCGCGGCCGGCGGCCTGTTCCGCGCCCGCTACAATGAGAAGGTGATCGATCTGGTGCAGATTGAGCCGGCGCGGCGCATTCCGGCGCCCAAACCGGAGTGGCTCAGGGTGCGCGCCCCCATGGGCGAAAATTACCACGACCTGAAGCGCCTGGCGCGCTCGCTGGGACTGCACACGGTATGCGAAAGCGCGCAGTGCCCCAATATCGGCGAGTGCTGGCACCACAAGACCGCGACTTTCATGATGCTGGGCAATCTGTGCACGCGTCGCTGCGGCTTTTGCGCGGTGCCCAAGGGCCGGCCGGAGCCCATTGATTTCGACGAGCCGCGGAGGGTCGGAGACGCAGTCGCTAAACTAGGGCTGCTCCACGCAGTGGTTACCAGTGTCAATCGCGACGACGATCTTGTGGGCGGCGCGCGTGTCTTCGCCATGGTCATCGACGAAATTCGCCGCCAGGCGCCCGGATGCCGCGTGGAGGTCCTGATTCCCGACTTCCAGGGCGACCGGGAGGCCATCCGCATCGTGGTCGAGGCGCAGCCGGAGATCCTGAACCACAACACCGAGTCGGTGCCCCGGCTCTATCGCGTGGTGCGCTCAGGCGCGCGTTACGAGCGCTCGCTGGAGCTGTTGCGCTATGCGAAGGAACTGCGGCCGGATGGGCTCACCAAGTCCGGTGTCATGGTCGGCCTGGGCGAAGAAACGCGCGAGCTGCTCGAGGTTTTCCGCGATCTCGCCAGGGTCGGCTGCGACATCCTCACCATCGGCCAGTATCTGCGCCCCTCGCGCGACCACGTGCCTATGGCGCGCCTGTACACGCCGCGCGAATTCGCCGAACTCAAGGCCGAAGCGCTGAAGATGGGTTTTCGCCATGTCGAGTCCGGCCCGCTGGTGCGCTCCAGTTACCATGCTCACGAGCAGGCCGCGGCGACCGGTCTTGCTGCTGCTCCCGTCGTGGCCTAGCGAGCCGGTTCGCGCTCGAGGCCCGCGGGGCTATCGTGAGAAGTATGTGCGGACATTTTGCACGGCGAACGACGCAGGAGGTTCTGTTTCCCGAAGGGATTCTCTCGCTCCGGATGGTTCGTCAGAGTTCTGATTTGGTGGCAGCAACACCTGAACCACCTGATTCTGAACAGCATTTTCGCGTCGACACGGGAAATGAACGAAGTTCTGGCCCGCGAGAAGGCCGCCATGCCGCCCGACAAGCTAAAACGGCTCGATGAGCTGGAAGCCGCTGGCCTCTACGGAAAAGGCGCGCCGTGGGAGCATGGCCGCTATCCGGATGAGTACGAGACTCTCGCCTGGGGCTATTTCCCGTTCCTCTACGGCGCGCGGCCCGATGCGAATTACGTGCCGGCCAGCAACGCGCCCACCAATTGGGAGCTCTACCGCGAGATGTGGGGCTCCGACGGCGAGTTCGTGATCGATGGTAATCTCAAGTCGGTGGAATATGTTGACCGGCTGCATACCATTCACGTGCCCACGCTAATTATCGCCGGCGATCATGACGAGTGCGATCCCAGTTTGAGCAAGGAAATGCACGAGAAGATTGCCGGATCGAAACTCGTGATCCTGCCCAACTCCGGGCACATGAATTTTGAAGATCAACCCCACCTGTGGCAGCAGGCCGTCGAGGGATTTCTTGGCAATCATGGATGAAAAACGGCGGTTGCAGCAGTTTTATATGCGCACGGTGCTGACAGTCGGCCTAATTTGGGGCGGGTTTCTGCTGGTGCAACTCCTGGTGTTTGCGATTACGCCGGGCAGCCAAGGCACCCTGCTGGACACGCTCGCAGTGGTAATCAACTGCCTGACCGTGGGTCCGGCGAGTCTGCTTGCGTTCTGGCACCGGCGCGCGGCGTGTGTATGGCTGGTCGCCGACGGAACCTTCATCGCTGCTACCACCACCCGCTTCACGCTCCGCGCGCACACCTATGACTGGCCATTGATTCTGGGTGTGCTGCTCTCGATTGCGTTGGCCATTTGCCTGCTGGTGATGGAGGCGCGGCGATGGCCGGGAGCCCTGGCGCGGGATTAGAGACTGATTTCAAATAACACGTTGTACTGAGATAGAAAGGAACGATCTATGCCAGGCAGAATCGGTTCAATCTCGGCGGTCAATTGTGGTATGGATTGCTGCCTGCACCGGTAGCTTGGCTCAGCACATGAATTTGAAGGATGCGCCCTGCCAAGGACCCTCGAGTACGGCAAAGGAAGCAGCGTGTTTCAATGCGGCTCTTCGAAACGCGGACACCGAACTGAACCGATACTATCAGCGAATCGAGACTCTCGAATCAGGCGTGGACCTGGCAAACCTCAAAGACGCTCAGAGGCTTTGGATTCAATTCAGGAATGCGAATTGTAAGGCCGAATACGATTTGTACCAACGCGGCAGCGCGGGACCGACGGTAAGACTGGCTTGTCTCGAAGCAATGACAAGGCACCGTGCGGAAGATCTGAGGACTGTGTACGGCTGGCGTTTGGATAAATTCGGCAAATGAGACTAAAGGCGTCCGTTATAGCGGTTTAGGAAATGCTATAGGGAGGAGCCGAAGAAGCTAAGCCAACGCGACACCAAGGAGCAGCGGCCTGCACTGCACGATTTTGGCGACCCTACATGGTTCCCTAAACCGCCGCAACAACGAACAGCGGCCCGGAATCCCTATAGATTCCGGGCCGCTCTTCCGCCAGTCATCTTGCAGGTTAAGCTTTTGCTGCTAGCGCTGACTTCGACTGCTCCACCAGCCTCGTAAATCCGGCCGCGTCCTTTACGGCGATTTCGGCCAGGATCTTGCGGTCCAACTCGATGCCGGCCTTCTTCAGCCCGTGAATGAACTGCGAGTAGCTGGTGCCGTTCAGCTTGGCCGCCGCGGCGATGCGCACGATCCACAACGAGCGGAACTGGCGCTTCTTCTCGCGCCGGCCCTTATAGGCAAACTTCAGGCCGCGTTCCACGGCCTCCTGGGCCGCCTGGTAGAGCTTCGATTTTGTCAGGAAATAACCGCTGGCGCGGTCCAGAATCTTCTTGCGGCGATCGTGCCGCTTGGTGCCACGTTTTACGCGGGGCATGTTTTTTCTCCTTTTTCGGTCTCTTCGATTCGCTTTCCGTCTCTCGGCGGAGAATCGCAAAACCGGGTTCGAGCACGTCGAGCTGGAAGCTAAGAGCTAACGGCTGGCGTTACGCGGCTGGAGGCAGGTTGGGCCTCTTCACTCGCTCAGTTCAAGCCTGATTTCTCGCCGATGACGAACGCATTTCGCATTCGGCGGGGGTACTGCGCACGGCAGATCCCATCAGCTCACGTGGCACAACTCCTGTCCAAAGAGCTGCCCCACGCGGTGGTCAGGCGTAGGGAATCATGCGCGCCACCTTGGCGTGGTCGCCATCAGAAACCAGCGCGCTCTTTCCGAGCTTGCGCTTGGCCTTCTGCGGTTTCGACGTAAGGATGTGCCGCGTCTTGGTGTGGCCGCGCTTGATCTTGCCGGTCGCGGTCTTCTTGAAGCGCTTGGCCGCGCCCGAATGGGTCTTCAACTTGGGCATTTTTCTACTCGTTTTGGTCGATGGGCGTGCCATCGCCGGCGATTGGCCGTTTAGACAAGGCCTCCCCTCGTCTTTTCAGGCTCTTAAAAAGTATACAGGAAGGCCTGGCTGCGGGCTACTGCTGGCTCGATGACCGGCCGGCTCGCTGATTCGCTATTCCGCCGGGTCCGCAGCCGTAAACGGCGAGCAACATGGCTTCTCCGTAGCGTGGAAGTTCATCAGCTCGGTCCGTATTCCATCTGGGTCGTAGAGGTTGAACTGGTATTTTCCATCCCTGCCGATCTTGGGCCCCTGGTCGTGCCGGCAGTCGAGCCGGTCGCCTTTGACCAGGATTTCGTATGCGGCGGGCACCGAAACCTCGCCGATCGAAAAGTGATCGAGCACGCCCAGCTCGCGCTGCGTCATGCTGGCCGGAATGCCCATGCCCGGCCCGGCCGAGAGCATGTATTCCAGCCAGTCGTGGCCGTTGGGAACCTGCTGGCTCACCCAGTCCATCTTGCCCTCCTGCATTCCACCCCACCAATAGGGCCTAAAGCCGAGCAGATCGCGATAGAACGCGTCCTCGGTCGCACGGCTGTGAACCAGGAAGCCGATGTGAATGATGTGATGGCCGATTGCGTTGGGTGCGTTAATGGGTTTGGGGTGTGCCGGCGGCTGCACGAATTGCACTTTGTTGCCTTCGGGATCGAGCGTCTCGAACCAGCGGCTGCCGTCGGAGCCGTGCTCGAGCGGCCCAAGGTGCTTCCATCCCTTGGCGGCGAGGTATCTGCGCATGTCCTCGGCGCTCGAGACGTTCCACGCCGAGTGGTCGAGCCTGTTGACGCCCGCGTCCGCGGGCAGCGGCAGCACCTCGATAAACTGCGTGGCGCTGATCATGTAGCGCGCGCCCTGGATCGTCTCCGGATCGCCCACCCGGACCGCGCCCAGGATCACGGTGAAGTAGTGCTCGGTGGCAGCCGGATCGGAGGTGTAGATGGCCAAATGCGACAGGCCGGTAATCTTGGGGCGCTGGGGCGCATTCTGCGCCGTCAGCGCTCCAGCGGTGAAAAGGCAAAGAAGCGATGCAGCAAAGATTCCGGTTCGCATGGTTGCGCCTCGCGATTTGAAGAGCGAGATCAAGATAAATCGCTCCACCCGCAAGCGTAAACGGCCCCCTAGCAAATCAGCGTGCTGGCAAGCCGGCAAGTCAGCCTTCCGCGACGGTCATCGGCTCACTGGCTGACCCGCTAACTTGCTGACTCGCTGCCGTTAGAACCGGTAACGCACCGCCATCTGCATCAGCCGCGGCGGCATGGCGCTGATGGCCTGACCAAAGGTGGGATCGGAGATGTTTCCATCCACTGCGGCCGCGCCCAGGAATTGGGTGTCGTTGAAGGCATTGAAAGCCTCGGCGCGAAACTCGAAGCTGCGGTTCTCGCGCATCGAAAATTCGCGTGTGACGGTGGCGTCCAGGTTTTCCATCCCGGGACCGGAGAAAAAGCGGCGTCGCGCATTGCCCATCGTCCCCAGAGCGGGCAGGCTGAACTGCGCTGCGTCGAAGACCGCCGCGCCGCCGCGGGGATTCGTGTTCAAGTGCAGCGATGCGCCGTTCCAGTTGGGCGTGTCCACGCCGTTATTGTTGATGCCGTTCGGAATCGTGCCCAGCAGCGAGGTGTCATTGTTGTTCAACAGCGTAACGGGCAGGCCCGAGGTAAAGCGCGCGATGCCCGCGACTGCCCAGCCGTCCGCCATAGCGTGGAGCGGTTTGGAGGCAAGCTTGGGCAGAGCATAGTGGAACGACGTGACGAAATTATGGCGCATGTCGAACGCAGAGAGGCCGCGGCTCAGCGAAGGATCGACCGGGTTTACCGGCTCGGGCAAGCCTGCCGATTGGTCGATGGACTTCGAATAGGTGTAGCCGGCCAGCAGATCCAGGCCGTGCGAGCGGTGGTTCAGTGTGGCTTCGAGAGCGTTGTAGTTGGCGTTGGCGATGGTGCGCTGCAATTCTACGCTGCCGAATTCGGGACCGAAGACGGTACGTGCTTCCTGCTCGTTGAACGGCCCGCAGGCCGAACCCAGGCTCAGGCAAAGCGCGGGATTGGCCGGGTTGGCCTCCTCGAGCACCAGCAGATGATGCGACGACGTGCCCACGTAGCTCATCGTGACCAACGTGGCGCTGCCCAGTTGCCGCTCCACGCTCATCATCCAGTGCTGCGCGTAAGGCGTCACGTCGTTGGGATCGACCGCGGGAATGCCGACCAGCGGCTCAAACTGGCTCCAGTTCACGCTGGAGTCGGGATGAGCGCGGCTGGCGCCATAGGCCACGTGCTGCAGCGGAAAGCGCTGGCCGGCGTTGGCGCCGGTCGCGGCCACCGTGAACGGAGACGCGAACAACGGTGGCGCGGCTGAGGTGTAGGTGTAGCCGTAGGGTGGATTGGCGCTCATGATGCCTGCCGACAATCCCTCGTAGGCCGTGTAATACATGCCGTAGCCGAGTCGAATGCTGGTGTTTCCCGCCGGGCCAACGATCTTGTCCAAAAAGCTGCCGTTCGAGGAGCGCGAGGGCGAATAGGCGATGCCGGCGCGGGGCGAAAAATCGTTGCGCGCGGGAGCCAGCGAATCGGGCACACCGGGATCGCCGGGGAAAACCAGCCCCTGCGGCGCGCCCGGAAACACCTGCGATTGCTCGCCTTTCACCAACGTTTGCAGTTGGTTGTATTTTTCGCTCCACGGCCGGATGCGGTCCCAGCGCACGCCGTAATTGACAGTGAGCCGGTCGGTGGCCTTCCAACTGTCCTGGGCAAAGGCGGCCATGTACAGATTGCGGTTGTAAAAGCTCCCCGCCTGGCCCTGCGTGTAGCTGGAAGCGACGCCCAGCAGGAAGTCGGCAAAATCGACGCCGGTTTCCGAGCCGTTGAAGCTGAAGGCGCCGTTGAAATCGACGTCGGGATTGGTGTTGATCTGGCTGGCATGAATCTCACCGCCGAATTTGAGCCCGTGGCGTCCGGTGATGCGCGAAAAAGCGTCGCTCAGCTCGACGATATTCTCGGCTTGCACCAGCGCCGAGGTGTCCACGCCCATCGTGAAGTCGTTGAAGGAGATGTTTTCGACGCCCTCGGTCGACGGCTGCAACGGCACGATGCCGCTGAAGCCCTGCCCGGCGAGCGTCGGCCCCACGCCGCCGCGCGGCTGGCCCACGGAGTTGAAATTGCGCATGTAGCTGAGGTGGACGTCGTTGAGCATCGAGCCGCCGATGGTCTGCGTGTGCTCCAGGATGAAGAGTTGCGCAAGGCCGTTCGAAGTGGCGTCGAAGCCGGGCACGCTGGCGCCGCCGGTGCCGGTGGGATAGGGATTGTCGAGCGCGTAGTGGTCGAGAAAATAGTAGGCGGAGAGCGCGCCGTTGCCGTGCCTCCAATCGGCGCGCAGCCCGGCCTTATCGTCCTGGAGTGTTTCGGCGGCATCGGCGGTCTCAAACAGACCCGAGCCAGCATTGGGCTCAGGAATCGAGCTCAGCAGGTACTTGGCCGGCGCGGACCATATTTCCTGCGGAATCTGTCCGCTTGGGAAGACCTGCGCATACGGCTCGCCGGCGGTGACCGTCTGGCCCAGCCGCGATGACAACTGCGCCGCCCAGTAATTGCCATTCACGCTGCCGGTGAGCGGAACCTGGCTGAAGTTCCCGCCGCGCTCGGCCGCGGTCGGCACGGCAATATCGCCAGTATCGATGCCCTCGGTCAGCCGCGTGCCCTGGTAATCGCCGAAGAGCATTACGCCGCGATGAAAAGGCTCGCCGCCCAGCGTTCCCCCAAACTGGTTCTGCCGGTACGCGGCGCGATCGGAGGAAAAATAATTGCGCGCGTCCAGCGCCGTGTTGCGCAGGAATTCGAAGGCGCTGCCGTGGAGCTGGCTGGTTCCGGACTTGGTGGTCACCAGCACCTGGCCGCCGCTGGAGTTGCCGTATTCGGCGTCGAAGTTCGAAGTCAGCACGCGGAAGCTGTCGATCGAATCGAGATTGGGCACGATCGAGGTGCCCATGTTCACGTCCTCTTCCACGTCGGCGCCATCCACGCGAAATCCGTTGGAATTTTCGCGCTGCCCGCTGATGGATAAATTTCCAGCATCGGCGTCGCCGGAGGGCGGCGTGGACGCCACGCCAGTCATCACCACCGCGCCGGGCTGCGTGCTGTTCACCGGCACAATGCCCGGCTGCACTGCCATCAGGTCGGTAAAGTCGCGGCCGTTCAATGGCACGCTCTCGATCTTCTTGGTTTCCAGGGTCTCGCCCAACTGGGTGCTGGTGGTTTCGGCGGCCAGCGCATCGGCCGTCACCTCCACGGTTTCGGTTTTGGCGCTTATCTCGAGGATCACGTCAAGGCTCGCGAAGGGTACGGCAGCCGTCACCGTGGCCTGGCCATTGAAGTCCGCAAAGCCCGCGGCCTTCACCTGCACCGTGTAACTGCCTGGCGCGGGAACAGCGATTTGGAAGTGGCCCTCCCCGTCGGTCACTGCGGAAGCCACCACGCCGGACCCGCGCATCACCGTGACTTGAGCGCCGGGAATGATAGCCCCACTTGGGTCGTGAACCACGCCTGCGATCTGATTGACGCCTGCGTTGCGATCCTGGGCGCGGAGCCATCCTGCGGCCATCGAGAAAAAAAGAAGAAGAACAGCAAGGCGTTTCACGAACGACTCCTCCGCGGCATCGGCTTTCCAGATTGCGCGGCGCCGGCACTCTGGCGCTTGTTTCTCGCAAAGCCGAATCGAGCCAGCCGATGCTTATATAGGACACAATCAGTCCTATTTCAGTCTGTGATTTAGATCACGTTTCAGGATTAAGGCTAGAAGCTGTTTCATAACCCTGTTTTGAAAGGGCACGGCTTCAGCCGTGCCGATGAGTTCCCCAAAAACGTGGGGCTTTAGCCCCTGAGGGACGATGACAGACTGGTTATGAAACCACTCCTAGGACAACTGCCTTGCAAGCTGGTCCCGGGTTGCGAGCCGTGGACTTTGAAGTTTGCTTTTGAACACGGCTGCCAAGCCCTTCATTCGGGCAGAACCCGTCTCTTTGATCGGTTTTGTGGCTGTAGCCTTGAAAAGGAAACGCGGAACAGTTCTTTCCTCAAAATTGCGACTAATTAGTCCTCTTTTAAGACATGACTAATTAAATCGAGTATCAAATCGGCGGCGCAAGGCAGCGTCCGCGTGCTGTGGAAACGGCGCGTTAGCGGTTCACAGCCGTCGCTTCCATGCCGGCCAGAATGGCCTCCATGGCCTGGAATTCCGGGTGCGCGTGGAGCGCGGCCAACCGAGGGTCTGCCATCATCTGAAAGAACCACGGGCAGCGGGCCTGCTCTGCCGCGCGTAACTGCTGGATCGCAGCCTCAGGCTCATCCAGCGCCACCCAGGCCGCGGCATTGAAGGTGCTCATAACATAGCGTTCGCGACTGAGCCACTCCAGCCGTTCGAGGATCTCGCGCGCCTCTTCAGGATGCCCGCCGCAAACCAGCGCGTGGGCCAGCACGCCGGAGGCAGCGTCGAAATAGGGGCGTTGGCGCGCCAGCTCCCTGGCAATCTTCACCGCCTGGCCCGCCTGGCCGTTGGCCGCCAGCACCAGGGCTCCGATGAGCGCGGGGGATTCGTCGTCAGGAAACTCCGCAAGCGCGTACTCGGCCTGCTTGACGCTGGCCGCAGCCTCGCCGGCCAGGTGCAGAGCCCAGGCCATCCGCGCGTGCAGCAGGGCTGACCAGGGGTCCAGGCGCAGTGCCGCGCTCAATAGGTCGATGGCCTCAGTGAAGCGGCGGCGGCTGAGCGGAAACAGAGTGCGGGCGCTGGTAACCCGGGAGTCGTGGGGCAGATGCGCGGATCCCTCGAAGGCCTGGAGCGCCGCGGGCAGATCGCGATCGGCGTAGAAGTGGACCCATCCGAGCGCGGGAAGTATGGCTGCCGGAAGCAGATTTGCTGCTCCAGTCGCAGCGCTCTGAGTGCGATCCTCGGAATCAAGGAACCGCTGCGCCGCGCGATGCACCATTTGCGCGGCAGTCCCCGGCTGCAAATAGCCGTGCAGGGCCTGCGCCACGCACAGATTCGCCAGCTCGATGCGCGCTTCCGCCAGCGTGGGATCGAGATCGGCGGCGCGGGTCAGCCGTTGCAGGGCATCCTGCATCTGGTGGCGCTCCAGGCTGCGCCATTCGCTGCGTGCGCGCGCGAGCAGTTCCCACGATTCGTCTTGCTCGAGAATCGTTTTGGAGCTTCCTTCCGGAGTCCGCCGGACGCTTTCAACGGCTGGCGGAGCAACGGAGGGCGGCTCTAGCACGGGCTCCCCTCCGGTCCCGGCCGAGATCGTGATGCTCGCCTCCAGGCGCGACTGAATCCGCGCGGCCAGTCTACGGCTCAGTTGCGGAACCTGGCCCAGCTCGATCAGCAGGTCTTCCGACCACAACTCCCGGTCGCCGGCGACCTGAATCATCTGCAGGCGTACGCGGAAGTGTGTGGGCGAGGCCCAGACTTTACCGGTAAGAGCCAGGCTGGCGCCCATGGCGGCGCCGATCTGCTGCGCGCTCAGTCCGCGGCCGGCCAGAGTGGCCACCGATTGCGAAGCCGCGATGCGAAAAGAGATCGGCCTGGCCTGCGCCAGATGCGCGGCAGTTTCATCCGCGAGCGCCCAGGCCAGGTATTCCGGGGTGCCGGCTGCGGCGCTGAATGGAACGATGGCAAGACTCGGCACAAGGATCGGAGCGGGCAGCGGAGCGAAAGGCGAACCCGGCTCGGCAGAGAGCAATCCGCTGCGGTATGGACGCACTCCAGCCCGTAACCGGTAGCCGCGCTTGTACACCGTCTCAATGAGATCTTCGGGGCCAAGGCTCGCGCGCAGGGACTCGATGCAGGCAGGAACAGCCCGGGCCGGGCTGCTCGCACTCCCCATGGCCTCGCGAACCTGGGCCGCGGAGACGATCTGGCCGGGGTGAGTCAGCAACAGGCGCAACACTGCTAGCTCTGCCGGCGTAATCTCCAACCGCGTTTCTCCGCGGAAGAGGCTGCCGCCGGCAACGAGCCGGAAGTTGCCAAAAATCAGCGCGGAGCCCGGCGCCTCCGCCGATTCCCGGGAAGGGCTTTCCATCCGAACCAGCGCAATTCCGCGCGGGCCGGTACACGCTGCGGCTGGAACCGGGCTCCTGAAAAGTGACAGAGCCGCTGTTTCCGGCACACTACACCTGCCCTCGCATTCATGAGGAAAAATCGTTCTCTGGCCCGATGAGATCGGCGCCCTGATCTGTTGAAATCCCAAGGCCTTTGGGAATGACGCCACCATTATCTGCTTTTGCCGATGGTTGGGAATACAAATTATTTCTGCTTTGTGGTACTTCCGGGGAGATTTGCGGTAATCCGCGGCTGATTACCCCCAGGCCACGAGCAGCTCCAAGATAACGCCTTGTACCGCCGGCAGCTCAGTACTTCGACTTGATTGCGTAGGTCAGGCCCATGGTGAATTGAAATGAATTGGGCTTGGTGGGCGGGGTCGATAACGGAGGATCGTTCAGATAGCTGTCCAGCGTGCCGACGGAAAAGCTGAAGTTCTTGTAAGCCGGAAAGGAGAGCGTATCGGTCTCGTTGGCCGAGTAGTCGTGTGGCGTGTCATAGGCGGGAATAAAGGCCGCCTCCTGCGTGAGCGAAAAAAGCTTGAGCTTGAGCAGGTAACTGATGGAGAAGGTAGAGCCAATCAGGTTCTGGTTGGGGCTGGCGGGGGACGGAGGCGCGGGAACCATAAACTGCTGGCTCTCATACTGGATGGTCGCCTTCACATCGAGCTGATGCTTGGGAGTCTTCAGAGCTGTGAAGCCAATCCCGCCGCCGTACACCGACTGCAGGGCCAGCAACTGGCCGAAGTTGTGGTCGAACCCCACCTGGGCGAGGCCGAAAAAGCGCGTGGAAAAGTATTCATCGCGCTCGGCGCCGGCTTGGAAGATGGCGGTCTTGACGGCAGCCGTTCCCGGCTCTGTGATTTTGCCAAAGGAGCCGCTGAAATCCGCCGAAGTGCGGTTGCGCGTGTCCAGCCAGCTCACGCCCGGCACGGTGCGCACCAGGCCCACTGAGCCCGACACCGTGTACTGGTTCTGCGTGGCCTCAACGATGGTGGCGCCGGCCGTGGCCGCGCCGTTCCAGCCGGTAAAGATGCTGGGACGGTGGTAAACCTGCTGGTCGAGCGTGGACTGGTCCACCACGTAGGCCGCATCCGCGGTCGGAATCGGCGGGGGCGTGACGCCATTCTGCTCGTGCACCGTCACCGCCTTCCCGGCCACGTCCAGCGTTCCCACCGGAATCTGGGCCGCGGTTTTCCGGCCCTGCGGCTTGAAGCTCTTATTGAGGACAGCGAACTTCTGGCCGGTGTGCAGCTCCTTGACGTCGCTCCACTTCACCTTCACGTCGCCTAGCGCGTCAGTGTGGAAGGTGACGGCGCCGTTGATCTCATTCACCAGCTTGCCGTGCAAGGTGTCGCCGTTGCTGAGCACCAGCACGTCGGGCGAAGGGCTGGCCTGCGCGGCAAGAGGCGCTCCCGGCACCAGCGCCATGAGCGCCGCCAGGCCCCACACCCGCCAATGAAAGACAAGAGCAGTTGTATGCATGAGAAAGAAAGCCTTTCGATAAGGAATTTGCCGGGAGAGATTCTGGGCCCAGGGCGACCGCTAACAGCCTGTAGGTAAAAGTCGAGTTTTGAAAGGGCACGGCTTCAGCCGTGCCGTAAGTAGTCTCAAATCAATGCGGCTTTAGCCGCTGAGAATGGTTTTTCTCAAACTTTTGACTTTCGCCACAGGCTGCTAAAGGTTATTGTACCAATTTCCATGCGGGGTGGCAGGGATTCCGTTGCAGGCGGGGCCGGGCTGGGAGCCGGTAGGCGAAGGTTTTCCGCGACCCAGGAGTTGCGACCGGCAAGCCAGAGATTAAACTTGTATCGATAATTCCCTGAGCAAAAGGGGTTGGCGATGGCAAGCAAGGTTTCGCGCGCCCACTCGTGGCTGGAGCCCTACTGCATCGGCCTCAAACTGCGCGCACTGCGCACGCGCAAGCGGCTGACGCTGGCGCGGCTGGCCGCGGAGACAGGCCTGTCGACGGCGCTGCTCTCCAAGCTGGAAACCGACCGCATGATTCCCACTTTACCTACACTGGCCGCCATCAGCCGCATCTACGGC
The DNA here is from genome assembly GCA_030037545.1 of Acidobacteriaceae bacterium. Lineage (GTDB taxonomy): Bacteria > Acidobacteriota > Terriglobia > Terriglobales > Acidobacteriaceae > Telmatobacter. Next base: position 47,171 of record JASHRF010000053.1, on the reverse strand, counting down.
GTGGGGCTGGGCTATTTTTTTGCCGAGCCCGCGCGCCACGTCATATCCATCACCCGCAAGGCGCTCCTGCAAGGCAACGGGCGCGGTCCCGAGACGGCCCGAACCACACCCCTGAATGGCGCCGACGCCGGTCCGCTTCTGGCCGCCGAAATCATAGAACTTGGCCACGGCAACCCCGCGCCGCTGTCCGCTGCGGGTCCGGTCGCGGGCGTCTTTTATGTGCTCGAAGGCAAACTCGCGCTCGATGCGGGAGGGGTCCGCGATGTGCTGGACGCGGGCGACTGCCTGTGGCTTGACAGCGAGATGCCGCTGGCCTGGTGCGCCGCCGACAAACACCGCTGCCGGGTGCTGGCGGTGCTGGCGCGGCCGCACTAAATGGGTTGTGCGCCTTGCTCGCGGACTGGTCTCTCTGTAACCATGGTGGGGATTTTTGAGGTGCGACACTTTTCATGCGTCCCAATTCCAGGCTGATGAATGCGACCGTCACCGGAGCCCTCGGCGGGCTTCTCTACGGCTTCGACACGGTGGTGATTTCGGGCATGATCGACCCGGTGGTGCGCAAGTATGGTTTGAGCCCGCACAGCATGGGGTTGACGGTAGCCGCTTCGCCGGTGGGAACCATCCTGGGCTGCTTTGCGGCCGGAGTCATCGGGCAGCGGCTGGGCGCGCGTGCGGCACTGCGCCTGGCCGCCGCGCTCTACGTGCTGACGGCGTTGGCCGCGGCCTGCTCGGTGAGCTGGCCCATGCTGCTGGCGGCGCGCTTTGCCGGCGGGCTGGCCATCGGCGCGGCGTCGGTGCTGGGACCCGTCTACATCGCCGAGCTGGCGCCCGCGGCGCTGCGCGGTCGCCTGGTAGGCGCATTCCAGATCAACGTGGTCTCCGGCATCCTGGTTGGGTACACGTCGAATTTCCTGGTGCGGCTGACCCATGCGGGAAGCCATCTGGGGCTTGGCGGCGGAGCGGATTGGCGGGTAATGGCCGGCGTGGGCGCGCTGCCTGCACTCATCTTCCTCATTCTCCTCTTCGGCATTCCGCGCTCGCCACGCTGGCTGGTGGCGCGCGGCCGCGGCCACGAAGCGCTCGCGGTGCTGGCTGAAATGGGCGCGCCCGATGCGCAGTCCCAGCTCGCCGAGATCCAGTCGGCCATCAGCGCCGAACACGCTACCGTGCACGAGCCGGTCTTCCGCTGGAAGTACCGCTACCCGCTGTTCCTGGCCATCAGCATCGGCGCATTCAATCAGCTCACCGGCATCAACGCTATCCTCAGCTACATGCACACCATCTTTATCGCTGCCGGCTTCAGCCAGCTTTCCAGCGATCAGCAGGCCATCACCATCGGCGCCACCAACCTGATCTTTACGCTGGTGGGCATGGCCATGATCGACCGCTTCGGGCGCAAAAGCCTGCTCATTGTGGGCGCCATCGGCACCGCTGCCTGCCTCTCCGGCGTGGCCTGGGTCTTCGCCGCCAACAGCCATCAGTCGGCGCTGCTGGGATTGCTGGTGGCCTTCATTGCCTTCTTCGCGCTGTCGCAGGGACTGGTGGTTTTTGTTTATATCGGCGAAGTGTTTCCCAACTCCGTGCGCTCCAAGGGCCAGGGGGTGGGAAACGCCAGCATGGCGGCCTTCAACATGGCGATTCTGTTCGTGTTCCCGGTGTTGGCCCACGCCCTAAGCCCGCAGACGCCGTTTATCTTTTTTGCCGCCGCCACCCTGCTGCAGTTGGTCGTGATCACCCTTTTCTATCCTGAGACCAAGGGCCACACGCTCGAGGAGTTGCAGAGCAGGCTGGTGAAAGTGGGATGAGGCAGGGAAAAACAGAACCAGGAACCAAGAGAACAATGGGCGGGATACCCTCACCAGTCGAGCCCAATTCAAGGAGCGCATCATGAAAGCGATACCGCTCATTGCATCAAGCATGCTGCTGGCAGGCCTCGCTCTGCAGGCACTGCCGCAACAGTCATCGAAAGCTGCTCAGCCTGCGCCGCCTCCGCTCGTAGGGTCAATCGCGGCTCACCCGGGGTGGCCGGCCGCGAAGAACGCGGGCGACGTGGACACCGTCGAGCACCTGGTAGCCGCGCTCTATGACGTAATCTCAGGACCCGCCGGCAAACCTCGAGATTGGACTCGCTTTCGTTCGCTGTTCCTGCCGGATGGCCGGCTCGGCGTCATCCGTCCCGATGTTGCCGCCAGCGGGAATCAGCCGGCGCGCATGAGCGACGTTGTCTTCCTGACCCCTGACATGTATGTCGAACGCGACGATCCGTACTTCAAAGCTCACGGCTTTTTCGAACGCAGCATCGCCAATCGTGTCGAGGAGTTCGGGAACCTCGTGGATGTTTGGAGCACCTACGAAAGCCGCCACGCGGTCAATGATTCCAGGCCCTTCGCGCGAGGCATTAACTCCATCCAGATCGTGCGCGCCCACGGACGTTACTGGGTGGCCAGCATTCTATGGGACGAGGAACGGCCGGGATTGACGCTGCCTGAGAAATATCTCAGAAAATAGCGAAAGTAATGGTTCGTGTCGCAAGCTGGTCTCCCACAGAACAAATCTGCAAACCATGAATGACTGGCACCGCAAATGAAGAACGTGATCGCATTTTCGGAAAAGGTGTAGACCGAAGCCGCCACTGCTGAGTGGATTCTTCCTCTCCGGGCCCCCAGCGGCAGACGGCTCGCAGAGCCGGTGTCGCTGAGGTGAAATTAAAATCCACCTTCGCAGCCCTCAACAGTTCACGTATTTCCGAAAATGCCGCTAGACCTTCACCGCCGGATGGGTTGCGTAGTGCAGCAGCACGGCCACGGCGCAACTGGTGAGTCGCGTTTCGGCCGAGTCGGCGCGGCTGGTGAGGATGGCCGGAACGCGCGTGCCCAGCACGATGCCCGCCAACTGCGCGCCGCCCAGATACTCAAGCTGCTTGGCCAGCATGTTGCCGCTCTCCAGATCGGGCACCACCAGAATGTCCGCCTGGCCAGTGACCGGCGAAACCAGCTTCTTGATGCCGGCCGCCTTCTCGCTCACCGCGGTGTCGAAGGCCAGCGGCCCGTCGAGGATGCCGCCCGTGATCTGGCCGCGCTCGGCCATCTTGCATAGAGCCGCAGCGTCGAGCGTGGATTTGATTTTGGGATTCACGGTCTCGACCGCTGAAAGCAGCGCCACTTTGGGCTCGGGAATGCCCAGCGCATGAGCCAGGTGGATGGAGTTCTGCACAATGTCGACCTTGTCTTCGAGCTCGGGCGCAATGTTGATGGCCGCATCCGTGATGAGCAGGGTACGCGCGTAGGCCGGCGTATCCATGACGAAGACGTGGGAGATGCGCCGCGTGGTACGCAGGCCGGTGTCGCGCTGCATGGCGGCTTTCATCATCTCATCGGTGTGCAGGCTGCCCTTCATGAGCGCCTGGGCAGTCCCCGCACGGCACATGGCCACGCCGATTTCCGCGGCCTTGGACTCGCAGTCGGCTTCGACGATGGTGAGTTTTGAAATGTCCACGCCCGTTTCGCCGGCCAGCTTCTTCATGGCGTCGCCAGGGCCGATGAGCACCGGCTCGATGAGGCCATGAGTGGTAGCTTCGACTGCGCCCAGCAGCGCCACATCGGAGAGCGGCCACACTACCGCCGTGGCGATGGCCGCCAGATCCTTGCAGCGGGCAATGAACTTGTGAAACACGTGATAATCCGCGGGGTGGCCGACCAGCGGATCGACGGCTACGGCATCCACCAGCGTGGCTAAGTCGCTCATGCTTCAAATTCCTCCTGGCGCGGACGGCGCGCGGGCAGCCCGGCCTCACAGTCTTATTGTGCCGTGGGGCAGCAAAAGCTCATGTGCCTTCGGTCACACCGCGAAATTGCGTATCGCAATACGGTGCAATCTCGCCGCTTTTAGTTCTTTACCGCCCGAACGCGGCCGGCCGTGAACGGAGTTTCAGCGTGGACCCGAAACTCGAGCTTCGCCCCGCGACGCACGTGGTAGACCAGCGCTGGCCGGAAGCAGGCCACGCATGTTCCGCCGGCGCGCCGGACGCTGGGATAGACAACTCCGTTGGCGCCCTGCTCCAGCAGGCTGGCGGCCAGGCGCTGCGATTCGGCGTAGCACGCGGGAATCGGCTCCGGCTTGAGAAATTTTCTGTAGCGCCTGTCCCCGCCGCGCAGATCGTGAAACGGCGTGGAAAAATCGGCGAGGTAGTCGGGGCAGGTAAAGACTTCCTCATCGGGCCAGTTGATTTCGCATAACTGCTCGCGCTGGTGAAACGCTACTTCGGCGATGGAGGTGGCCCGCTCCAGGCCCGCGTACCACGCGCCGCGCCGGTTGCTGTTGAAGCGTCCGCCGTAGGGCGAGGCGTGGGTGAACGAGGCGTTCACAATCTGGCTGTAAGCCACTCCGTAGAGCAGCTCGTGTACGCCGATGCCGGGCAACCGGCCTTCCTCGCCCAGCAGGCGCGCGTTGCTGGCGCCGTCCAGTTCCATCAGGCCGCGGATTTCGGCCTCGGAATCGGCCAGCTCGGCCAGCACGGTTCCCTCTTCGCTGTACTTCGGCTCAGATGACAATTCATACTCACCGGAATTCATACTGGCCGTCCAGGACCCGACGATAAGCTAGGTTTTGCCCGGAGCGGTCCAAGCTGCTATGCTGCGGGCGCAGAGAAAACCGATTTACAGCGAGGAGCGCGGGCATGTGGTTCATGGGCATCGATGTGGGCACGGGAGGAACGCGGGCGGTGATTGTCGACGCGGCAGGGACGCTCATGGGCTCATCCTCCAGCGAGCATGCGCCTTTTCGCGCCGAGCATCCGGGATGGGCAGAGCAGGACCCCGAGGATTGGTGGCGCGCGGCCGTGGAGGCCATTCACGGCGCCTTCGCCTCGTCCCCGAATCCCGGCGACCGCGTGGCCGCCATCGCGCTCACCGGGCAGATGCACGGCGCGGTCATGCTCGACGAAAACGGAGCGGTGCTGCGGCCGGCGCTCATCTGGTGCGACACGCGCACCCAGCCGGAGTGCGACTGGCTCACGGAGAAGATCGGCTACGAGCGGCTCATCGAGCTCACCTGCAACCCCGCGCTGCCCAATTTCACGCTCACCAAATTGCTCTGGGTGAAGAACCACCAGCCGGAGATCTTCGCCAAGATCCGCCACGTGATGTGCCCCAAGGACTACGTGCGCTACCGGCTTACCGGCGAGTTCGCGATCGATGTGCAGGAAGCTTCCGGCACTTTGCTCCTCGACGTCACGCACCGGCGCTGGTCGCGAGAAGTTGCGGAAGCGGCGGGAATTCCCGAGCGCTGGCTGCCGCGGGTTTACGAGTCGCCGGAGATTTGCGCGCGCATCGCCGGGCAGGCAGCGGCGCTTACGGGATTGAACGCCGGCACGCCGGTAGCGGCGGGCGCGGGCGACCAGGGCGCGGGCGCAGTGGGCATGGGCATTCTGCAGCCGGGCAGCGTTTCGGCCACCATCGGCACCTCGGGCGTGGTGTTTGCGGCCACCGCCGAGCCCACCAAAGATCCCAAGGGACGCCTGCACACTTTCTGCCACGCGGTTCCGGGCTTGTGGCACGTGATGGGAGTGACGCAGGCTGCGGGATTGAGCCTGAGCTGGCTGAAGGAGACGTTCTTCTGCGGGCAAGGTTACGACGCGCTCAACGCGCAGGCCGCGGGCGTTCCGGCGGGGAGCGACGGCGTGGAGTGGGCGCCGTACCTGCTCGGCGAGCGCACACCGCATCTCGATCCCGACGTGCGCGCGGCCTTTGTGGGCCTGGGCGCCAAGACCACGGCGGCGCATTGCGTGCGCGCGGTGCTGGAGGGCGTGGCTTACTCGCTCGAGGACACGTTTACCCTTTTCCATGAGCTGCAGATTCCGGTGAGCGGCATCCGCCTGGGCGGCGGCGGCGCGCGCGGCCCGCTGTGGCGGCGCATCCAGGCGGGCATCTACGGGCACGCCGTGGAGATTCTGGTGGCCGAAGAAGGCGGAGCATTTGGATGCGCGCTGATGGCTGGCGTGGCCGCGGGTCACTGGGAGAATCTCGACCAGGCTTGCGCGCAGGCGCTGCACGTGGCCGAGCGCGTGGAGCCCGATGCGGCCGACGTGGCCGCGTATAAAAACGGCTACGCGAAATGGAGAAAGCTGTATCCGGCGCTGCGCGGCCTGCGGTGAAACGGAAAAACAGGGACTGAGGGACTCGGGACTCGAGATGATTAAATTATGAGCGCTTTGAAAGGGCACGGCTTCAGGCGTGCCGAAAAGATCAAAAGGGGCTCGGGCTTTAACCCTTGAGGGATGTGACCGCATATTTGCAACCGGCTCCAGGAGCTTATTGTGCGTGCCACTTCGTATCGACGCGCACCGGGATATCGTTCTTGATAGCGACGGTGAGGAACGAAGGGCGCTGGATTTTGAAGTCGGAGCAGGTGAGCGGCAGCGTGCCGGTAATATGCACTTCATCGCCCTGCTGGGTGAGTTCAAAGGGCACGTTGTTGGAATGCGCGGTCTGGCCGCACGGAAGGTTGTTGCCGCTTCGCGGCAAAAGAAGAGGCGGGCTTGCTCAATCGGTGTTCTTCACCTCGAAGGGCGCGCTGAGCTGGGAGTGGTCGCCGCTGATGGTGGTGGCTGTGACCATGACTTTGTAGCGGCCGATGGGCGCGGCCACGCGGCCGGTTCCCGTGAACGAATCCGTGGAAAGGGTCAGGCTGTCTTCCTGCGAAAGCGTATCGGAAAAATTCACCACCGAGCGGCCCAGATCGCAGTACACGCTGGCGGGCTCCGTGCTGCAGGAAAGATGCACGCGGCCCAGATAACTGGACGCCTTTAATTTGATGATGCTGGCCACCGATGAGCCGGCCTTCACATCCACGGGTTGCCATTGGATGGAGGGCGCGGAGACAGGCGGAATCTTGTAGACGCGAATGTAATCCACCAGCACGTCGGCGGGGCTGGGCGTGGTGGTGTCGGGATTGCCGGGCCAGTCCCCGCCCACAGCCAGGTTCATGACCATATAAAAAGGATGGTCGAAGACCCATTCGCCTCCCTCGGGTAAGTCGTTCGAATCCTCTACGAAGTAGATGTTGGCCGGATCGTCGACGTAGAACTGAATCATGCCCGGCGACCAGATGATGCCGTAGGTGTGAAAGCTGCCATCGTCGACGCGAGCGCCGTTGGGCAGCCTGAAATCGTGCCAGAGGCCGTTGGCGCCATAGTAGCCCGGGCCGTGGAGCGTGGAGCGGACAATGGTAGGGCCCAGGCCGTTGCTGCCTGCGATGCTGGAAACATTTTCGACAATGGAGAGAGCTCCCGCGGCCGGCCAGCCTGCGGTCTGGAAGTTGGAGCCGAGCATCCAGAAAGCCGGCCACAAGCCGGTGCCTACGGGCAGCTTCATGCGCGCTTCGATGCGGCCGAATTGGAAATTCTTGAGGCCACGCGTGGTGATGCGGGCTGAAGTCCAGGTGCCGTCGGAATTGCGCACGGCGCGCAGCACCAGGTGGCCGGCGCCGTCCTGAAAGGCGTTGGGACGGCGCGGATCGCAGTCCCGCGGTCCGCCTTTGGGTGCGCAATAGACTTCGATCTCGCGATTGCCCCAGCCGGCCTGGTTGCCCACGTCATAAGTCCACTTGGACGGATCTGGCGATTGCTGGGCCGCGCCGTTAAACTCGTCGCTCCACACCGGATCGCCCCAGCGGAGCGATTCGCTCACCGGGTGCGGCTGGCGATTCCTGGCTTGTCCGAAGTAGTAGCCCGCAAGGAAAACGGCGGGAACGAGCAGGAGAAGCACAGCGGAGACGGCAAACGCCGTGCCGTGAGCGCGCAGGAAGTGAAGTGGGGCAGAAGGATGGCGCGCGGTACGGGGGGCGGCCGGCTCGCTTGCGGCCGCGAAGGGCGCACCGATAGCGGCCGCCGTGTGCGGCGCGGTGCCTGCATCGCGGCGCACAAACTGCGGAACGTAGTGACCGAGCGGAAGAACGATCTGCAGCGCGTGGTCGCGGCCATCGTCCTTATAAAACTCTTCGAGCTTCTTGCGCAGCGCGCGGGCGGTGACGCGTACGATGGGGTCGATATGGGAATCGAAGCTGGAATCCTTGCGGCCCAGCGCCTCGACGGCGATCGAATACTCGCGAATCTCTTCGGCTTGGCCTTCGAAATACTTGTTGCAGATGAATGAAAGGAAGCGCACCAGGCTGGCCGAGCGGCTGATCTCAGGATGCGCGAGCACCCGCTCCAGTTCGCGGCGCTCCTCCTCGAAATTGCCGGCCGGCGGGGGTTCGGGCGCGTGACCGGAGGACGCCGTTTCGGCACACACATCCGCGCTTGCGCTCGAGGCATCCAGTTCCATCTTCGCCTGCCCAGCCATTCCGGCAACGTCCCTGCCACAAATAAGAAGCCGATCCGGCCTTCGCACATGTCGGCCCGCACGTTGCCGATCCCAGCCTGAGATTGACGTGCAGGAATCATAGCACCGGGAAAGCATGAAGAAAAAGAGCGCCGGGTATGGACGCCCCAGGCAATCGCGTTTCATAAACCAGCAATCCTCTTGAAGATTCCTCTCCTTCGCTTTGCCGTTGTCAAGGCCTTGCAAGGGCCAGATCGCCCGCACCGCGCTCATTCGGCGGGAAATATATTTTCGCCGCTCGTTGCAGGTTAATTTTGCCCTTCCGCTATGCTGTGAAGAAACGTTGCCAAGTCACTCTTGGCTGCTCGAGAATCCGGGGGCCGGCAGGCGCAAAAAAGCGCAGGAAAGCTAGAAGCTGCTTCATAACCCTGTTTTGAAAGGGCACGGCTTCAGCCGTGCCAATAAGTTCCAAAAACGTGGGGCTTTAGAAGCCCCTGAGAGACGATGACGGACGGGTTATGAAACCACTTCTAATTCTAAGTTTTCTTGCGCAAAATCGCATGTTAATCGCACCCGAAAACGCATCCAACCATCAGAAAACAAGGAGCTTCATGGCAGAATCCCACGCACCCCCCCCGGGGGGGGTACATATGAACCCGAAATCAACCCTGCCGGCGCGCCTTTCTAGGTGCGATTACCCTGTGCTTTAACCTCCGATGGATTGGCTTGCGATTTTCGCATATCATCAGTCGATATGAGGAAATGGATGAGCGTCGTGTGGCTCGTTGCCACCTTGGCAGCCGCGCAACAAACCCACAACCAGTACGAGCCGCCCAACGCACCCGGCGCCGGCCAGAAGCTGCTTGCCCAATTTGCCGGCGACTGGAACGTCGTCCAAACATTCTTTCCGGCGAACGGGAAGCCGAGAGTAGCGCAAGGCGTGTGCAAGCAGAAAATGGTCCAGGACGGCAAGTTTCTGGAGTCGGATTTTACGTTCTTCGGCTCTAATGGAACCGGGAGTACCGGCACCGGAGTCTCCGGCTTCGATTCCAAAACCAATCGCTTCACCACCGTGTGGTACGACTCGCGGCAGACGACGATGTCGATTCGCCAGAGCGACGGCACCTTCGACGGTAAGAACATCGTCCTCTGGTCGACACCCCTCGATCCCGATCATCCTGGGCGCAAAACTGTCGCACGCGCCCATCTGGAAGAAGGCGGCCGCATTCTCGTCTATCGGCATTTCCTGATCGATGACAAGGGGAACGAACGGATGATTTTCGAACTGCGGATGACGCGGAAGTAGCTCTTACGCTTGTCAATTTACCGAGGAAGAGCAATTGACGCAACCTGGCAGCGCCACCGGAAACAGCGCTCAGCCCATCGCGGCCAAGACCGCGTCTGCAAACTGGTTGGTTCCGGCCGTTCCGCCCACGTCGCGCGTGAGCGTCTTGCGCTCGCTATAGACCTGCTCCAGGGCTTTTTTAATGCGGTCGGCCGCGGCCATTTCATCCAGGTGGCGCAGCATCAGGATCGCCGATTGCAGTAGCGCCGTAGGATTGGCAACGTCCTTGCCCGCAATGTCGGGCGCCGAGCCGTGCACCGCTTCGAAGATGGCGCACTCCGCCCCCAGGTTCGCGCCCGGCACCAGCCCCAGGCCGCCCACCAGTCCCGCGCACAGGTCGCTCACAATGTCGCCATAGAGGTTCTCCAGCAGCAGCGTGTCGTATTGGTAGGGGTTCATCACCAGTTGCAGGCAGGTGTTGTCGATGATGTGCTCGGCGTACTGGATGCTGGGAAACTCCTCGGCTACCTTGCGCGCGCAGCGCAGAAACAGCCCGTCCGACATCTTCATGATGTTGGCTTTGTGAATGGAGTGGATCTTCTTGCGACCGTGCTTCTGCGCGTACTCGAAGGCGAAGCGCGCGATGCGCGTAGAGCCTTTTTCCGTGATGACCTTAATGCTTTCCACCACACCGGGCACTACCTCGTGTTCCAGGCCCACGTACTCGCCCTCGGTATTCTCGCGCACCACGATCAGGTCGACGCCGGGCCACTTGCTTTCGAGGCCGGGCAGATTGCGGATGGGCCGGAAGTTCGCGTAGAGGTCGAAGCGCTTGCGCAGCGTGACGTTGATGCTCTTGAAGCCGCCGCCGATGGGCGTGGTCACCGGCCCTTTGAGCGCCACGCGGTTGCGCGCGATGGATTCATAGAGAGTGGCGGGGATGTATTCGCCGTGAGCCTCGAAGGCCTCCGCGCCGGCCGCGAACCGCTCCCACTCGAAGTGCACCCCGGTCGCTTCGAGGATGCGCACCACCGCCTGCGTGACCTCAGGCCCAATGCCATCGCCAGGAATGAGAGTGATTTTGTGGGTTCTATTTTCCTTCATCGGATTCCCCTTGCGGAAGAAGCAATCGTGATACGTTGCATCACTTGATCGAGAGCGTCAGAGAGAGCACTGACGAAGCTAGCAGGCAGAAGCTGGAGGCTAGCAGCTAGCTTTTCTTCCCATGGCTCCGCAACAGCCCTTCCAGCTCTTCTTTGAACTCGCGCACGTCGGTGAAGTCGCGGTAGACGGACGCGAAACGGATGTAAGCCACCGTGTCCAGCCCCTTCAGTTGCTCCATGATCAGCTCGCCGATCTCGCGCGTAGAGCGCTCGCGCTCCGGCGCGTCCACCAGGAAACCTTCCGCGGCATCGACAATCTTCTCCAGTTGCGACGATGAAACCGGCCGTTTTTCGCACGCGCGCAGCAGCCCGCTCAGCACTTTTTGGCGGTCGAAGCGCTCGCGACGGCCGTCTTTCTTCACCACCATATAAGGAATTTCGTCGATGCGCTCGTAGGTTGTGAAGCGTCGGTTGCAGCGCTCGCACTCCCGCCGCCGCCGGATCGAGTCGGCCTCCTTGCTTTCGCGCGAGTCCACCACCCGATCCTGCCCGAATCCACAAAATGGACATTTCATACTGTGTGAATTTTAGCGGATTGAGGCGGGCCCGTTCGCCGCTACCCGGTCTTGCGCAGCGGTTGGTCGCCGGGCGGTGCAGCTTTGGATGGAATCAGGCGTGGCCCATGCTCGTCTTCCTGTTCGGCACGGCCCACCAATTTTGTTTCCACCTCGGCGCGATAGCGAGGCAGGTTCCCCGGGTAGTTCTTCTGCAGGAAATCCACCAGCTTTTCCCTCACCGGACATCGCAGATCTCAGGCATCACCGGAATTGCGCACGTCCATCAGCGCGCGCAGTTGCAGCGTGCCCTGGAAAGCATCGGAAACCTGCAACATGCACACCCTTTGTTCCATAGCGGTGTGGATTCGCAGATCCTGCGCAGTTCCGCGCGCAAGGGCTCTACGGGAACCGTGTAAATAGATATAGCAGTGGCCCAACAGATCGGCGCTGGTGCGCGCCCAGTTCTGGAAGGAATGATCGAGAAAATACGAGAGCGGCACCACCAGTCGGTCAGGTCCCAGATGCGCACCACCACGTACATCATTCCGATCTCCTCGATCCATCCCCAATTGCCTTCGGTCACTACCGTGTCCTCACGCGGAACGGCTGCGCAAAGGCGATCTGCACGCCCGTTATCAGGTTCGACAGCGTGCCTTTCATGAAGAATCCCTGCGCTTATTTGCACACTTCCTCTGCTCACTCCGATGCGTGACGGATGGCGTGTGTTCCTGAACCAAGCGCCTGGCTCCGGCGTTCTCGCGGCGCGGCCGCGCTGGAGCCACGTCAACGCCGACGGTGTCCAAACGCAACAACGGCCCGGAAACGTGCGTTCCCAGGCCGCTGCCGGTGATCTGTTTAGATTGGACTGAAGCCTTCGCGCTTGGGGCGAATGCCAGAGCCATGGCAGAGACCCCTCTGCCGGGTCTTACCTGAGCCGTAGGCGCAAGGGCCTCAGGCCTCAGTCACCTCACGTAAGTTACAACTGGAAGAATCTTTATTCATTGGCTGGATCAACCTCCTTTCCCGTGTACGCCCAACCTACGCCACCGTCTGCCGCGCGTCAAGCGCTGGGTGCGAAAGGGCGCATATTGAGTGTCACCGATATGGTCCGAGCGCACCGGCACGGGCCAATTTACCTTATCTCATTGCGTCTCATTTTGCGGCACGCGTATAGTCCGGCAGTCCCCAAAGAGGAGGAGTTAAAATGGGCAAAATCAACATTGGCCGGCTGATCCTGGACGGCGTGGTCGCGGGTTTGGTCAACCGCGGCCAGGCGCGAAGCCATCGCCGCATTGGAGGCGGTTTCCATTCCCGATGCGGCGCGGCGCTACGGCGACTATCCGCACCAGTTTTCCGGCGGGCAGCGGCAGCGCGTCCTGATTGCCATGGCGCTCATCAACCGGCCGCGCCTGCTCATCGCCGACGAGCCCACCACGGCGCTCGACGTGACGGCGCAGGCCCAGATCTTGGCGCTGCTCGCCGATCTGCAGCAGCAGGGGCTGGCCATGCTCTTCATCTCGCACGATCTCGCTGTAGTGGGCGAAGCGGCCAGCCGGATCGCCGTGATGCGCGCCGGTCGGGTAGTGGAAATGGGGCCTTGTGCGAGGTTGCTGACGCGCCCGCAACACCGGTACGCCAAAAAGCCTGCTAGCCGCGGTGCCCACGCTGAAGACGGATCGGGAAAAGCCGCTGGCAATGGTAGGTCCGACCGCGCCGGCCTGAGGTTGGCCGAGCGCAGTTTCCCCCAGCGCACTCAGCCACTGATGCTTCCTGCGCGATGGCCGCCCCGATCGAAGCTAAATCCTTTGCCGGCGCCAAGCTGGGAAGGGACTCCAAAGAATATGCCCCATAGTGCGAACCCAGCAATGAACCAGACTGGTTGGTTCTGGCCTTCACGCTCGGCAGCAGTCAAACCAAATCTCAGGCCAGCACAAAGCGTGAGGAATAGCAACGAGAAGATCAGGCTCACAACCATGTCGATGCGCCGAAGGCGTTTGCCTCTGACAAGCCCGTCGATGCCCGGGCCCCATCCGCAACTCGCAAAAAGCGAGTCGGGCTGCAAAGGGGCTGCTCAAGGATGACACGGCGTAAAATCTGCGTCCTCGGATGCGCTCTCTCTAGAACACCCACAGGCTGGCCAGCAACAGGAGCATGGCCGCAATCGTCAAGCCGCGATAGACGGCTTCGGCACTTCGGTCCCGGGGCAAAGCTGAATGCGGAGAGCGATCGCAAAATGCGGAGATAGGGGGAGTGTGCATGATTGGCCTCTTTCCACAGCGGGTTCAGAGTTCCCGCACCTCGAAGGCGTTGCCGCCAGGTGGCCTTTCTCTTCAAGAAAACCACCTCTCGTCATCCTCAAAAAGCCGAGTGAACTCTGAAACCGCTCCAATTCAGCCCGGAGACGTACTGGTTCACACCCGGCCCGCAACGCGAAGCCTAAGTGCGATTGATTCGGCCTTCCGGAGCCCGCGTTCCTACTGCCTTTGCACCGTTAGACGCGCAATTCCCAGCCGAGATGCTCCATATTTTGAGGCGGCGGGCAAACGGTCCAGTCCCGCATTGAACTGATCGGCTGGTTCTTGCGAGCTCGGCATCCGGATTCGTGCGGTTAAGCAGCCGCGGGTATACCTTTGGTAATGCCGCCATACGGTTCCGGAAGCAGCACGGCGGCGCAGCGTCACTGCCAGGCGTGGGCACGCTGTGCCGAGGACCGCACCCAATCCGACGCGACGGTGCTATGATGGCGCGTCATCGATTAGCACGAGGAGGATGACGTGAGAAAAAGCACGATTATTGCCTTTGCAGCCATGTTCTTGCTGGCCGGGTGCGGAAGCGCCGGTAACCCGGGTTCCGGCATTCCTGTCACGCCCAAATGGCAGGGCGCTCCCTACCATCTCGCGTTTGGCGCGCCGCCCGCCAAGCCAAACCCCACAGGCCTCACCATTCCGCCCATCCAATACGCGGCCAATCCTGAAATGTTGGAGACCCGCGCCGATCTCGTAGTCCAATACGATATTTCGGGCGCCAAGAGCCAGGGGCCGGTCATGGACGAGATGACCATGGGCGCGATCGATATCCCAGGCGCGCAGGGCACGCTTCCCGCCGATTATGTGAATAAGGCCAGCACGGACCTTTCCGCAATGCTCGCCGCCTACTGCGTCAAGGGGAAGATCAAGATCGCTGTCGCCCTTACCCGCTCTTCCATTCCCGCCAACCCCACCGACGACCAGATCAATGCCCACCGCCTCTCCGACTGGCTGCCCATCGAGCTTCCATTCAAAAACCCCCATCCCAAGTGCTAGGGCCTGTTAACGCTAGTGGGGTGGATGGCGTTGCCAGCCAAAATCGGGTCAGGCGAGGCGGAGGACGACGGCTGTGGCGGGCCCACCGCCTAGGACGACAACGAAGTATGACCCGATTTTGGCCGCAACCCCAAGGGACAGGGCCGATTTTCCCAATTTCGTTGTCGCTCCTCGCTAGCAGACACCCGGTAGGCGTCGCTCCTCGCTCCTGGAACTCGGAAAATCGGCTCCTGTCGCCGCCACCCCAGTAGAGTTAACAGGCCCTAGGGCCGATCGCGCAGATCGGCCTTGCAACAGGGCACGATTTTACAATCTGGCGGGTTCCCGCATCGTGGACTAGCCAGCAGCCAGAATCTGCGCCGGCCTTCATCAATCCAGCCGCGTCAGGAACGCGTCGCCTTCGCTGGGATGCGTATGACGTGCGATGTACTCGGCCGAGGTGCGATCGTCACCCTGCGGACGGATGCGCACCCAGTAGCTGTTCTCGCCGGGAAATTCGATCACGTTCGAGGAGGGATACTCTCGCTCCAGCCTGGCCTTCATGCGCAGCGCCGCGTGCTCACTGTGATAGGCGCCTATCTGCACGCACCAGCGTCCGCCCGTGCCAATGGGCTTGGGCGTCTCGTACACATCCATGCGCACCTTGGCCATTCCCGCACGGTAGATGCCGGTAGCCTTTGCCGAAGCCATGGTCAAGTCCAGAATGCGCCCCTCCACAAACGGTCCGCGGTCGGTGATGCGCATCGCGCCTGACTGCCCGGTTTCGAGATTGGTGACCACGATCAGCGACCCCATGGGCAGGGTGCGATGCGCAGCCGTCATAGCGTGATCGTCGAAGACCTCGCCATTCGCGGCCTTGCGCCCCTTGTACGGCGCCGAATACCAGCTGGCGTAGCCGGTCTGACTGGCGATGGGCCGATGCGTGGCGATAAAGTCGAGATCCCCGGCGCTGATGCCGCCGGGCGGAGCCGGCGTGATGGGAATGCGCACCGGAGGCTCGGTTGCCGGAGCAGGAGTTGCCGGCAGAGGAACAGAAGCAGGCGGCGGCAGTTGCTGCGGCGGCAACTGCGCCACCTGGCTGCGTTGGCGGCATCCACTCGTCAATAGCAACAACATGCCCATCCCCGCCAGGCTAGCCGCGCGCATACCGCGCCTCGGACCAGAGCGGAGAAGATTCAAGTGCGTGGATCCTTTGGCGGGTTCTGAGGCGGGCCAGACGCCGGGCGGGCGGGCTCACCCGCCGGGCGCCCCGACGCCTCGAAGCAGTCGGCCAGGTTGTGCAGCGTGTCGGCCACACTGCGCATGGCCGAGATGGACTCCCGCCGCACCTGCGGCACCACGGCGTCATTCACATAGGCCACGGCGTGACGCAGTTCCATCTCCATCAGCTCGATGGCCTCTTCAATGCGTTGGCCGAAACCGGGAATACTGGGGCCGGGTGGGGGATAACTGCTCATATTCGAGTCACCTTCGAGGATAAGCGCTTCTCGAAGCGGTTACACATCCAGCCGTCTCTCGCCGTTCGAGCCAACCTGATCTCAGTCTCCTGGACGGACTCTATTGCGTCAATACCTGCCCGGGGCAACGTGCCGCAAACGTTAACAGGGTCGCGGCTCCCGAACCTATGCTGTAGAAGTCGAACACGGTTCCAGGGACCTTTGTTGCGTGCGACCACGAGTGACGTTGCGTGCAACGACGTCGGGTGCGACCTTTTTCCACTAATTAGCGTCCCACCGGTTGGGGCTGGCCGTAAATAGGAGATCGATGGCAGTTCTCGCAAGACGCTGGATGCAAAGAAGCTCGCTCGCCTGCCTCCTGGTCTCCGCAGGCATTCCCGCTTGGCCTGCGCAGAGCAACCGGCCGTCCTTGGCCGCAGCCCTCCCTGACGCGCCTCAACCCCAGGTGTCGGCGCCAGAGCTACAAGGGTCCGCGCCTCAATCCAGTTCCGCGCCCCAGGCCAAGTCTGCAACGCATCCCAATCTTGCTCCGGCCGGTCCCTGCGAGCTGCGCAATGCCGCCGCCACCCTGGCGGCCACGGCGGCGGTGCGCGCCGAAGAAGTTTCTGAAGCCTACACCGCCGCGCTCGCCGCTCCGCCGCGCATCGTCGGCGTCACCCTTTGCGTGCCGCACGTTCCCATCATCAACTGGTACGCGCGCTTCCTCAATGGGCCGCAGGTCAAAGCGCTCACACCGCTTCAGAAGGCGCATCTCGCCGGCCGCAACCTCATCGACCCCTTCAACCTACTGACCATCGCCGGGGGATCGGCGTTTACCGTGGCCACAAACTCGCACTCGCCCGAGGGCCCTGGCTTCCACGGCTGGGCGAACGACATGGGCGTCAGCTTTACACAGGACATGGTGGGCGAGTTCTTCGGAACCTTCCTGATTCCCTCGATTACCCACCAGGACCCGCACTACCACCGCATGCCCAACGCCAGCATCAAGCGCCGCGCGGTTCATTGCATCGCCCAGATTGCGTGGACCGAAGGCGACAACGGCAAAGGCATGCCCAACTACGCGGACCTGGTGGGCTTCGCCGCCGACGAGTCCATCAACAATCTCTACGTGCCCGGCCAGAAGACCAATCTCCGCGCCAGCACCGCCCGCTACGGACTCGATCTGTCCACCGCGCCTATCGACAACTTCATCACCGAATTCCTCCCCGACCTCGCCAGCCACATCCACGTCCGCATCGTGTTGGTGCAGCAGATTATCAACCAGGCAGCACGCACCGACACCGCAGCCGGGCCGTGAAAGCGATGGCCCCAAAACCACTAATGTCAGGGCCGGCCTCACAGCGCGCCGGGCAGGCTGGAGCGCCCACCCCCCATGGACGCACAACTCCTGCCCCTTCAACGTTTGAACGCTCCCGATTTTGTCCCGAAACACGCCGATTTTTTCTGCTATATTTAGCGCATCACTATCAGATAAACCTGACGCGCACCGTCCAGGCTGGCGATTTGACTTCCATATCGCTGTCCCTCGTGCGCACCGGAGCTGGTGGTTGCTGTTTGGATTTCGCGGGTAAGCGAAGAAAAGCAGCCGGCGCGGCGCAGAAGCTTCAACTTATTTCATAAGGGGCATAAAGAACCACCGCCCGGCTCTCCGCAAACTGTTTTGCGTCACATTTTTCCCCGAATCCAGAGATAGGACCTCTGCGTGTCGACTGCTTCCGGCCGGAATGGCCGTTTCATTCCTGGCTCTCTGCGTGCGCCGCTCTCTGCCGCGAACCGTCCAACCCTTGTGATTCTTTCCCTGGCGCTTCTACTCGCCGCCGGCTGCGGCGCTTCTATCAAAGGCGTTCCCGCCGGTGCCATCGTGGGCCGTCCCAATCTCTACGACTACTCGCCTTCGGTCATCGAATCCGCCGGCACGATCAAGATCTGGTGGTGCGGCTACGCACCCAACCCCAACGACTCGTCTCAGGACTCTGATACTATCCAGTACTCCACCGTCGATCCCCTCACCGGAAAAGTCTCCGATCCGGTGACGGTGATGGGGGAAACGCCGGGAACGTGGGACTCGGCCTACACCTGCAATCCGCAGGTGACCGGCGGCGCGTTCGTAAACCCGCTCGGCGACGGCCAAACCTACTCCTACGCCATGTATTACGTGGGCACGGCCCTCCAGTCCGGCTTCGCCAACAGCATCGGCGTGGCCTTTTCCAATGACGGCGTCCATTGGAAGAAGTATCCATATCCGATTATCGCCGCGGCTACCGCAATCCACTACGGCGTAGGCCAGCCCGCGCCCTATAACGGCGACGGCAAGTCTGCCATCACCCTCTTTTACGAGGACTCCAACGCCGCCACCGTTCACCGTGAAGCGACCTCGACCGACGGCGTTCACTTTCAACTCGTCGGCACGCTGGCCACCAACGGCCTTGAAGACCCCCAGGCAAGCTGGGGCGACATGGCCTACGATCCCGCCACTCAATACTGGTACGCGGTCTTCAATGCGGACGTGCGCCAGCCTTCCACCACCGGCAATGTTCAGGAGCGCGGCCAGATGGGCGTGACGCTCTACCGCATTCCCGCCGCTTCGCTGCTGACGGGCGCCACGCCGTGGCAGGAGCTGCACACCTTCGACACCAACGCCACCGGCTATGAATCGAATTTCATCGCAGGATTTGTGCGCGACCCCTACGGCAGCCTCGACGTGGGCTCGTATCCGATCGTCCAACTGCTGACCTCGATTTCCAATCCCCGTCCGGCGTGGAACGCCTCGCCCGCTGCCATAAGCAGCTCCGCGCAACCCAACCAGTGGGATGTAGGCGTAGACAACTGGAAGCCGGGCCAGCCGCTGATGGCGCTCAATCTTTACCAGAATTCGAGCGTGCACGAGACCACCACTGGATACATCGATCAGGCAGGAGGGTTCACTCTCGAGTCCACGCTTGGCCATCTCTATGAAAGCCCCCAGAATGGAGCTGGCCAAGACGCAACCCTCGCGCTCTATGCCTGCAAAAACGGCGCAACCGATTATTTCGTCTCTACCGACAGCGCCTGCGGAGGCGCGCTGGCTCTCGGTCTCGAAGGCTACGCGTACACGCAGCCGCCTGCGGGCCTGTCAACCGTGCCTCTCTATAGTTGCGCCACCACCCACGACCACTTCGTCAGCACGGAGGCGAATTGCGAGGGCCAGGCCGCGGCGGGTATTCTGCTGGGCTACGCGCTGCAGTGAGCGATGCTGCAGGAACTGCCTCGGCTGCATTTCCATCTCCTGAAACGACTTAGGGTCCTCCCGGGCAACCCTTCGCGATCTCCCGTTCCTCTCGCCATTCTCCCCATTCACTCGCAGGTTTCCACCATTCACTGCACTAGGGTTGGGATGCCAAGCCCGCCCGATTACCCTTGCAATGGGTTTTCAGGCCGTTCAGTTTCGAAATGGACGGCCAAGCAAGCAGGCCAACAAAGCGGACCGGCTATGGGAACAAATTTTTGATTGGGGAGATTGGATTTATGGCTAAAGCTGTTAAGTATGTTGAGAAGGCCGCGGTCTACGCGGCGCGGGGTGCGTGGGTCGTCTTCGACCGACTGAACCGCATCAGCCCCAACCCCTCCTTCACGCCCAAGTGGAGCGACAAGCCCCTGATGAAGTCCTGGCAAAAGGAGAAGCCGCCGCTCGGCTGGCCGCGCACCACGGACTCGCTCTGCCCCAGGTGCGTCCCCGAGATCCGCAAGCAGATTCTCGACGGAAAGCTGCCCCACGAAGTGCTGCTCAACGAGAAAGTGGGGGAGATCAAGGCCCAGATCATCGAGCGCGACGGCAAAATCCTGATGGTGAAGGACTGCCCCAAGCACGGCCATTTCGAAGACGTAATGTCGATCGATCCGGCGTTCTTCAAGCATCTCGAACAGAGCTTCCCCGGTCGCGACATGCGCGCCCACGGCAAGGGCGACCAGGATCTGCACCATCACGGCACCTCCACGATTACCAATGGCCGCGGCTCGGTGCTGACTATCGACCTGACCAACCGCTGCAACATGATGTGCGATCCCTGCTTCATGGACGCCAACCAGGTGGGCTTCGTCCACGAGCTCACGTGGGACGAGATCAAGACCATGCTTGACAACGCCATCACCATCAAGCCCAAGCGGCAGATGAGTGTGCAGTTCAGCGGCGGCGAGCCCACGCTCTCGCCCTACTTCCTTGACGCCGTGGCTTACTCGCGCAAGGTGGGTTACAACAGCGTGCAGGCGGCCTCGAACGGCATCGAGTTCGCCAAGTCCAAGGAGCTGTGCCGCGCCGCCGCGGAAGCAGGCCTGCGCTACGTGTATCTCCAATTCGACGGCATCGGTAATGCCGCCAACTCGCACCGCAAGGTTGGCAACCTCTTCGACGTAAAGCTGCAGGCCATCAACAACCTTCACGAAGCCGGCGTGGAGATCGTGCCCGTCACCACCATCGTGAACGGCATCAACAACGAGCAGGTCGGCCGCATCATCCAGTTCGCGCTCGACAATCCCAAGACCATCAGTTTCCTCAGCTTCCAGCCGGTCAGCTTTACCGGCCGCGATGAGGACATTACCGACGAGCGCCGTGTGGCCCAGCGCTACACACTCAGCCACATGGCCCACGACATCAAGAATCAGTGCGGCTTCGGCGTGCCCGAGCGCGACTGGTTCCCCATCAGCTTTATGAGCACCTTCTCCGACTGGGCCGACCTGGTGCACGGGCCGCAGGCCGAGTGGGGCCAGCTCTCCTGCGGATGCCATCCCAACTGCGGCATCGGCATGGCCATGATGATCGACAAGGAAACCAAGGAAGCCGCGCCCGTAACGGCCTTCCTGCACATGGACCAGGTGGCTAAGGACTTGGCCAAGGTGAACGACGCCGCTCGCGGCAGATGGCTTTCTGTAATTGGCCTTGGTCTCTCGCTGTTGCGTAATTACGATCCCTTCCAGGCGCCCACCCACTTCAAGATCACTGACATGCTGAAGAAGATGGACAAGACCTTCAACGCCACCGGCAAGAACTACGGCAGCGTGAAAGGCGACCGGACCATGGAAGACATCAAGAAGCGCCGCCAGGACCGCTGGAACTTCCTCTTCATCGCCGGCATGTGGTTCCAGGATTTGTTCAACTACGACTTCCGCCGCACCGAGCAGTGCATCATTCCTTACGCCACGCAGGAAGGCGAAATCAGCTTCTGCGCGTACAATACCGGCATCGGCTGGCGCAACATCATCGAGAAGATGCACATGACGGCCACGCTCACCAAGTGGTACGAGGAGCATGGACGCCACGAGATCTTCGCCGGCGGCAAGAAGGTGGGCATGAATCAGGTGGGCCACCATCTGCAGCTCAACATGGAGCACGTGAACGCCGAAGCCAACCACACGCTCGACAACCTGGGCATCGCCAAGAACGCGCGCGAAGAACGCATCCGTGCCCGCGACAAGCAGAGCCTGGAAAAACAAAGTCTCGAAGCCAAGCTCAAGCAGGACGCCGAAAACGCCAGGATGGCCAAGCTGTATCGCGAGCACGTCCTCGGTGAAAAGCCCGCCGACGGCCTGGTGAGCCTCGACAGCATCCGCCCCGCATCGAACAACGCTGCCAGCCCCATCAACCGCATCCGCAAAGAAGAAGGCGAGCCCGTTGCCGGGGACTGAGCCCTGCATGCAGCAACCGTGCCTTCGGCGTATTACCAAAGTCCGTCCGCATTGCGGACGGACTTTGTGCATCAGCCTGAAAATATTCGCTCTTTTTTGATAGCACCTGGTGCTACAATTGATTTGTGGCGATCCAGAAGCAAGAGCCCTGGCGGATCTTCAAGACCGCCTGGTTTTCAAGGAGAGCACGCAAGGCGCGTATCAGCGACGCGGAGCTATGTACCGCTATCCATCAGGTCATGCTCGGTCAAGCCGACGACCTCGGCGGCGGCGTCTTCAAGAAGCGTCTGGGCCGCAATCTCTATCGCTCGATTGTTCTCGCCCGGGGCTGCCGGTACTGGGTTTATGTTTATCTGTTCGCTAAACAGGACCGCGCGAATATCGACGACGGCGAACTGGCTGCATTTCGCGGTTTGGCGGCGGTTTAGGCTCGCAAAACCGATGCCGAGGCCGCGCGCGAACTGCAGTGCGGCGAACTGGAGGAGATTTGCCGATGAGCGCCGGCCGTAAGTACAAGAGCGAGGCCTTTGAGGCCATTCACAGCGCAGCCGCGGGCATGCATCGCGCCGGAACTATCGACAAGGCCACCATGCGTCGCTTCGACGCCGCCTGCCTCGCCGTTCCCGAGTCCTTTGCACCGCGGCAGATCAAGCAGATTCGCGAAAGCCACAAGGTCAGCCAGCCCCTCTTTGCGCGCTATCTCAACACCAGCGAGTCCACGGTGGAGAAGTGGGAGACCGGCGCCAAAAAGCCCAGCGGCATGGCCCTCAAGCTGCTATCGATTGTCCAGAAACACGGCCTGAAGGTCCTGATGTAGGGCATTGCATGCAGCTACCGCGCGTTCCGCGCAAATCGCGGGGAGCTCAGCAACGCTGAGCGGCCCAACCATTATTTGAACCACTTAATGATCTGTTCGCGGAACCCTTGGGACATTTGAACTGCCAGGAAATCATTCATGCGCTCGGGGTCGGGTTCGTGGCGGACAGGTTCAACCAATTCGTCCCAAGTTTCATAATCGTCTGCTTTACCCGCAGTTACTACTCCAATACCATGCTGCTTCGCTTCCGCGCATACATACTGGCTTCAACCACCCATTGCATTGAGGAACATCGATGTCTGACCCAAGGGATGCGCCCGCTTCGTGTCAAGCCCCTCATTTGCGGCGGGCTCCGGTCACTTGGCAGTCTGGTCTGGCGGTCCGCCCAAAAGATCCGGCGGAACAGGATGAGGAATTGGGAAGACAAGGGCAGCGATTTGGCGCGCCTCGAGCGCACATGGCGAATTGGGCAAGTTAGCGGGCGCGAGCGGCGAATGGTCGGCCGCTACAATGAAGCGAAATGGCGCACACTCCGGTTTTTTTCTCCAGCATGGACTGGCGATGGATCTGGCTCACTGTAGCCGGATTTTTGGCCGGGGTGCTGAATGCCGTGGCCGGCGGCGGGTCGTTTCTGTCGTTTCCCGCGATTCTGGGCATGGGCGTTCTGCCGGTGAACGCAAATGCCACCAATACGGTGGCCATCTGGCCAGGCCAGCTTACGTCGGTGGCCGCGTATCGCGAGGACGTGCGGAAAAATCTGCGCGCGGCGGGGCTGATGGGGCTGGCCGGGCTAGTTGGGGGAACGGCCGGAGCCTTGGTGCTGCTGAACACGCCGCAAATGACATTTCTTCATCTGGTGCCGTGGTTACTGCTGGGCGCGGCTTCGATCTTTGCCGTCAGCGGTCCGGTCTCGCGCGGGCTGGAGCGGTTGAAGCAGGTTCGGCGCGGGCGCGTAAGGGCCGGAGAAGTGCATGCGCCGCGCCGCGTGCCGCTGTTTTTTGCCGCCGTCGCGGTCAGCTTTTATGTGGGCTACTTTGGCGCCGGCGCAGGCTTTCTCTTCATGACCATGTTGGCGCTCTTCGGCTACGACGACATCAATGCCATCAACGCGCTCAAGGTGGTCGCTAACCTGCTGGCGAACGGCATTGCTTTTGCGATTTTTATCGCGGACGGGCAGGTTGTGTGGCGCTACTGTTTTGCTGCCATGATTGCCGCAGGAATCGGCGGCTACGCTTCGGCCAGCCTGGCGAAACGCGTCCCGCAGCCGGTGCTGCGCGGGCTGGTGGTGGCGATCGGGCTCTCGATGGCGGCGTGGTTTTTCTGGAAACAGTAAGACAGTTCACGTTCGTAGTTCATAGTTCACAGTACCGCGCTGGTGAGTAAAAGCAGTTCTCAGTTCACAGTGCCCCGCTTGTCAATTGCCAGCCAAGAACTGTGAACTACGAACTGTGAACTGTAAACTGTATTTATGAGCCACGAGGGCATACGCATTCTGTCGGAGGAGGAGCAAGCCCGGGAAAGCGCGGAGAACCGGCCGCTGAGCCGCAGCGCCATCACGCCGGAGAAGGTTCGGGTGCTGCTGACCGAGGGCAAGGGACTGGAGATCGACTGGGCCGACGGGCACAGGAGCGCGTGGAGCTTTGCGTGGCTGCGCGAGGCTTGTCCCTGCGCCACCTGCGTGGAGCAGCGCAAGATCGAGGGGCGTCGTCCGGGCCAGCCCAAGCCCAAGCCGGCGCAGTTGCTGCCCATGTACTCGCCGCCGGCCAAGCCGTCCAGCGCCCACGGCGTGGGCCGCTACGCCATCGAGTTTGCGTGGACCGACGGGCACCGCTCGGGAATCTATTCGTGGGAGTATCTGCGGCGGAACTGCCGGTGCAGCGAGTGCCGGTTCGCGAACGCGGAGACCAAGGGCTCGCCGAACTAGAAACCCTGCGCGTGCAGATAAAACACCGCTCCCGACGCGAGCAGGCAATAGATGCCAAACCAGTGCCAGCGCCCGGACTCGAGCCAACTGCTCAGCCACTTGAGGGCGAGCAATCCGGCCACGAACGAGAAAATCGCGCCGAGAATGCTGGTGACAAACGCGGAGTGCAGGTGGATGGGCGCGGCGGCCGCGCTAGCAGCATGTGAAGCTTCCACCAGGCGCCACGTCTCCCGGAGCACAATCGGCGGCGTAAGCACCACGGCCAGCGCAAAGCTGAAACGCTCGGCGGGTTCCTTGGCTGCGCCGGTCAACATGCCAGTAGAGATCGTCGAGCCGGAGCGCGAGAATCCGCGAAAGGGCAGCGCCAATCCCTGCACCAGCCCCATCCATCCGGCTTCTTTCAGCGTCAACGTGGCTTCGCCGGAGCGCGCCTTCTGTTTCGAAGCCAGCGAGCGATCCTGCTTGCGCTGCGCCGCAATTCCCGCAATCAGAATCAGGACGCCCGCCGCCGCCAGCGCCGGCGCAATCAGCTCCAGGTGGCTGAACAGCGACTCGATCTGCTCCTTGGGCGCGCCGCGAAACAGCGTCTTCTCAATAATCTTGATGAGCGCCTCGCCCACGATGGCGGTCAGCAGCGTGGCCCAGACGATCATGATCGCGAAGCGCCGGAAGGCATGGCGGCTGGAGAAATACACTTTCTTCCAGGTGCTCCAGAAATAAACCAGGACCGCAAACATGGTTCCGGTGTGCAGCATGACCAGAAGCAGCGTCATTTGCGGCGCGGAGGGATCCAGGCCCATGAGTTTTTCGGCGATCAGCACGTGCGCCGAGCTCGAGACCGGCAGCAATTCCGCCAAGCCCTGGATGATCGCAAGGATAATGACTTTAAAAATCGGCATGGCTCCAGTTTATCGTTCGAGATGCTGAAGAATGGGGATGAGGAAAACCATGAGGATCGGATTTTTGGGGCTCGGCAAGATGGGCGCGCCCATGGCGCGGCGGTTGCTGGATGCCGGCCACGAGCTATCGGTTTGGAACCGGACTGAGGGGCGCACGGAACCGCTGCTGCGCGAAGGCGCCATTGCCGCAGGCACGCCGGCGGAGGCCGAGCTGGGCGCCGACGCCGTGATCACCATGCTCTTTGACGACGCGGCCAACGAAGAAGTGCTGTTTGGCCCCAACGGCTTGATGGACGCGCTTTCACCGGGCGTGTTGCACATTGCGTGCAGCACCATCAGCGTGGCGCTGAGCGAGCGCCTCACGGCGGAGCACGCGCGGCGCGGATTGCCGTTTGTGGCAGCGCCGGTCTTCGGACGGCCCAGCGTAGCCGAGGATGGCCGGCTATGGATCGTGGTTGCGGGCGCGGAGGACGCAGTGGCCAGGGCGCGGCCGTTGCTGGAGCCGTTGTCGCGAGGAATCTCCGTGGTGGGCAGCGAGCCGCGCCAGGCGCACGCGGTAAAGCTGGGCGGAAATTTCCTGATCAGCGCCATGATTCATTCGCTGAGTGAGGCTTTCACTTATGCTGATGCGCAGGGGATCGAGCCGGAGACGTTTCTGGAAACGGTGAACAGCGCGCTATTTCAGTCCCCGTTCTATGCGGCGTATGCAAATGTGATGCTGCATCCGCCGGAGCAGCCCGGCGCGACGATTGAGTTGGGAGCCAAGGATCTGCGGCTGCTGCGCGAGGCAGCGGCCAGCCGCGGGATCCGGCTGAGCCTGGCCGATGCCCTGGCCGAAGTTTTTGTAGAGGCGCGGCGGCTGGGGCTGGGCGGTGAAGATTGGGCCGTAGGTCAGTATCGTATGGCACAGCGGCGCGCGCCGGTAGCATAGAAAATGTAAAAGCAGCTTTTAGCTCCTGGCTGCTAGCTTTGACGGTCGCCGCTTCTCGTACCGCAGTTGTCGGCAACCGCCAGAAGCTGGTAGCTGAATTGGGGAGATATGGCGAATACAGGTCTAAAGGGAAAGATTGTCCTGATTACTGGGGCCAGCGCGGGCATTGGCGCGTCCACGGCGATGGCGTTTGCGGCCGAGGGCGCGCGGTTGCTGCTGGCGGCGCGGCGCGCAGGCAAGCTGGCCGAGGTTGCGTCCATGGCGCTGGAGCGCGGAGCGCAGGCGGTGCACTCGTTTCACCTCGACGTGCGCAACCGGCACGCGGTGCAGCGCGCCATTGACGAGCTGCCCGCGGAATGGGCGGAGATCGAGGTGCTGGTGAACAACGCGGGGCTGAGCCGCGGGATGGAGAAGCTCTACACCGGTAAAATCGAAGACTGGGATGAAATGATCGATACCAACGTGAAGGGCGTGCTGTATGTCACGCGCGCGGTGGTGCCCGGGATGGTGGTGCGGGGGCGCGGGCACGTGGTGAACCTGGGATCCATGGCCGGCGAGTTGGTGTACCCCAACGCGGCCGTATATAGCGCAACCAAGGCGGCGGTGCGGACCCTTAACGACGGCCTGCGCGAAGACGTGCTGGGAACGCCGGTGCGAGTGACGTCGATCGACCCTGGGCTGGTGGAGACGGAGTTCAGCCAGGTGCGCTTTCACGGCGACGCGGGGCGCGCGGCCAAGGTGTATCAGGGACTGACGCCGCTCAAGGGAGAAGATATTGCGGATGCGATTGTGTGGGCCGTGACGCGGCCGGCGCATGTGAACATTGCGCGCATCTCGCTCGCGTCGGTGCACCAGGCGAATACGCTGCTGATGCATCGGGAAACGGCGAGTTAGCGGGTCGGCTAGCCAGCGGGGCAGCGCTTCTGCGCCGTTTAGCCGAGAGCGTGAATCTGGGCTTCGATCTGGGCCAGGGCGGCTTCCAGAGCGGAGCGGCGAGCCGGATTCGAAGTGCGTTGCGAGAGGATATTTTCGCGTTGCAGGTTGAGGGCTTGCTTTTCACGTTCTCGTTCCGCGCGATGCTGTGCCGCCATGCGTCGATCCTCGACGCTGCCGGCGGCAGCCTGCGGTTCCAAGACACTTGCCATCTGTTCCTCCACGGATTTACTTTCCCAACCACGAGCCATATCTTCATTTTACGAGTAGTTTTTGGGAATTCATCCCGCGGTATGAACTCAGTTAACCCGCGGTGAAGGAGAAATTCGGCATGCGCGCCTGGCAAATTTCTTCGTTTGGCATTGATTCTTTAGAGTTTGTGGAGCGTCCCACGCCGGCGCTGGGGCCCCGCGGGGTTTTGATTGCGGTGCGCGCGGTTTCCTTGAATTTTCGCGATTTGATGATAGTGAAGGGGCTCTACAACCCCAAAATGCGGCTGCCGCGGATTCCTTGTTCCGATGGCGCTGGCGAGGTGGTGGAGGTGGGTCCGGGCGTGACGGCGTGGAAACCCGGGGACCGCGTGGCCGGGATTTTTATGCAGGCCTGGCTGGACGGCCCGCTGTCTGCGGAGCGCACCAGGGGTGCGTTGGGCGGCGACACGGACGGCATGTTGGCCGATTTTGTGGTCCTCAACCAGGACGGACTGGTTGAAATTCCCGAGCATCTGAGCTTCCAGGAGGCGTCCACGCTGCCTTGCGCGGCGGTGACAGCATGGAATGCGCTTGCGGCTGGAGACGTGAAGCCGGGGACAACGGTGCTGATCCAGGGCACGGGCGGCGTATCGATTTTTGCCTTGCAGTTTGCGCGGCTGCGCGGCGCGCGCGTGATTGGCATCTCGTCGAGTTACGAAAAGCTGGAGCGGGCCAGCTCTATGGGCCTGGATGCGGGGCTCAATTATCGCGACAACCCGGAATGGGACCGCTGGGCGTTGGACCAGACGGGCGGCGAGGGCGTGGACCTGGTAGTGGAGGTGGGCGGATCGGGCACACTGCCGCGCTCTCTTAAGGCGGTGCGCTACGGTGGGATGGTGGCGCAGGTGGGCGTGCTGTCGGGCGCGGCGGAGCCGCTGGCAATTCCCACCATCCTGCACAAAATGGCGCGCATTCACGGCATCTACGTGGGCTCGCGGAGCGATTTCATCCAGATGAACCGCGCCGTAACCCTGGCGCAACTGCGGCCGGTGGGCGAGGAGTTCCACTGGACGCAGGCGCGCGAGGTGCTGGAGAAGATGGAAGAAGGCAGCCACTTCGGCAAGCTGGTGCTGACGGTGGGATGAGGCAGGAACGCGGTTACTAAACGAGGATCGCTGAAGCGAAGTCAAAGAAGAAGTGATCGCGCAGCGTTTTCACAGTTTTCGTGTTTCGCTTTCGGTTGACAGTGATTGTGAAAACGCTTTGCCGAGCGATTTCTTCCCGTCCGCATTCCCGCTCATCGCGCGCCGCCTCGCCGATTCTGCGCACCATTCTATGCCCGGACGCGGAAGTCCGCACGGAGGGTGCGGCACGCAGGATTCTCTGACTGACTCGCCAGGTCGCTGAGAGCCGCCGTCCGACCAGCTCCGCTAGCTACGCAAACTGCGGAATCCGTTCCCTTTCAGGACGGCGGGGTGACTCCTCTCCCGTTTTGACACCAGTGTCGATTCCTGTTTTACGCCGCTCACCTCCTTCGGTCCCGCGCGCGATGAACTAGAAGAGAGAGCAATCCCCGGGAAGCGCTGGAGCGCGCAGGGCCGGTGACGGATGGCGTGTTCCATGCGCGGGGCCGGCTCGCCGCCGCGGCTCCAGCGTGGAGAGAGTGCGCGGAATGAGGGGTAAGCCGTGATCCGGCAGGCAATATCGTGCGATATCTGTGGAGCTGAAAAGAAGCAGACCAACCATTGGTTCGTGGTCTGGGAGCAGGTGGGTGAGTTGCGGGTGAGCGGGTGGAATTCGCGCAACCGCCTGCGCACCGGCTCCAAGCACCTGTGCGGCCAGGCCTGCCTGCACAAGCTGGTCGACGAATTTATGGCCGGCGTGATCGCACAAAAGAGTGGAAACAAAGTGGAAGAAGTAGTTTCCGATGAGATCGAGTTGGAGGTGCAAGCGAATGCCAGCCTCATGGGCGCGAGGGCAGTCCGGGGGATGGATGCAGGTGCGAGCTCGAACCCGCGCCGCAGCTCGAACGCATCCCTGAGCTCGGGATTCGACACCAGCCTCACGTCATCTTCAGCCTCCGGAGAGCCCGCGTCCTCGGCTACGCTGCAGCCGGCACAGCCAATTGCGACCTGGCCCGCTGTGTGGCCCGCGCCCGCCGTGGTGACGATGCGCGAGCGCCCGCACAGCGGCAGCCTGCCCGCAATTCCACCCGTAACTCCGGATGATCCACTGCGCGTCGCCACCCGCAACCGGCGCGCCGAAGCCTGGGAGCGCGAGCGTGAGCGCACCCAGCGCGCCGCCGAGCACCGGCCGGAGATTGTGTCCCGCCGAATTTCCGGCGGGGAATGAGAAACAGGGAACAAGGGAACAGGTCGGACATCGGCGATCAAAGAAGTTCGTTGCATGAATCCGGCATCCCAACCACAACCGCAGATCCTTCGACTCGCTGCGCTCGCTCGGGATGACAGCGCGTTCATTTGCCGCGGTACTTAGATAACTGATAACTGACAACTGATAACTGACGACTAATAACTGGCACTTGTCGCCGGCACCGGAAAGGACTCTCGCATGTGGATCGACTTTCTACTGGCTTCCGTTGCGCTCTTGCCGCTGCTGTTGACCCGGCGCGCCGATGAGCCTACTGCGCCGGCGGTCGCGCTTCCAGGAGCGCCAGCAGCCGGGCTTCGTCGAGCACGAGAATCTTGAGCTCGCGCGCCTTATCGAGTTTTGAGCCGGCTTCTTCGCCGGCCACCACGTAGCTGGTCTTCTTGCTCACTGAACCGGCCACCTTGCCGCCCGCGGCTTCAATCTTCTGCTTGGCTTGGTCACGCGTGAGGTTGGGCAGCGTGCCGGTGAGGACAAACGTAAGGCCCGCTAGCTCTGCGCTGCGCTGCTTTTTCTCGGCCGTCATTTCCACGCCCGCATCTTTCAGCGCCTGTACGAGCGCGCGATTGGCCGGACGTGCAAAGAAGTCTTCAATGGCTTCGGAGATGCGCGGGCCCACTTCCTCCACGCGCTCCAATTCCTCGCGACTGGCGGCCATAATGGCGTCGATCGACCCGAATTCCGCGGCCAGCAGCTCCGCGGTGCGCTCGCCCACGAAACGGATGCCGAGGCCCATCAGCACGCGCGAGAGGCCGGCTTTCTTGGAGTTCCTGATCTCGGCCAGCAGCGTGCGCGCCGATTTTTCGGCAAAACGTTCCAGGTCCACCAACTGTTCCTCGGTGAGCGAGTAGAGATCGGCCACGCTTTTCACCAGACCGCGTTCCAGCAATTGCGCCACGGCGGCTTCGCCGAGCCCTTCAATGTTCATCACGCCGCGGCTGCCGAAGTGAAGCAGCGACTCGCGCAGCTTGGCGGGACAGTCGGCGTTCACGCAGCGCCAGTCGGCTTCGCCCTCTTCGCGGACAACAGCGTTGCCGCATTCGGGACAGACCGACGGGAAAGAAAACTTGCGCGTCCCGCGCGGGTGCTCCGCGTCCTCCACCACCTCGGCGACCTTGGGAATCACGTCGCCGCCGCGCTCCACTTTCACCCAATCGCCGATCTTCAGTCCCATGCGTTCGATGAAATCGGCATTGTGCAAAGTGGCGCGGCTGACCGTAACGCCGCCCACAAACACCGGCCGCAGCATGGCCGTGGGTGTCAGCTTGCCGCTGCGGCCCACGGTGATCATGATGTCTTCCATCTGCGTGATGGCCTGCTGCGCGGTGAATTTGTAAGCGATGGCCCAGCGCGGCGCGCGGCCTGTATAGCCCAGGCGCTGCTGCGTGGCCTGCGCGTCCACTTTGAAGACCACACCGTCGATTTCATATCCCAGAGTCGCTCGCTCGCTCTCGGCCTTCTCGATGAACTGCATCATGCCATCGATCGAAGTCATGCGGCCGCGATGGGGATTCACGCGGAAGCCCATGGCAGTGAGCGCGTCCAGCGTGGCCGCCTGGCCCTGCGGCCAGTATTCGCCGTTCACCAACAGGAAGTACGCGTAGAGGACGAGGCGGCGGTTGGCGACGATGCTCGGTTCGAGAGTGCGTAATGTGCCGGCCGCAGCATTGCGCGGATTCACGGCCGGCGGCAGGCCTTCGCGCTCGCGCTCGCGGTTGAGGCGCTCGAACGCCGCCGCGGGCATTACGCACTCACCGCGTACCTCGATCGACGGCGGCAGGCCGGTCTTCTTCAGCTTGTCCGCGCCGATGGAAAGCGGCACGCTGCGAATGGTCCGGATGTTGGAGGTGACGTCCTCGCCAATTTGCCCGTCGCCGCGCGTCAAACCCGCAGCCAGGCGCGCGCCGCCGGTTTCCTCGGGCTGGTACTGGAGCGCCACGCTGAGACCGTCGAGCTTGAGCTCGGCCGTGTACTCCACCGGCAAATCCCGGGCAAGCTCGCGGACGCGGCGGTCCCAGTCGGCCATCTCCTCCTCGGAGTAGGCGTTGTCGAGCGAGAGCATGGGGCGCGAGTGGCGCACCTTCTTGAAACCCTCGGCGGGCTTGCCGCCCACGCGCTGGGTGGGCGAGTCGGGCGTGATGAGTTCGGGGTGCGCAGGCTCCAGGCGCTTGAGCTCGTTCATCAGCGCGTCGTACTGGGCATCGGAGATTTCAGGCTTGTCGAGGACGTAGTAGAGGTGCTCATGACGGCGGATTTCGTTCCGCAGCTTCTCGATCTTTTCGGCGGCCGCGTCGGTCATAGGGGGATTATAGAGCGTGTTTCAAAAATAGGTTTTGAAAGGGCACGGCTTCAGCCGTGCCGTGCAACATCCGCCGTTTATGCGGCTTTAGCCGCTGAGGGATGGTTCCTTGATTGTCCCAGCAGCATTTTTGAAACACGCTGTAGTGAGCGGCGCGCCGAGCGAAGCAGCAAGTCAGCGAGTCAGCGGGCTAGCGCGGTGCCGGCCTCGGCTCCGAAAATGGAATCACAAGCAAAGCGGCGCAACCCCAGGTCGCGCCGTTTGTCGTTTGGCGGGATTGCTGACCTGCTAACTCGCTGCCTTGCTGAGCGGCTGCATATTCGCCGCAGCGCGCATTTTGCGCACCAGCGCCGGAACTCCGAACGCCGCGCCCAGCACCAGCGCCGTCGAAATCAGGTCGTTGCGATAGAACGGAATCGCCGCCACGTAGCAGGCTTCGAGGCCGCCCATGGTCCGCGGATACATTCCACCCGCCGCCCACACCGCGTAATTCGAGACTACAAAGAACGAGGTCGGTCCCAGTAACGCTGCTGCGCACCCGCGCAGCCAGCTCACGCGCGTGCGCAGCAGGATCCAGCCCAGCGCCATGGCTGCCGCGTACCACGCCCAGGTGGTCACATAGGCCTGCCAGCGGAAGGCGTAATGGTACGTAAAGGTGGTCAGGTAGAAGTCTGTTGCCATTAGTGCCGCCAGCGGACCGAACATTTCCCGCCAAGGCCGCCGCGCGCCAAAGTAAATAAGCGCGCCGCCCACCGCGGTAAAGTTCATCCACCCTGCATGGGGCAGCACACGGGTCAGCACGGCAATCAGGATCAGAAGATAGGCGATCATTGCAACCTCGCTCTCTCGTTGGTTTCTTCTGCGGCGGCCCTTCCGCGCGAGGAAAAGCGCTCAGACTACATCAGCCGCGGAAGCGCTCGGCCCACGGCCTTGGACAACGAGACTTTATCCATTCTGCCGGGTTGCGGCTGTTTGCGTCAATGAAAGGTTTTTCACCTTGTGAAAAAGATGGGAGGCGGTGCAAACAGGCTGGGCAGGTCATCGCCCATTTTCTGGGATTGAGAAATCTCACCCCTTTTGCGCATCGTTGGCCGCCATGCTCTAATTTCGATTGTCCGCGATTCTCCTCGAAATCTACTCCGAAAATCGCGGCGGCTGAGCGCAAATTCGCGCTCAGATTCAGGAGGAAGCCATGAAGATCATCCGTGCCGTGAAGCGCCGGGGCTCCAGCGTGGAACCTGGCGGATTTTATTCCTTCCTGAAGTCCAACACGTGGTTTCCCGCCTCGCGCCTGCCAGACAAGCCCTATCTCATCGGCCAAATTAAAACGAGCAAGGAGCCGGGGAGCCAGGAAGCGGGGATACCACCGGAGATCCTGAAGGTTGATGCGCCTGATCGCCATTTGGCGAGGTTGGCGGTCGCCGTTTTGGCAGCGATTTCAATCACATGGGTTCTGCTGCTGTGGATTATGCGCCCCTGAGCTCGCCCCCTGCTGAGTTTCGCTCGTTGTCGAACGCAAAAAAGCCCTGGCGCGAAGCCCGGGGCTTTTAAGGTTTGAGATGCTGACCTGGTTCAGTTGCTCGACAGCGCCACGCCTGCCGATTTCTCGTCACTGCCGCTCTCGTCTTCACTTAACGGACGGTAGAATAACTGGTTGGCGTCGAGGTAGACTTCGAGGAACGCCGGCCGGTTGGGAATCTGACCAGCAATCAGCGCCTCAGAGAGCGGGTCCTCGACGTAGCGCTGCAGCGCGCGGCGCAACGGGCGCGCGCCGTAGCTGCGGTCCACGAGCGTCTTTTCAAGAATCCACTTCTTGGCTTCGTCGGTCACGGAAATTGTGATCGCCTTCTGCGCCAGGTTGCCGTTCAGCTGCTGCACCAGGAGCTCGACGATCTGGATCAGATCCGCGTCGGAGAGCGACTGGAAGAGAATCACTTCATCGAGGCGGTTGAGGAACTCGGGATTGAACGTCTTCTTGACTTCGTTCTTCACCAGCTCCTCGACCTTTTCGTTGACCAGGTCGTCGCGATCGCTCTGGAAACCGAGCCCCTGCTTCTTCTGCAGGTGGCGCGCGCCGATGTTGGAGGTCATGATAAGGATGGTGTTTTTGAAGTCGACGGTGTTGCCCAGTCCGTCGGTCAATTGGCCGTCCTCAAAGACCTGCAACAGGATGTTGAACACATCCGGGTGCGCCTTTTCGATTTCGTCGAGCAGGACAACCGAATACGGAGAACGCTTGACGCGCTCGGTGAGCTGGCCGCCCTCCTCGTAGCCCACATATCCCGGAGGTGAGCCGATGAGCTTGGAGACCGAGTGCTTCTCCATGAACTCCGACATATCGAAGCGAATGAGCGCCTTGTCAGAGCCGAAGAGGAACTGCGCCAGAGTGCGCGCCATTTCTGTTTTGCCTACGCCGGTCGGCCCAAGGAATAGGAAAGAACCGATGGGCCGGTGCGGCGACTTTAGACCGGCACGCGACCGGCGAATGGCGCGGGCCAGCGCGGAGATCGCCTTGTCCTGCGAGATGACGCGTTTGTGCAGCTCTTCTTCCACGCGGAGCAGTTTCTGGGTTTCTTCTTCCTTGATGCTGGTCACGGGCACGCCGGTCCAGCGGCTGACCACGTCCTCGATGTCCTCGCGGCCCACGATTCCGGCCGCCGAGTCGTCCAGATGATACTTATCGCGCAGGGCGCGCAGGTTTTCGCGCTCCTTCCGCTCCTCGTCGGAGTAGAACCGAGCTTTCTCGAACTCGTGATTGGCAATCGCCGAGTCCATGCGGTGCACGATAAACTTGATCCGCTTCTGCACTTCTGTAATTTCATCGGGAAGCGAGGTCTGGCGCAGCTTCACCCTCGCGCCCGCCTCGTCGATGAGATCGATGGCTTTGTCGGGCAGGAAACGGTCGGGAATGTAGCGGTTCGAATGCGACACGGCAAATTCCACGGCCGCATCCGTGTAGCTGACCGCGTGGAACTTCTCATAGCGGTCCTTAATGCCCATAATGATCTTTACCGCGTCGGCTTCGGTCGGCGGCGGAACCTTAACGGCCTGGAAGCGGCGCTCCAGCGAGCGGTCTTTCTCAATGGACTTGCGGTATTCCGCCGGAGTCGTGGCGCCGATGCACTGGATCTCGCCGCGCGAGAGCGCCGGCTTGAGGATATTGGCCGCGTCGAGCGAGCCCTCGGCCGAGCCGGCGCCAACCAGCGTATGCAGCTCGTCGATGAAGACGATGGAGTTCTGATTCTCCATCAGCTCTTTCATGATGGTCTTGAGCCGCTCCTCGAACTGGCCGCGGTACTTGGTTCCGGCTACGATGAGCGACAAGTCGAGCCCCAGCACACGCTTATCCGCGAGGAAACTCGGCACTTCGCCGTCGGAGATGCGCTGGGCCAGGCCTTCGACGATAGCCGTCTTGCCCACGCCCGGCTCGCCGATCAAAACCGGGTTATTCTTGGTACGGCGGCAGAGAATCTGGACCACGCGCTCCAGCTCGCCATCGCGGCCCACGAGCGGATCTAGCTGTCCGTCCATGGCCGCCTGGGTGAGGTCGCGGCTGAACTCAGCCAGCAGGCTGGACTCGCGCTGCCGCTGCGGAGCGGGAGTCTTCTCCTGCGTCACGCGCGCCAGCTCGTCGCGAATCTGCGCCAGCTTCAGGCCGCGCTCCTGCAAAATCTCTGAAGCAAAGCATTTTTCCTCGCGCAGCAGCCCCAGCAGCAGATGCTCAGTTCCGATGTGCTTGTGGCCCAGGCGCTCGGCTTCTTCTGCGGCATAGGCCAGCACCCGCTTGCACTCGTTGGAAAGCGGGAGATCGACGCTGGTCGATACCTTTTCGCGGATCGTGGTGTGTGCCTCGATCTGCTTCCGGATCGACTCCACGGAGGCATGGGAGCGCAAAAAGCGGTTGGTTAACGCCTTGTCCTCCCGCAACAGGCCCAGCAGCAGGTGCTCGGTTTCAATGTACGGCGAACCGAACTGGCTGGCCTCGTAGCGGGCGAAAAAGATCACTCGCCGTGCCTTCTCCGTATAGCGTTCGAACATGGTGCTTCTCCCTATCCAGGCAATCGGCGAAGGTGGCTGTCCGGTGAGTTTCCGGCCTCGGCCTGCTCCGCGCGCGCCCTTCCTCTAACCCGCCGCCGAAGGCCTGCAAGCAAAACCGATCCTGCCTTCGGACCGCTTTAGGATGGCCGGAGCGCTTGCCCCGGTTATTCTGCTGCGCTGGGGACGCCGCAGTGCGCCATCCTGTTGTTGGCAGCCAGGTTTTTGTCCAACCCGGCTGTTTCTTACTACTTATAAGACTCACAAACGCCTCGGAAAGGTGCTTTTGTCTATTCCGGAAGCGGCCTTAAATAGGGTTAGGGGGCGGAGCAGCCGGCAGCGGTGTCAGCCGGCCGCTCTCCAAACGCAGCACGCGCGTGCACCGTGCCGCCAAATCTACGTTATGGGTCACGAGAACCGAAGTGAGTCTGTGGTTTACGTGCAACCGCGCGATCAAATCGAAGACCAGGCCGGCGGTAGTTTGGTCCAGGTCGCCGGTGGGCTCGTCGGCCAGCAGCAAGCGCGGCCGGTTCACCAGCGCCCGGGCCAGAGCCACCCGCTGCTGTTCGCCGCCCGAGAGCGCACCGGGCCGGTGGGTGCTGCGCTCCGCTAAACCCACCTCCCTCAACCAGTTTGCCGCCATTGCCATCGCTTCAACTTTCGCCCCGCCGCGAGCCAGCAGCGGCAGGGCCACGTTTTCCTGCGCCGTAAACTCCGGCAACAGGTAATGAAACTGCCAGACGTAGCCGATCTGCCGATTACGAAACACCGCTGCCTGCCGGGCGTTGAGTTCGGTTACGTTGGTTGAGGCGCAGTATACCGTTCCTGCGGAGGGAGTATCAAGAGCACCGAGAATGTGTAAAAGTGTGCTCTTTCCGGCGCCCGACTGGCCCATAATGGCCACCATCTCGCCGGCTTCGACGGTGAGATGCAAATCCTCAAAAAGCGTGAGCGTGCCGCGCGCGGTGCGGTAAATCTTTGCCAGTCCTTCGACCTTGATGATAGGGCCGGAACTGTTTTCGCTTCCGATTTCGGCCCGCGACCCCCGGTCCCGCACTGAGCGGGATGCCTGACCGGCAGCCGCTGGAGTCGTTTCCATCATCGGTTGTCCCAATTTTATAAGACGGAAGCGGCGGGATGCGCAATGGCACAGAGGGGGTAGAGAATCTTTCTCGCAACTGGGCCAGGTGATTTGGGTACCGCAAAGCCCAGTATGCTAAGGCCCACCGTTCACGCCTTTCAGTACACGACCTTATTGGGCGACGCGATCCACGCCGCAAAGCTGGCCCGGGCTTCCTCGCCCAACAACTGCTGAGACGGAATCCTGCGCTCGCGATGCGGCTTCGAGAGCTCGGCGTAGAGAAGCGCATCGTCGAATCCGGCGCGCGCCGCGTCGACCGCGCAAGCGCCGTAGTAGATGGCGTCCAGGCGCGCCCAGTACGCCGCCGCTAGGCACATGGGGCAGGGTTCGCAACTGGTATACAGCTCGCAGCCGGCCAGCGTGAATGTGCCCAGCGTCTTTGCCGCCGTGCGAATGGCATTCACTTCAGCGTGCGCCGTGGGATCGTTCGTCGCCGTGACGGCATTCGCGCCTTCGCCCACAATTCTGCCGTCGTGCACCACCACAGCGCCAAACGGCCCTCCCTTGCCGCCGACCACATTTTCCGTGGCCAGCGCAATGGCGCGGCGCAGGAACTCCGGATTGGCGCTGCCCGGCATGATCTTTCCTCTGTGCGGTTCTGTCGGGGAGGGTTCAGACAGATTTCAGTATGGCATACGGTCAAGAGCCGAACTCATCCCAGAGCTAGGAGCTCAGGGCAGTCGCACTTCAAAAACCAGCCATCCTGTTGAAAGGCTCCTCTTCTTCGTTTCTTGTCAAGCCCTTGCCAAGGCCGCATCGCCCGCATCGCACTCATTGGGCGGGAAATATATTTTCTCCCTTCGTTGCGGGTTAATTACGCCGTTCCGCTATGCTGTGAAGAAACGTTCCCAGGCGCTCGTGGCTGCTCGAGAATCCGGGGGCGGCAGGCGGCAAAAAAGCGCAGGAAAAGTTAAGTTTTCTTGCACAAATCCGCATGTTAATCGCACCCGAAAACGCACCCAACCATCAGAAAACAAGGAGCTTCATGGCAGAATCCCACACACCCCCCCGGGGGGTACGTATGAACCCGAAATCAACACTGCCGGCGCACCTTTCCACGTGCGATCACCCCGGCTAGGAGCTAGTGTCGCCCGCGCTTTGGATCGTAATCGAACTTCACCAGCCCATCGCGGTAATCGATATAGCATCCGTTAGTGAACCGCGATGGACGATGGGGCACACAGCAGCGGCACCATATCCCATTGGCGTCGCTTTCGAGGCGGAATTTCGATCCAGACGTCTATCCGCGCAGGTGCTGGCCCAGCACATCGAGGAAGCGAGCCAGCCACACCGGATGCGCAGTCCACGCGGGGCCAGTCACGAGCTTTCCGTCCACTACGGCATCGGAAAAATCTACCAGTTCGAAAGTTCCGCCCGCCAGTTCCACCTCCGGCGCGCAGGCCGGGTAAGCGTTGAGCCGTTTTCCTTTGAGCACACCCGCCGCGGCCAGCAGTTGAGGGCCGTGGCAGAGCGCGGCAATGGGCTTGTCGGCCTGGGCAAAATGACGCACCATTTCCAGCACCTTGGAGTTCAGGCGCAGATACTCCGGAGCGCGCCCGCCGGGAACCACCAGGCCGTCGTACTGCGCCGGGTCAATCTCGTCAAACGTGGCGTTGAGCGTGAAGTTGTGGCCGCGTTTCTCGGTATAGGTCTGGTCGCCCTCGAAATCGTGAATCGCGGTGCGAATCTGCTCGCCCTTTTTCTTACCTGGGCAAACCGCGTCCACGGTGTGGCCCACCATCTGCAGAGCCTGGAAGGGAACCATGATTTCGTAATCCTCGACAAAGTCGCCAGCCAGCAGTAACAGCTTCGCTTTTTTCATCGCTTTCCTCTGCCACCAAGTTTGCCACAAGGGGGGTGCGAAGAGGCGTGAATCAATCCGATGGGCAAGCGGAAAAGGAACGCAGCCGGGGGAAATTAAGTGTACTGCCAGTCATCCCTGGATTAGAATTCCGTTTAACCGATGGGTCCCCAAAAATGCGTCCCGGAAAGGATCTGTATTATGAGGGGCTGCAGAGCGCTTCTTCTCTCCGGATTGAGTCTCGCATTCGTCTGCGGGTCAGGCGGCGAGCGGGCGTTTGGCGCCACGCCAAGCTTCACCATCACGGCCAGCAATGTGACCATGTCCAGTAGCGGGACCGGTTCCATTCCGTTCACGCTGACTTCGGTGGACGGTTTTGCCGGAACAGTGAGCGTCAGTTGCGGTCCTGCGAATCCGCCCACCGGATCGATCTTGCCTCAATGCAACTACACGGGTAGTCCGATAGCGCAGGCGGGTTACACGCTGAACGCGAATGCGACGTTGACGGAGAGTGTCAACCTGGTCGCGTATATTCCTCCTTGCTCCAACCCCTGCCCCGTCAAACTGCTGCGTCGCCCGGCCCATTGGGGAGCAGGTAGCCTGGCGTTGGCCGGCCTGGTAGTGTTCGGCCTCGGCTTGCGGCGGCGGGGGGCACGCTGGCTCACGCTGACGTTGATCGCTTTCGGCTCGCTGGCCGGCCTGGCGGGAATCGGCGCCTGCGGGGGCAACGGCAAGACCTTGACGGCCGGGACCTTCGCATACACCGTCACGGGATACGGGGAGGAGACGAGCACGGGTGCGCAGTCGGTCGTGAACGCGACGGTCAACGTTACAGTGCCGGGCGGTGTTTCCACGAACCTGGCCTCCGCCAATCCTTAATTGAGAGCTATCTTTGCGCGCAAACCGGCACGATAGCGATGGAGATCAAGCTGCTAAGGGCTGTCTGCGCGCATGGCGCCGCAGTTTGGGATCGAAGGCCAACGGAGCGCATGTGCCTGAGGCCGCGCGCGGAAGTAGAATTCCATCATGGCTGGAGCCGCAACGCTTGCAGCTCTGAATGCGCGCATTGTTGCCTGCGAGCTTTGTCCAAGGTTGCGCGCGCATTGCGCTGAGATCGCGCGCGTGCGGCGCCGCGCCTACTCCGATTGCGAGTACTGGGGCAAACCGGTGCCATCCTTCGGCGATCCGCAGGCCCGCGTGCTGGCGCTGGGGCTGGCGCCGGGCGCGCATGGGTCAAATCGGACGGGGAGACCCTTTACCGGCGACGGTTCGGGGGATTTTTTATATCCTGTGCTGCACGCGGCCGGATTTGCCTCGCAGCCCACGGCACGGTCGCGTGACGACGGCATGGAACTGAGCGATCTCTGGATCACCTCGGTGGCCCGCTGCGCTCCGCCGGGGAACAAGCCCACGCCCGCGGAGCTGCGTAACTGCGCGCCGTGGCTGGATCGCGAAATCGCCCTGCTCGGCAATCTGCGCGTAGTGGTCTGCCTGGGCCGCATCGCGTTCGAAGGTCTGCTGGCCCACATGGGGCGCACGGCCGACGGTTCGTCATCACTGCCGCGCTCGCGCTTCGTCTTCGCCCACGGGGCGGAGTTTGTGCTTCCCGGCGGCCTGCGCGCTATCGCCAGTTATCATCCGTCGCTGCAGAACACGAACACCGGAAAGCTTACGCGGCCCATGCTGCTAACCGTCTTCGAGCGCGCGCGCGAGCTGGCCGCACTCGCCACCGAAAAGCCGCCGGCTTCCGCACGCACCTACACCCCGAGGAGCAAG
Organism: Acidobacteriaceae bacterium; assembly: GCA_030037545.1. Lineage (GTDB taxonomy): Bacteria > Acidobacteriota > Terriglobia > Terriglobales > Acidobacteriaceae > Telmatobacter. The sequence continues at coordinate 6,356 of JASHRF010000053.1, read as the reverse complement.
CATGGAAATCGATAGAGTGTCCGCGCAGATTCTGCGTGCCGTCATGGGCGATGAGCCTGTGCCGCAACCGGTGCGCCGCAAATCCGCCGATCCGGCCCAACCGGACCACTGGACTCCCGCCATCCTGCTGGAGCGCGCCGCCTATTTGCGCAAGCTGGCGCGCGCTGGCGATGGCCAGGCCAGTGAAACGCTGCGCGAGTATCCGCAGCATCGCGCTATGCTTTCCTTCCGCAGCCGCAACGGCGATGTGGAAGTGCACGATAAATGGGCCGATTTGTTTTATGTGTTATCCGGCGCGGCCACGCTGGTCACCGGCGGCAAAGTGCGCGGCGCGCGGCTGAACGCTCCCGGCGAAACCCGCGGCGACACCATCGAAGGCGGCATCGGCCAGGAGCTCCGCGCCGGCGAGTTCGTCCACGTTCCGGCCGGCACGCCGCACCAGTTCCTGGTCTCTGCTGACAAGACCGTCACCTGCTTCGTGCTCAAGATTCAGGAAAGCATGTGAGAGTTCAGGTTTCAACGCGCTAGGAAATTGGAGCGGAAGACCGGGATCGAACCGGCGACATTTCAAATTTTGGACAGTATGAACAGTGCGAATAAAAGTCGAAAATTCGGGGATATTTTGGAAATTTGGCTTCCCCAGGTGGAAACCGGTTTGCTCGTTACTGTCCATACTGTCCAAGATGACGCGCACGACAGGCTGAACCTCGATATGTACGAGTCGACGAGTTTTGGAATCGCTATTCAAGCTGGAGCGGGAGACGGGGATCGAACCCGCAACCAACGGCTTGGGAAGCCGCTACTCTACCATTGAGCTACTCCCGCTTCGTAGAAAAATTATACCCCGCAACTTCGGAATCGCACCTAGGCGAAAATTAGGTCAGCGGAGCTTCGATACGCCGATCACACGTTTATCAAGCAGGGGCATTCTTGGACCACCCGCCATCTGGCTTAAGGGCCCGCAGGTCAGACAGGTTCATACCGTCGTTGCCCCTTGGAAATATCTGACTCTTCTGCCCCCAAACCAGGTAGCCCTCCTCCGTCGCACGAGAGCAGTCATACGCTATCACCCGCATCTCGGCGGCAGTGCTTGTTCCTTTGTCAGTGATCATGCGCGCTGAATCCACCGTAAGGAAGTTCACTTCCAGGAGAGCCATCTTCTTGTCCACCTCCGATGGAAGGATGGCGACATTGTCGCCGAGCGCCGCAGTGGCAACCGACGGATAGATAACTCCCGACAATATTTCGATGCCTCGGAGGTTCGGTTGACCGATTGGCCAGAGAGATGCTTCTTTGAGTGCAATCGGGAGTCTACAGAGGTGCTCCTGAGAAAGAGCAACGGTCATTTGAGCGTTACGTCGCGTGGCTTCTTTCCCTTTACGGTTATTCCCCAATCGTCCCCGGAGAATTCGAGTACCTCCTCTTGGCAACCAGCCGCCTCGGGAGTCTTGATATCGTCGCTTATCACAAAGAGCGAAACCGCGTTTTGCTGTGCTCATGCACGGTAGGAGCACCCGAGGAGTGGGACTATGCGAATCTCGTGACCGTTCGATCCGATCTTCAATCACGCATGAATCAAGATGTAAGCTTCGTTTTTGAACTTGCAATCATCTCATGCGCGGCGCAATGCGTAGTGCCCCCGCACTACGCAACTGCGGCAGCGCATGTTGCGGTATTTGACCGTGGTGATTTGAAAGATTCGATCCGATGGCTTCAATCCGGCGAGGATACCGCGTTCTTCCGCAAGATTGATCCACCACCGGAACAATACGAATGGACCAGCGCGGAGCCTCCCTTCGGGTTGAATTGAATTTGAAACGCTGACGCTGAATGTTGTGTCTGGATGGTCAGTGCTCGCACGCGTGGGCGTGGTCGTCCCTCAGCGTTCTCGATCTCCGCCCAACAGATCGAATTATCATGTTGTGATGCTGGAAATCACTGGGGATCACATCGCGCTTCTGAGTGACGAGGATCTTCGTGAGCTTGTCGGGCTGCTGTGCGAAGCCGAAGTGCGGGTGGCCGCTCTCTCCGCTGCCTATGTCACTTGGGGGGCGATCAGAACGCGACCGACGGCGGAGTGGATGTCCGGGTGGAACTTCCTTCGGGAAAAACAATCGACGGATTCATTCCGCGCCCCAATACCGGGTTTCAAGTCAAGGCGACGGACATGCCGCCCGTCAAGATCTGGGAAGAGATGCGACCGAACGATGTGCTCAGGCCCTCGATCATCGAACTCGCGGAGCATTCGGGAGCGTACATCATCGTCAGCTCTCGGGGCTCGGTCAGTGATACTGCCCTCCGGAATCGAAAAAAGAAGATGCACGCGGCCCTGGCCGGCTTGCCGAACCCGGAACAACTCAGCATCGATTTTTACGATCGCAACCGGATCGCAACGTGGGTCAGAAGTCACTCGGGCCTCATTCATTGGGTCAGGCAAAAGATTGGTCGTCCCCTGCACGGATGGCAATCCTATGGCAACTGGGCGGCGGCAACCCGCCGGAACCTCGGACGAATACCCGGTTGATGAGAAAGCCCGAATCTGAATCCGGACCGAGATCGCCGACAAGGATCTCTCGGTTCGGGAGGGCATCCAGCGCATCCGCACCCGATTGCGCGCCTCGCGCGGGGTCGTGCGTCTTGTGGGACTGTCCGGAGTCGGAAAGACGCGCTTTGCAGAAGCGCTGTTCGACGATCGTATCGGGGAATCTGCACTCGATCCGGCTCTGGCTCATTACACGAAGCCCCATAAAATCTGCCCGTTGACCTCCGGTGTACACAGGCTAGATTTCTGGATGGGTGGCTTCGTTCGCGTTGGGAACCAAATTCATATAGACGGCACGGGGAATGTTGGTTTGCCAATGGTTCGTAGCTCTGGCAAGAAATATAAGCCCAAAGAATAAGTACGCAAGGATGGCGGTGACAGCCAGCGGGCCGATGGTGCGGCGATACCAGCGCTGAGCAGGCGCCGCAGCGCGGCGCGGCGGCAAAGAGAATTGCAGGGCGTCTTGGGCCGGGCAAGCTGCGACACAGGACATGCACGCCGTACACTCGACAGACCGAATTTGGACGAGCCGATCTACGCGTAAACCAGAGGGGCAGGCTCGAGCACACTTGCCGCAATCGACGCAAGCATCCGTGTCGCGGCGAATCTTAGCCGGGCTTAGCAGCGAGACCAGGCCCATCAGTGCGCCGTAAGGGCAGAGATAGCGGCACCAGAAGTTTTCGACCAACAGCGAGAGCAGAACGAGCAGGGCAAGAATTATCACGGCGGTCTGCCCGATATCGCGGAAGAAGTTGAGCATCTTCACGTCAACAAGCAGGCCGTAAGGCGTTTCCATGAAGCTCTGCAGCGCTTCGGCCGACATGGCGCCGATGAAGACAACAAAGAAACCGAGCAGCAGATACTTCAACCCACGGAGCGGGAAGTCAGCCCAACGGGGCAAATGCATATTTCGCCCGAAGGTCTTGCGGCCCAGTTTGCCCAGATATTCCGAGACTGTTCCCACGGGGCACAGCCAGGAGCAGAAGGCCCTCTTCAGAGCCAGACTCATCAGCAGGAAGACCGCGAACAGGACCATGGCGGCCGGATGGATTGCCGGCACGCTGCCGGTAAGCAGAAACAACTTCGAATTCATAAGGCCGGCGATGGGCAACCAACCTTCGACTCCCGGAGGGCGAGGCACGTAGAGGCTCGCGCCGCCGCGCTCGAAATAACGCACCCAGAGGTAGAGCTGTATGCCGAGCCATGCGTTCAGCGCCATGAAAGCCCACTGCACAGCATGCCTGATGAACTGGGAGCGGTCCGGTGCCGAGCGGCGGGTCAGCGGCTTCCTTTTTGCAGCGGTCGTTATTCCGGGTGCAGTTTGTGCGGTCATCTCTTTCGCTCTCTGAGCGGCTGCGTTGCAGCGTTTCGTTTGTTCTCAAAAGCCAAATGACGGTTCAGCGGTCCAACGCACTTTGAGGCCGCATCCGCGTCCAGCGGCCCGGCAATGAGCGCGATTGCCCGCAACTTTCTTGTTTTCGAGGTGCACGTGCCGATGCAAGTCGTTCTCGAATTCGGAGAGACCCTGGTAGAAGCCGCGGGTAGAGCACGCTCCTTCCGGCGGGTGTAATCGCGGCTAAGCTCGCAAATTTCGGCCAGCATCTCTGCGGCTGAATCATGCTCGGCCATCATGACGCCGATGGGATTCCCGACCGTTCCGAAGCAGCCCAGCGAGCGGGGGCCGAACGCTGCCGGGTTACATTCCAGATTGGTAATGTACGGAAAGAGCATCATCTCCCAGGACAATCGCACTTGGAATTGGCGCGCCGGCAGTGTTGATTTCAGGTTCGTAATGTACCCCCCGGGGGGGGTGCGTGGGATTCTGCCATGAAGCTCCTCGTTTTCTGATGGTTGGATGCGTTTTCGGGTGCGATTAACATGCAGTTTCATGCAAGAAAACTTAACTTTCTTGCGCTTCTTTGCGCCTGCTGGGCCCCGGATTCTCGAGCAGCCACGAGTGCCTGGGAACGTTTTTTCACAGCATAGCGGAACGGTGAAATTAACCCGCAACGAAGGGCGAAAATATATTTCCCGCCGAATGAACGCGATGCGGACGATGTGGCCTTGGCAAGGGCTTGACAACGGCAAGGCAGAGGTGCAGTCCGGCGCTGGCGCAGCATCCGGGCGCGCTTCACTCGCAATTTCGACGGCCGCGAGTACGGCCTGCGGGTCGAGCGAGCGCTCCTGGCATGCCTGGGCCAGCGACTTGCGCCCGCCGCAACGGTAATCGATGCCGAATTTCTCGAAGACGCGGATGGAAACGGACTGCTCGATGGCGATGTCTCGGACGGTAGTGCAAGGGGTGTTCATCGGAATGTCCTGCTCTTGAATCTACTCAGCCGGGAAAGATGGTACTGCGACCAAAGTCACTCCCCTGGCAGCTTGTGGCGAAAGTCAAAAATTCGAGAAAAACCCATTCTCAGCGGCTAAAGCCGCATTGATTTGAGACCACTTACGGCACGGCTGAAGCCGTGTCCTTTCAAAACTCGACTTTTACCACAGGCTGCTAGTGTGGTGTCCCGGAAGTTCGTGTCATAATTCGAAGTCGAAAAAAGCAGATTCTTCGACTCACCACCCCCAAACTGAAAGGCGTTTGGGGCCCCGTTCGCTCAGAATGACAGCGGGATTTATGTTGCGAACTTCAGGGACAAGACACCAGGCCAGTTCGCTAAAATTCTTTTCACCCGGAATCAGGAAATGTGGTCTTGAAATGTGGTCTCTGCCCTTGGCTTGGTTGCGCTGTTCGCAGGGCTTTCTCCCGAAGAGATTCGAATGTCGGCCGCGCGCACGGTTCCCAAGAGGATAGCCTGGGGCGAGCTGCTGTCACCGTCCACATCGGTCCGCGGAATCGATTCGGATCCTGATTCCCGAATCCCGTCGCCGCCGAGGAGAACAAGTCCAGCGCATTGCCGAGCGCCTGGCCGTCTGCAAAGAACGTTAAGCGCCGCCCGTGCTCCAGAATGGATCGCTATCCTTCATTCCGCTTCTCGCCGGAATCATTTCGAATTTTGATATGCTCCTGCGTTGCGCCCAGTTCGCGTTGGCCGGCTCGGGGCCCATCCCCATCCCCGTCCCGGAGAATGCCGAGGCCGTCCGGTCCTGTTACACTTTCTCTTTAGGCTAGGCATTTGCTCGCCCACCCACAACGTCGATGTGAGGAGGCGTCTGGAAACGGAGGCGTCCCAGCGCGGCGTTCTGGAAGTTCGTTCGGAGGTTTGTTCCTGGTCGCAATTCGGGCCGGGCGCCCACCCGGGTGGAAACCGGCGGGCACAAAACAGTCATTTCTTTCACGGATGGGAAAGAAACCGTTCCGCGGTGCCATCGAGCGGGGCGGGGAGGATTCATGCGGCGGTTTTTGACCCTTGTTTGCATGTTGGGCCTGGCGGCGCCGGCCGGGATTTCCATTACCGGGTGCGTGCGCAACCCGGCCGCTAAATATTGCCCCGTCACCTCGGGCTACGGCGAACCCGTCACTGCGGTTACCTCCATCATCCTGCAGCCGGAGATCGGCGGCATCTCCATGGCCTACGGGCAGACCCGCCAGGCCTCGGCGCCCTCCGCCTATACCTGCACCGGCGCCGGCGCCTCGGTCAGCTCCAGCCAGTACTCCTACGGCACCTCCAACAACCAGTTGGTCGACATCTCGCCCACCGGCGACATCTGTGCAGGCACCTGGAACCGCAACACCGGCGGCGGCATCGCCGACTATACCATCTGCAACCCTCCAAACCCGGCGCCCTCGACAGGAGGGCTTCCCTACGGCGTTGCCGATATCTACGCGACGGCCGACAGCGTCGACTCCAACCCCGTCGAG
>JASHRF010000052.1 GCA_030037545.1 Acidobacteriaceae bacterium | reverse complement strand
AAGGCGTAATAATGTCGTAACTCACGCGCTCCACCTTCATCTCAGGACGGGTGAAGCAGGCGAGAGCGCCCCTGATTTCCAGACAAAATCGCGCGGGCATTGCGCCTCCCGATTAGGTCATCGCCTAGAATCTCCAGAAAGGAGAATTAGAAACCTCTACTGCGCTTCAATCAATGAGAAGCACTCACTGCGTTCATCTTTTGGCAACACAATCGTTTCAGAGCCCAAATCCCTTCGTCGGCCAAAAGGAACCGTCCCACGGTTCACCAGACCCCTCTGAAGAAAAAGCCGATCACCAAAAGCAGCAAGAGGAGCCAAATGGCCCAGAAGCGTGCGCCTGGCAATCTCTCCAGAAGCAGCCGAATCTCGCGCGCAATCTGCCAGTCCATATTGTACCACTTGACTTCATTCTATAGTGAGATGTAAAAACTTGGTTGTCAAGATATCGTGTGTGTAAGAACCAGGATTGCGATTCATTGCCCCGGGCAATGTGGATTGAAACACTCTCTAGTGCGATGTAGATACCTCACCAGCCGACATGCAGCCCACTGTGGGCTGCATGTCTTTAAACCAAACAATACAAAAGATGTTCTCGTGGTGATTACTCGACGGGGATCAACCCACATACAGCTTCTCTGGATTTGGGTTTCCAATATCTCCCATCAACAGCCCAAGCTCCTCGCTATAAGCTGTTTCGTTCCGGAGCACCCAGATTCCGGGGCTTGTCTCCTCAACTTCCCCGGCCCGATGCAAGTGTTGGAAGTGAAATTTGTTGACCGAGACTGTATACCGCTGCAACAGCCGCAGGAGATCGCGGTGAAACTCGCCGGAGCGCAGCCGAGCCAGCAGTGGCCGACTGTCGCGGCTGGCGTCGCGCGGATTTGCATAGGGGACGAGAATGCTCTCGCTCGCCTCATCGTCGATCAGTTGAAATTTCTCCGCCGCAGTCCGGAACTGAATCTGGCATTGAGCGGCGTCTTTCGTAAGCAGGTCGTGAATCCCGTGCTTGTCCAGCCCTTCTGTGCCCACTTTGGCATAGTAGTGTTCGAAGTATCGCCGAAACTGTTCCGGCTCCAGTGAATTTTCCGGCCGTTCTCCGAGGATGATTCGGGAAGTATCTTCACCGAAGCGCAAGAGTCCTGGCGGTGCGGGCTTCGGCGGAACGAAAACGAACAAATCGCCTTTCTCGGGCAGCTTGCCTTCCCGATTACAGCGGCCCGCGGCCTGCGCAATGGAATCCAAGCCCGCCAGAGCGCGATAGACAACTGGAAAGTCGATATCGACGCCCGCCTCAACCAACTGCGTGCTGACGACTCGAACCGGCTGGCCGTGTGACAGCAATTCCCTGATCTTTGCGATGACAACGCTCCGATGCTCACCGCACATCAGCGCGGAGAGATGTATGGTTCCCGGCGGCATCCGGTTGTGCAACTCGCGGCAATCGGCGCGAGTATTTACAATCACCAGCGCTGAATCGTGTTGTTGCAATCGATCTGCAATCGCATCCCAACTCTCCGGTTTTGAGAAATCATCGGGCAAATGCACACGAACCCGTTGGAGGTCGCGATATAGCTGGTCCGTTTCCGCGACGATTTCAGTGGCGCCGTCCAAACCTCTCAGCAAACTGTGGCCGTGGCTGGCGGGCTGTGTTCCCAGCGCCGGTTGGGTCGCTGTGCACAAGACAAACGTAACACCGTAATGTCTGATGAGCAGTTTCATCACATCCAGGATTGGCTGCAAAAACTCCGGCGGCAGCAACTGCGCTTCATCCAGAACAATCACACTGTTCACCAGATTGTGCAGTTTACGGCACCTGCTCGCGCGCGCAGCGAAGAGGGACTCAAAGAGCTGGACATTGGTTGTGACGATCAGCGGCGCATCCCAGTTCTCGGCAGCCAATCGGCCTTTCTGAGTTTCGTGCTCTGAATCAAGATTGCTGTGATGCTCCAGAACTGAATCGCCCAAGGCCCTCCGAAAGACATCCGCTGTCTGCTCGATGATGCTCGTGTAGGGAATGGCGTATATCACGCGATGCTTGCCATGTTGGACGGCGTGTTCGAGGGCGAAGGCCAAGCTAGATAGCGTCTTGCCCCCGCCGGTCGGCACCGTTAGCGTGTAAAGTCCAGGTGCGCCCGCCGCGTTCTCGCGGCACTGGCGCAACACACCCGCCCGAATCTGGTTAATCGCCGATGGATCCGCAGTCCGTGCGATCTCATCCATCCGCGTGTTGAGCTTCGGCAGCAGAGAGACCATCTCCGGATAGTTACCCCGCTGAATGCTCTCTTCCGGCTGCATGAAGGCTTCTGTATCCAGAAAGTCGGCATCCACCAGGCAGGAGAACAGCATCCGAATCCACAAGTGCAGCCCATCCTTTCCCCCGAATCTGTTGGGATTAAAAGATGGCTTGATTGCTTCAAGAAGCTCCTTCGGCGCGGCTCCGGTTGCCTTTGCCAAAAGATCGCCTTCGCGCCCCTCTCGCAATCTGTTTTCCAATGAAGCACCGCCGGTCTCCACCGCAGACCAGTCCGGTAGGCCTGCGTGATGGCCCGCGATCAGATATGCCAATGGCAAGCCGAGTTTGTCCAGCTTGTCCATCGCCAGCAGCGCGCCCGCACTGGAGTGATTGACGCGTCCAGGCACGGCATCTACTAGATGTGCCTCATATCCGCTCGTGCCCCAAATATATCGTTGGAACTCGCTACTGAACTTTCCCAGATCGTGCCAACTCCCTGCCATCCGGCCCCACTCCTCAGCACCAAATTCCGCCGCGAAGCATGTAGTTAACTGCGCTACAGCAGCCAAATGCTCACGAAGTGGATGTACGTGTTGCAATCGGTCTTGAGAAACGTGCGCGATGGGTTGCAGAAAAAACGATACGTCGCCACTTGAACGATGAATTTGATCCGACATGTCATGCGTCCTTCTACTTTGCGAGACCAGGAGTTTGTCCAAAGTTTATCCTCTTGCTCCAGGCGTCTCCTCGGCAGCACGCGCAGAGCTACAGAAGGCGACGCGCTGCGCTACTCGAAACACCGCTAACCGTTTGGAATCGAGCCGGGAGAGTAAGCGTGTGTGGAGGTTATACTTCTTCCTAGCAACAAAACTCGCCCGAATTGGGAGCAATCGTTCCGTTGGTCAAGGCGGACAAATGGCACTCACGCTGCGCCCTCCGAGTGACAAAAACCATCGCTCAGTGGTGTGTCGTCGCGTTCAAACATTCACAACAGGTCCAAAATGCCTGCACAGATACTACACAGGCAAAAATATGGACGGTATCGCCATATTATTCAGTGTGTTGTGAAATCAATCTCACTCGGCTCAGGATGACAGCGCAAATGACCTGGTTCCTGAGGATTCCTTGCGGGCAGTTTTGTCAGGGCACGGATATTTCCGAGCCGTAAGTGCAGCAGACCTGAGCTTCAGCCACGGAAGGCATTGATCCCGCCGGATCCGCGTCTTCACCACGGGAAAAGGGAACCGGCGGTGCAGCATGGCGCCGGGTTGCGCTTTGCGAGCGGCTGATAGCATTCGGGTTATGATTGCGGGCGCTTCCTGGGCCTGGTGGGCGGGATTTCACGCGGTAGTGGCGGCGCTGCTGGTGCTGGACGGCCTGCTGGCGAGGCGCCGGGGCGCAGGAACGAGAAAGTGGTGGATTTCCTCCGCGGTTTTAGCGCTGAGCGCAGCGGGATTTGCCACTTGGCTCGCCGTTACCCATGGCCGTTTGCCCATGCTCGAGTTTACGGGCGGATACGCCATTGAGCTCTCGCTCAGCGTGGATAACCTATTTATTTTCATGGTGCTGTTCCAGGGCTTCGAGATCGGGCCCGAGCGCCAGCACAGTGCCCTGCTCTGGGGTGTGGGCGGGGCCGTGGTGCTGCGGGCGCTGTTTATCGCGGCGGGCGTCACGCTCCTGCGGCGCTTTGAGTGGATTCCGTGGCTGCTGGGATTGTTTCTGGTTTACGCTGCTGCGCGATTGGCGCGGGGGCGCTCTGCGCGCGAGGTGATTCCGGAGTGGATCCGACGGCTGCAACCGGCGCGTGGATCGTTACTGCCCGTGATCCTGGCCGTCGAGTTTACCGATCTGCTCTTCGCCACTGACTCCATTCCCGCCGTGCTGGCCATCACCCGCAATCCCTTCGTGGCGTACACGTCGAACATCGCGGCGGTGCTTTGCCTGCGCTCGCTCTACCTGGGGTTGGCGAAAATGCTGGGGCGCTTCCGTTACCTGCATTACGGCCTGGCGGCTTTGCTGGCGTTCGCCGGCGTGAAGATGCTGATCAGCCGTTGGATCGAGCTGCCCATTACGGCTTCGCTGGTGGTGATCGGGGCGATTCTGACCGCATGCGCGGCAGGAGGGATGAGCCAAACGGCGCGGACGTGAGCCGCGGAAGAACCTAGCCGGTTGCGAGGCGATTCTATGAGGTGCCGCCGGGCGGGAGACCGCCCCACATCCAGAAGCTCGTATTACGGACGTTCGCGAGCAGGGCAGAGAGCTGCGCGTTGGGAAAGCGCCGCACGTAGGGCACGGCCCAGCCGATGGAAGTGCCGGCCGTCGCGTCGAAGTCTTCCTGGGGCACTCCGGTGGCGTTGGCAAAGATGGCGGGATTTTCTAAACCGGCAGCGCAAAGCTGAACCAGGCGATGGATGGCGCCGTTCCTGTAACTATAGAGATCGAGGCCGTTTGCTTCGGCCAGCTCCGCAATCATGATGAGCGGCGCGAGCGCAAAGAGGTGGTAGTGCAGTGCGCGGCCGGCCCGGGCCATTTCACGCGGCAGCACGCCATCGGGCAGGATCTGGTCCACGCCGGCCTTATAGGACGAAATACCCCACTCATAGTCGGAACGGTTTCCGATGGCAATGCCGGCGGCGCAGACTGCGAATCCGGCCCAGTAGCGATGATTGTTCCAGGCGTCGCTGTTAGGACTTCTCTCCTTCTGCTCGACATAATCGATGGCGCGGCCAGCGACCGAGCCGAGCCATTTGCGAATGTCTTTCTCCTGGCCGGGCGTGCCCACGCCACTCAGGCGCACTTTGAGATACGCAACGGCAACGCCCGCGAGCAGCCATTTCTGCTCATAAGATCCCTGGCTGGTGGGCATGGCGTCGGCCCAGGCATGGGCGCGGGCGGCGGCATCGAGCAGCGAATAGACGCAAGCTGCTGCTGCGCGGCTGCCGTGCCTGCGGTAAGCGTCGGCGGCTTGCGTGGTCCAGCGGCCGAGATCCTCGGGCGCCTGGGTGGCCTTGCGCGTAGCTTCGAACATTTTGGGGTCGACGACGGAGTGATGTGCGTCGGTGTAGTAGCCCTCGACATCGAGCGACTTGGAGAACGGAGGCGGTACGGGGCAGGTGTAGGCACCCTCAGTCAGAGCGATGGGCTGGGCATCCCAGGGCGACTGCAGGTCAGACGGGGCGGCACGGGCAATCAACGGGCAGAGAACCAGCGCCGCAGCCAGAAGCTGAGAGAGACGCCGAAGGCGAGGGATGGCACAACACGACCGGCTGTGGTTCGACAGGCTCCACATATTTCCGCTCTCCTGGTCAAAATCGAAAACGGAACCATTTTATGCCATCCATTGAAAAGGCCATCCCGCGGGATGGCCTTTGAGGCTGAACTGCGGCCGCGCTACTGCTGGCTGGCGACGCCCTGAGTGGCCGGGTTGCGTGCTTCGGCTTTTTCAGCCATGACCTTCTGCGCGGTGCTTTCAAGAGCCTGGGCTTCGGGAAGGTAGGTTATGGCCTTCGCGATCTCAGGATCCCAGTCAGCGATCACGCGCAGCCCCTGGAGCTGGCCAAACTGGATGGTCACGATCTCCTGCTTGATGCGCGTCTTCAGCCAGTCTGACACGCCATTGATGTCGGCGTCGGTCCACTCGACGCCCTGGTCACCGAGGTACTTCTCAAAATCCTTCATCACCGCGTCGTCGACCTGGAAGTTCTTGTCCACGGTATGGTCGGAGACGTAGACCGGGGCGAAGTGAAAGAAGACATCCTTGTAGAGCAACTCGTCCTGGAAGCGATTATCGTCCGGGACCTGGATCTTTTCGTCGGGCGTGATGCCGCCGCCGCCGTAGACGGTGCGGCCGGAGTCAGTGAGCTTGACCTCGCGATTGGAGGAGTTGGCGGCCAGCGCGCCGGCGTGGTTGTAGTAGTAGTCGTAGAGCGAGACGCCATTGTAATTGCGCTGGATGAGCCGGCCCGAAGGCGTGTAGTAGTGATAGGTGGTGAGCGCCAGGCCGGTGTCGTCGCTGAGGTTATAGACGGTCTGCACCAGGCCCTTGCCGAAGGTTGTCTCGCCCACAATGAGGGCGCGATCATGATCCTGCAACGCGCCGGAGACGATTTCGGCGGCCGAGGCCGTGTTGCGGTTCACCAGCACCACGATGGGGAAGGTTTTGCCGCCGTTGCCGTGCGTGGCCACGTAGTTCTGATCCGGATACGCGCGGCCGCGCTGCGAAACGATGGTCTGACCCTTGGCCAGCAGGTGGTCGCAGACGTCAACTGCCTGGCTGAGCAGGCCGCCGGGGTTGCCGCGCAGGTCGAGGACCAGGCCTTTGAGGTCGCCGAAGCTCTGGATGGCGTCTTCGACTTCTTCGCCGGTAGTTTCCTGGAACTGGGTCAGGTGAATATAGCCGACGCCGGGGCGAATCTCGAACTTCAAATCGACGGAGGGGTGGGGAATCTCGTCGCGAACGAGGTCGAAGACCAGCGGCTTGGCCTCGCCGTAACGGACCATCGTGACCTGAACGTGGGTGCCTTTGGGGCCTTTCAGCGCCTTGGCCACCTGGTCGCTGGACCAGCCGTCCGTGCTTTTGCCGTCCACGGCCGCGATCACGTCGCCGGGATGAATTCCGGCGCGGTACGAAGGCGTGTCTTCGTAGGGCGTGACCACGTACACCTTGTTGTCCTGCTGCTGGATGACCATGCCGACGCCATAATAATGACCGCGCTGGTCCTCGCGCAGCTTGGCATAGGCCTTGGGATCGTAGAAGTTGGAGTGGGGATCCAAGACCCGCAACATGCCGGGAATGGCGCCGTCGTAGATGGCATCTTCGGCCTTGTCGCCGGTGATGGGCTCGGCGTAGTTCTGCTCCACCAGCGCGTACACGTTGGTGAAGGTTTTCAGGCTGTCGCGGAGCTGGCTCTCATCGGCCTCAGACTGGGCTCCGACGCGGCGCTGCAGGACTGTACCGGCCACGGCGCAGACGGCGAAGAACAGGATTACGGCAAAGAATGCGCGGCGGGCGCGGGGAGTCATGGGCAAACGGACCTCCAGACGGTTGATGCGGCGGACGCGCCGATTGGTTTCCGGGAACCTCCCCCAACGGCTCAGGGGAGACTCGATAAAAATTTTGCCTTGCCGGAATTCGGCAAGGCCGGCGAACACTGGAAACCGCCCCGCGCAAGTGGCAGAGCCGTCCTCCGGTAAAGTATAGCACTGAGTTTTTAGACGGCGGGGCTCGGGGATCGGGTAGCCTTGGGGATGGTTTTGGCCCGCGGAGTCCAGAAAGCTCGAACACGTTCAGCAGGTCGAAACCGGCCCCGCGGGCTAAAGTCGCTTTCCGCTCTCCTGGCATTTACAATGGCGTCTATGCAACCAGTGGTGATCCGTCGCCCTTGCCGAAATTTATGACTTCAGGATTTCTCCGTACCAGATTTCTCCATTGGAGCGCGGCCGTGTTTTCGGGCGCCTTGCTGCTGGCCCTGCTGCCGGGAGCGACCGCCGCGGCGCAATCTCAGGCCAATCAGCCGGCCAGCCCCTACGGCGGCGTCACCGTCGAGGACATTATTGCCCGCGTCAACGACCAGATCATTACCAGTTCCGACTACGAACGGGCGCTCGAGGAGCTGGAACAGGACGACCGGCAGCGCGGCGACACCATGCAGCAGATGGCCGACGACCGGCAGAACCTGCTGCGCAACCTCATCGACCAGCAGTTGTGGCTGTCGAAGGGCAAGGAGCTGGGCATCACCGGCGACACCGAGCTGATCAAGCGGCTCGACGAAATTCGCAAGCAGTACAACATGGACTCGATCGAGGATCTGGAGAAGGCGGCGCAGGCGCAGGGCGTTTCCTTCGAGGATTTCAAGCAAAACATCCGCAACCAGATTATTACCCAGGAAGTGATGCGGCAGGAAGTGGGCGAAAAGATCCAGTTCACTCCCGGCGAGGCGATGCAGTACTACGACGAGCATAAGCAGGATTACCAGCAGCCGGAGAGCCTGCACTTGAGCGAGATTATCATCACCACTGGAGCGCCCGACGCCAGCGGGAACGAGGATCCGGCCAAAGTAGCGGCGGCCAAGTCCAAGGCCGAGGACATTGAGGCGCGGCTGCACTCTGGCGGCGATTTTGCGCAGTTAGCGCGCAGCTTCAGCGACGGACCGACGGCGGCTTCGGGCGGCGATCTGGGGCAGTTCCGGCGCGGCTCGATGGCCCCGGTGATCGAACAGAAGACCTTCGCTCTCAAAGCAGGCCAGTGGACCGACCCCATTCTCACCCGCCAGGGCTGGGCCATCTTCAAGGTCACCCAGCACACGCCGGGCGGCGTGCAGCCGTTCAAAGATGTTGAGGATCAGGTAGACGAGGCGCTGTACATGAGCCGCATGGAGCCGGCCATCCGCGCTTATCTGACCACCATGCGCGAGCAGGCCTTCATCGACATCAAGCCGGGCTATGAGGACACCGGCGCCAGCCCCAACGAGACCAAACCGATCTTCAGCGCCTATGCGCCGCCGTCGCCGAAAAAGAAGCCGAAGGTGGAGCGGACGCGATATCGCGAGAACACGCGCGGCTTCCGCAACAAGTCGGGAGTGGTTTCAGACGAAGGCGCCCCGGCCGACCAGACCGCCGCGGACAAGAACAGCAGGCAGGAGAAGCCGGAGCGGGCGGGCAAGAAGGAAAAGATCCGCTACGGGCAGGCGCCGCGCGAGACGCTACCGACGGCGAATAAGGATGCGAACACCGTGAACGCAGGAGCGCTGCCGGAGACGGCAGCCAATGAGCCGGCCAATCCGCTGGAGCCTGCGCGGGCCACGACCAAGACGCGCTTCAGCGATCGTGCCCGGACGGAGAAAAAGATCAAGCAAAGGGGGCAGCGGGCGAAGGGTCAGGGCAACAGCCTGACGCCTGAACCGCCCGACGCCGCCGAGGTAGCGGCCCGGGAAACGCAGTCGGCTCCGCTGGGGCTGGGCGGCAATACGGCTGCCAAAAAGAAGAAGAAAACCAAGACCACCACCGGCGAGAAGACGCGCCTGTCACAGGAGAAGAAGAAGCCGCAGCAGAAGACTCCGGTAGAGATGACGCCTGCGCCGCAGGAGCCAGGCGCGCCCGCGCCGGCGCAGCAGCCGCAGGCCTCACAGCCACCAGCGCAGCAAGGACAACAGCCTTCGCCGCAGCAATGAAGAGGGAGCAAGTTAGCGAATTACCACATCGGAACGTCGGCGAGTCTACGCCTCAACGCCGGGCCTGGAAATTGATTCCAGGCCCGGTTTGTTTTTGACGGTAATGCGTGTCTGGTCAGCTCGGACGGCTTTTCTCAAATACCAAAGAGGTCTTCACCTCCCGAAAGCCGTCGCGGAGATAGAAACAGTGCGCGCCGGCGCGCGTGCTGCGGGATGTGACGCGCAGCGTATCCACGCCGTGTTGCCAGGCCCAGGCTTCGGCATGAGCGCAAAGCCGACGGCCGATGCCGCGGCTGCGCAGACCGTCCTTGACCACCAAGCCGCCGATGAAAGCGAAAGGCGGCGATTGCAGGCGGCGTTCGACGGAGATTTCGATCCAGCCTGCGACCTCGCCGGCGAGCACCGCGACAAACGCCGCCTGCTCGCGCGGCTCGCGGCGAAGTTCCTCGATCCAGGTGCGAATTTCGGCGGGCGAACGCCGATAGCCGAGCTCAGTGACCAGCACGCTCGCCGCCTCAGCATCTGAAATCTCGATCTTCCGAATCGCAGCGTCCATCGCCGATCCCCTCTTCCTTCGACCATCTTTGCACACGCTCCTGCGGCCACACGATCCCGCTCTTGGTCGCTCGGTCCCTGCCGTTATATCCTTGCGGGCAGAATGAAAGATATCTATATCAACGATCTGGCCGGCTTCGACGAAGGGAAGATCTTCGACTCGTTTTTCCTGGTGCTGAGCAAGCAGCAGCGGACCACCAGGCAGAACAAGCCCTACCTGAATCTGGTCCTGGGCGACAAGACCGGCCAGCTCGAAGGACGCGTGTGGGAGCTGAACGATCCGCGCATTGCCAGGGATTTCGAGCGCGGCGACACGGTGAAGGTGCGCGGCAGCATTTCGAAATTTGACGAGCGCTGCCAGATCAAGGTGGATCAGCTACGCAAGGCTTTGCCGGGCGAGGTCGAGAAGGGCGACTTGCTGCCCTGCACCACGCAGGACATCGCTGTTCTCTGGAGCCAGCTTGAGGCCAGCGTGGCCGGCATCGCGAATCCCGACCTGAAGCGGCTGCTCACGGCTTTGCTCGAAAATCCGGTGCTGGCGCAGGCCTATCGCGAAGCGCCGGCTGCGCGCCAGTTGCACCACGCATGGCTTGGCGGGCTGCTCGAGCATGTCGTCAGCCTGCTGGGACTGGCCGAGAAGGTGGCGGCACATTATCCGCTGCTGGATCGGGATTTGCTGATCACCGGCGTCATTCTCCACGATATTGGAAAAGTCCGCGAGCTGATGTGGGAAACAGGCTTCGACTACACGGTGGAGGGCGTGCTGCTGGGGCACATCCAGATGGGGATCGACCTGGTGGAGAAAACCATCGCCGGACTGCCGGATTTCCCCGACCGGCTGCGCACGCTGGTGCTGCACATGATCCTCTCGCACCACGGGAAGCTGGAGTTCGGCTCGCCCAAGCTGCCCATGATTCCCGAGGCCATCGCGCTGAATTTTGTGGACGATCTCGACGCCAAGATGCAGGCCATCGCTCAGGAATTCGACAGATCGGCCCGCGAAGGGAAAGCCCCCGACGAGCTGACCGGCAAAGTGTGGGCGCTCGACAACCGGCAGTTGCTGAATACGAAGAATTGGCTGGATATAGAGAAAAAGTTGCCGTAGAATTGCGCCTGCCATGGTTCCCCGACGGATTTTATGCGTTCTCCTCCTTCTGGCCGCGTTGGGCTCACGCTCCGCGGCTGCCGCCGATCAATGGGTTGAGATCAACAGCCCTCATTTCATCCTGCTGACCAACGCGGGCGAAAAAGAGGGCCGTCACCTCCTCGATCAGTTCGAGCGCATGCGCTGGGTCTTTCAGCAGCTCTTTCCCCAGGCCAATGTCGATCCGGCTGTGCCCATCGTGGTGGTGGCCGCAAAAGACGATAAGACATTCGCCGCCATGGAGCCGGCAGCGTATCTGGCCAGGGGCGCGATGAAGCTGGGCGGCTATTTTCTGCACTCCACGGACAGGAATTACATTCTGTTGGACCTCGATGTCGAGCCCGAGCAGCATCCGTTCGCCACTGTCTATCACGAGTACACGCATGTGGAGTTTGCCTCTGCCGGTGGCTGGATGCCGTTGTGGCTTAACGAGGGGACGGCGGAATTTTTTCAGAATACGGAAATCAGCGGCAAGAACGTGCAACTGGGCCAGCCCAGCACAGATAACATTCTTTATCTCCGCGAGCACCAGTTGGTCCCGTTGAAGGTGCTGTTCGCGGTCGACACGAATTCGCCGTATTACCACGAGGAGCAGAAGGGTTCGGTGTTCTACGCGGAATCCTGGGCGCTGACCCATTATCTGATGATGACGGACCGCCTCCAGCATACGGACAAAGTGGACCAGTACGTAGCTCTGGTGCACAACCATGAGGACCCGGTAGCGGCAGGGGAAAAAGCGTTTGGCGATTTGAAGCAGTTGGAAAAGGCGCTCGACTCCTACATCCAGCAGGCGTCCTACAAGGAGCTTGTGCTCAACAGCGCGGCCGCGCCGATTGACGAATCCGCCTTCAAAACCAAAGCGCTTAGCCAGACGGATGTGGATGCGGTGCGGGCCGACGTTCTGGCGTCAGTGCAGCGCACCGACGAGGCTCGCGCGCTGGCGGAGTCCGTATTGAAGGCGGACTCCAACAACGTGCAGGCACGAGAAACGATGGGGTTCCTGGAATTTCGCGCCGGCCATCCGGAAGAGGCGCTGAAGTGGTACGGCGAAGCGGTGAAGCTCGGCTCACAGGATTTCCTGGCCTACTATTACTTCGCGCAGTTCTCCATGGTCCGGGGCGGCGTGGACCAGACTGGGGGCGACGACGCCATCGAGAGCAGCCTGCGCACCGCCATCAAGCTCAATCCCCGCTTTGCGCCGTCCTACGATCGCCTGGCTGCCTACTATGCGAGGAATCATGAGAACCTCGACGAAGCGCACCGCCTGGACCTTCAGGCCGTCGAACTGGATCCGGATAACGTGTACTACCGTCTGAACACGTCCAACGTTCTCATGGAGATGGGGCGCTACGATGATGCCGTTGCGGTGTTGAAATATGCGCTGCAGACGGTCCGGAATCAAAGCCAGATTGCGATCGTGGAGAGCCGGATCGACCAGGTGGAGCGGGTCAAGGCCGTCCGCACACAGCCGGAGGAGGCCTATACGCAACCGCAGGCAGCAGTGCAGACGACGGAGAAGATTGTCGTCGTGAATACCGCGCCGCAGCACCCTACGGAAAGCTCAGCCGGTCCCAAAAAGATCGCGGTTGGAGTGATTCGCGGCGTTACCTGCAGCTATCCCTCGGTGGTCGAGTTGCGCGTGGTCACAGCACCCGGAAAATCTCTTGACCTATACAACAACGACCTCGCCAAGATCGACTTGACCGCCGTGGCTGGACTTTCAGCTCCGAGTTCCATGAACCCGTGCAAGGATTTCGAGGGCAGGACCGTGCGCGTGCAGTACGTGCAAAGCTCCGATCAAACCGTGGACGGACAGGTGACTGCGATCGAGCTGAGAAAGTGAATTCAGCTCAGGAACCAGTTCCATTGCTCCTCGGTCAGCGGGACCACCGACAGCCGGCCGATCTTCAGGAGCGGCGAGGGGGCGAATATCTTCTCGGCCTTGATTTGCTCGAGGCTTTTCGGAGATTTCAGCCGCTTGCCGACCTTCACGCGCACAACCGGAACCTTCGGGTCGCTCGCGTCCACGCTGGTCACCGTGCCGGTGCCCACGGCGGTGCGCTCGTCGCCAGTGTGGTAGAAGATCCATTTCGCGCCCGGCTTCATCTCGCGCAGGTTCTTCACGGCGGCGGGATTGGTCACGCCGTCCCAGACGGTCTCCTTGTCGCGCAGGAAATCGTCGAAGCTGTAGGCGGTGGGCTCGGTTTTGAAGAGGAAGCAGGTCATTGATTTCATCGTAACTGAGCGACGAGGTAGTCCAACGAAAGAGGACAGGAGCTAAGCTCTTCCATTGATGTACAAATCCGAGAACTTCTTTGTATCGGGGTCGAAAAGGGTGTGCCCCATTGTGCATCAGGACGGTCGGGAAGAAAAGCAGCCGCAGATCCTTCACTTTGATCAGGATGACATAAGTTGATGGAGTTTTGTGGTCTCGAAGCTCCCAAAATCGGGCGCCTCGGGCGTCCTCCTCGTTGCCTGGGAGGCGGCCCGCACAGCCGCCTTCGGACGCGGCCCGCGAATCGCAAACCACGGTCCACGGTCCGCGAGCCGCGCCTCCATTACAATGGAATCAACATGATCCGCTTTTCTACGGCCGGCGAATCACACGGCGAAGCCCTGATTGCGCTCATCTCCGGGCTGCCGGCCGGGGTGCCTGTGGATCTGAATTTTGTGAACCGGGACCTGTGGCGGCGGCAGCAGGGGTACGGGCGCGGCGGGCGCATGAAGATCGAAACCGACAAGGCGCACGTGCTCTCCGGCGTGCGCCACGGCAAAACCATCGGTTCGCCGATCGCCATTGAGATGGTGAACCGCGACTGGAAAAACTGGGAGGAAAAGCTGCCGGTAGAGGCGGGCGATGCGGCCAAACATCAGGCCGTATCGTCGCCGCGGCCGGGTCACGCCGATCTGGCCGGCGCGCTCAAATACAATTTTCCCGATGCGCGCTACGTGCTGGAGCGGGCGTCGGCGCGTGAGTCGGCGGCGCGTGTGGCCGCCGGGGCCATGGCCAAGCTGATGCTGCGGGAGCTGGGCATTGAAGTGCTGAGCCACGTGATCCGCGTGGGCCGCGTGGAGCTGGAGCGTGAGGCGCAATGGGACGAGATTGTGGCGGTTGCGGCGAAAGAAGAAGTGGTGCTGGCGTGTGTGGATGCCGCGACCGAAGCGCGCATGAAAGAGGAGGTGGAAAAGGCGGCGCGCACCGGCGACACCGTCAACGGAGTGTTTGAAGTGGTGGCGCACAATGTGCCGGCCGGGCTGGGCACGTATGCCAACTGGGACGAGCGGCTCGACGGTCTGCTGGCCTGGACGGTGATGAGCCTGCAGGCGGTGAAGGCGGTGGAGATTGGGCGCGGAGTCACGGCTGCCGAATCGTTCGGCTCGCAGGTGCACGATCCCATCCATTACGCCGAGCAGGAGACGGGAAGGCCGACGCGATTCACGCGCCCACACAACAATGCCGGCGGCATCGAGGGCGGGGTTTCGAACGGCGAAGACGTGGTGGTGCGCGGCTATCTGAAACCGATTTCGACACTGCGCAAACCGCTCGAATCGGTGCGCTTCGATACCCGCGCAAAAACCGCGGCAAGTTACGAGCGCAGCGATATTTGCGTGGTTCCGGCAGCGGGAGTGGCAGCAGAGGCCATGGTAGCCATCACGCTTGCGGGCCTAGCCGCACAGAAGTTCGGTGGCGACTCCCTCATGGAGATGAAACGAAATTTCGATGGATACATCGAACAGATAAGAAGGTTCTAGCGAGTCAGCAGATCAGCAAATTAGCAGGTCAACGCGCTCACCGCGGATTGGCTGGCGAGCTCGAAGAGGCCTGACGAGAGCAGCAGATGATTTTGAAGATTGTGAAATATCCCGACCCAGTGCTGCAGCAGCCTGGCGAGCCGGTCACCGAGTTCAACGACGAGTTGCGCAAGTTCGTGGCCGACCTTTTTGAAACCGCGTACGCTTCACAGGGCATCGGGCTGGCGGCGCAGCAGGTGGGCGTGGCCAGGCGCATTACGGTCATCGACCTCAGCCAGGGCAAGGACCCGGCGCAGAAGATCGCGCTCATCAATCCCGAGGTGATCCTGCGCGAAGGCCGGCAGTACGAAGAGGAAGGCTGCCTGAGCTTTCCCGAGATTCGCGAGAAGGTGGTACGCGCGGCCAAGGTGCGCGTGCGCGCTCAGGACGAGCGCGGCAAATGGTTCGAGATGGACGGCGAGGAACTGCTCTCGCGCGCCTTCCAGCATGAGATCGACCATTTGGACGGAGTGCTGTTTATCTTCCGCATGAGCCCGCTGAAGCGCAGCCTCGCGCTGCGCAAGATTCGCAAGCTGCAGAGCGAGGGAACGTGGTAGCGCGATGAGCCAACCGGGCCAGCGGCTGAAACTGATCTTCTGCGGAACGCCGCAGTTCGCCGTGCCCACGCTGGAGGCGCTGCGCGCGGCCGGGCACGAGATTGCGCTGGTGGTTTCGCAGCCGGATCGGCCGGTGGGACGCCGGCAGCAGCTCACGGCGCCGCCGGTCATGCAGATTGCGCTGAGAGCCGGCTTCGCAGCCGTGCAACCGGAAAAAATCCGTAATCATGCAGAATTTCGCGCGCAGCTTGAGGCCATTGCACCCGATGCCATTGTGGTGGTCGCCTATGGGCGCATCATTCCGCCATGGATGCTCCGACTGCCGCGCCTGGGCTGCATCAATCTCCACGCTTCTCTGCTGCCCAAATATCGCGGCGCGGCACCCATCCAGTGGGCGGTAGCCAATGGCGATGCGTTCACCGGCAACACCACCATGCTCCTTGAGGAGGGCCTCGACACCGGGCCCATCCTGCTGCAGCAGACGCGCGAGATCGGGCCGGACGAGACGGCGGTTGAGTTGTTGGACGATTTAGCGCGCGGCGGCGCACCACTGATCGTGAAGACCCTGGACGGGCTCGCGAATGGAAGCATCCAGCCGCAGCCGCAGAATCACGAGTTCGCCACATTTGCGCCGCTACTGACGAGAGACGACGGGCGCATGGATTTCGCCGGGCGCGCGGCTCACGAGCTTTACAACCGCTGGCGCGGATTCCAGCCGTGGCCCGGAGCGTTCACCGCGCTCGATGGCAAAAAGCTGATTGTCCATCGCCTGGCGCCGGCCGCGGAGCCCGCAGCGACCGGGGACAGCGTTGCATCCTGTGGACAGGTTTGTGTTGACGACCAGCGGCTGTTTGTTGCCTGCGCGGAAAATACCTGGCTGGAGCTGATCGAGGTGCAAATCGAAGGTAGGAAGCGCATGCCGGCGGCGGAATTTCTGCGCGGTGCGGGCATTGCGGCCGGGCTGGCCGCGCATGTGCGGCTGGGGTGACAGCCGTGGCTCGAGTTTCTCCGGCGCGCAAGGCCGCCTTGCGAATTCTGCTGGCCGTGGAGCGCGGCGAATCCCGCTGCGACGATCTGCTGCGCGGGAAATCCGTTCACGCTCTTTCAGCGGCGGATCGCAACCTGGCCACCGCGCTGGTGCTGGGCGTGCTGCGCTGGCAGATCCTGCTGGACGAGCAGATTCGTCCCCTGCTCAAGCGACCAAACGCGAAGCTCGATTCCGAGGTCCTCATCGCGCTGCGGCTGGGCGCATTTCAACTGCTGCATCTCGATCGCATCCCCGCGCATGCGGCGATCGACGAAAGCGTAGAGCTGGCCAAGCAGGCGGGGCATCGCTTTGCCGCCGGCATGGTCAACGCGGTTCTGCGCAAGCTGGCACGCGACGGGCCTGCCGAAATGGGTAGTGCGGATGAGGAACCGCGGGCACACCCGGCCTGGATGGTCGAACGCTGGGAGCGCATTTATGGCGCGGACGCGGCCTGCGCCATCTGCGCTCACGGGCAGAGTCAACCGCGGCTCTCCCTGCGCCTCGAAGATGCGCGCGCTGAAGCGGAGCTGGTGGAAGCGGAAATTCAGCTTGCGCCGGGCGAGCTGCTGACGCCCGCGCGCACCGTGCTTGCCGGCGACGTGACGGCGACCGCCGCGTTCCGCGAGGGGCGGGTGCGGAATCAGGATGAGGGATCGCAACTCGTGGGAGAGATTGCGGCCGCCTGTGCCGCCGATCCCAACCAAAAAGTAAAAAGTATCGTAGATACCTGTGCGGCGCCGGGCGGCAAAACGCTGATTCTCGCCCAGCGCCATCCAGCAGCGCGCATTGTTGCCTGTGAAGCGAGCCCGCAGCGGCTGACCGCCCTGCGCGAGCGGCTGAGCGCTTATGCTGACCGCATCGAGTGCCGGCTTGCGGATGCGGCTGCGCTGGGCGAAGATTCGGTGTTCGATCTGGCGCTGGCCGATGTGCCGTGCAGCGGGACGGGCACGCTGGGGCGCAATCCGGAGATTCGGCATAGGCTGCGGGTTGCGGATCTGGCGCGGCAGGCGGAGCGGCAGCAGGCGATTTTGCGTGCGGCGCTACGCGCAGTGCGGCCGGGCGGGCGCGTTGTCTATTCGACCTGCTCTTTGGAGCCGGAAGAAAATGAGCAGGTGGTTGCGGCAGTGCTGGCGGAAAATGCGCAGGCGCGGCAGATTTCCGTGATCAAGTGCATGGAGCAGATGCAGCGCAGCGGAATTCTGACGGCCGGGGGCGCGGAACGACTTCCCGCCTGCGTTACGCCCGAAGGCGCGCTGCGCCTGCCGCCGTGGGCGTTCGTTACGGATGGTTTTTTTGTCGCAGTGATGGGAAAAATTGCGTGAAAAGCCACTCCACTGCCATCCGCCGGCTTCAGCTTGATTCGTCTCCCAGTTTCAGCGCCGCGTAGTCGCGCCCCAGCATCGCGCACAGCGCTTCGACCACCAGCTCGTGGTCGGCGCGCTGGGGAAGGCCGGAAACCGTGACGCTGCCGACCACGCCGGCGTTCTCAACCGCGAGCGGAAAGGATCCGCCATCGGAAGCGTAGTCGAGCGCCGGCAGGCCGTAGCGTTCCAGCAGCGTGACTCCCTTGGCGCGCAGGCTCAGGCCCATGCCGTACGAACTGCGATGGAAGCGCGCCACTACATTGCTCTTGCGGCGCACCCACTCGGCGTTGTCGGGCGTGGTGCCGTCGAGGGCGGCGTAAAAGAGGGGCTGGCCGAAGCGGCGCACGTCGATGACCAGCGTGAGGCCGCGCTGTTCTGCCATGGCGCGCAGTCGGGTACCCAACTCCCAGGCTACTTGCGCGTCGAGCCGCGGCAGGCGCAGCGCGCGCTCCTGCTCGGCCACGCGTTCAAGGTCTTCGTTCCATCCCATAGGAATTGTCCTTTCCTTTATCGCGCCACCGTGAGCTTCACCAGGGTGCTCTGAACCACAAGTGAGCCGGCCGCGGGCGATTGCGCAATGACTGCGCCCGGCTTGATGAGCAGCGTGGGCGCGGCGTTGCCACTGCCGACGGGCGCTATGGGCACATCGACGAACTGGATGGGCCCGACCTTGATGCCGACTTTTTCGACCGCAGCGATAGCGGTGGTGGCCAGCCAACCGGTCAGATCGGGCATGACGTAACCGCTTGGTGTCTCGTCGTCGGGCGCAGCCAGGAGCAGGCTGACGCTGGGCTGCGCAATGTCGAGGGCGTGGGGGGGCGGATCCTGCGCCAGGACTGTTCCCTCAGGCGCATCGGCGTCGGGCAGGTGCGCGGGCGCGCCCACGTCCAAGCCGGCGCGGCGCAACTCCAGATCGGCGATGCGCTCGTCGGAGCCGACGGTGCTGGGCACATCCACCAGTTGCTGGCCCAGGCTTTCGGCCACGCGCACATTCCACTCGCGGCGCACCACGGTGCCCGGCGCGGGCGACTGCGAAAGGATGTGGCCTGCGGCCACGTCGCCGGAGTAGTAGCGATGGTCGACGTCGAGATTGAGGCCGAGTCCGGCCGTCTCGCTGCGCGCCTGGGCAATAGTCATGCCTTTGAGCGCGGGCACCTGCACCTCCGCGCCGTGAATGGCGAAGTGCATGGTGGCGATGGCCGAGAGCAGCGCCACCGCCAGCAGCAATACCAGCAGCGAGGCCACGCGGAAGAAATTGACGATGGTGTTTTTCACTTTTTTCCTGGTTTTAGAGGAGAGTCGTGGATCATCGCAGGTTGTCCGTGGCCGGCTCGGGGTGAATGGTGACGCGATGCACTTCGGGACAGGCCAGCTTGAAGCGGTCCTCGAGCGCGGTCATGATACCGTGCACGCGGTTGAGGTTCAAATCGTCGGGCAATGTGCAGTGGCAGGTGAGGTAAACGTGCTCGGCGGAGCGGCTCACCGTAATCTGGTGGACGTCGGCGATTTCGGGGAATTCGGCGGCCGCAGCGCGCAGGCACTGCTCGATGCGGCGGTCAGCCTGCTCAATCTCTTCAGGCTGCTCGATAGTGGCCGGTTCGCTCTCAATGTGGGTGAGGATAGAGTCGATCTCCGGTGCAGCGCGCCGAATCTCGGCCTCCAGACGAGTGACAAAATCGTGCGCGGCCAGCAGCGAAAGATTTTCGTCCAGCTCCACGTGCTGTTCCACGCGCAGGCGGCCGTGGTGCGACTGCACGCTGAGATCGTGGACGGAGACATTGTTGCGCGCGGCCACGGCGCGCACGCGGTCGAAGACGTTCTCGGCATGGGACTCGCGCGGCACGGTGCGGATCACGACGTCGGCTTGCGGCAGCACGCGACGCACCGCGGCCGTGGCCGCCTCAACCAATCCGCCGGTATGTTCGAATGTCGACCGGCGCGGCAGCGCCAGGGTGAGATCGGCAAAGTAGCCTGCGCCGGCGCGGCGCACGCGCGCTTGTTCTACGGCCAGAACGCCTTCCAAGTGCTCCACTTCGCGGACCACGCGGCGGCGCGTTTCGGCGGGGATTTCGTCCGTGAGCACGCTGACCGCCTCGTGGCCGAGCCGGAAGGTCATGCGGAAGATCAGAATCGAGACCACGAGAGCTGCCAGCGGGTCGGCGTAGCGCAGCCAGCCAATGCCGAAGTGCGCGCCCATCCACGTAAAGCCCAGGCCCGCCAGAACGGCGAGCGAGGCCCAGATATCGGAAGCGAAGTGTGACGCGTCGGTGGCCAGCGCGGGGCTGCCGGTGCTGTTGGCGACCGCGCGAAGGCGGCGCGAGCGCCACAGATCGACGGCAATGGAGCACAGCAGCACGGCCGCCGGCCAAGCCGGATGCCGCAGCTCCACGCCGCGGCCGAAGATGCGCCGCAGAGCCTCAAACACGATCCAGGCGCAGGAGACGCCCATGAGGCCGGCCTCGGCAAAGGCGGAAAGGTTTTCGATTTTGCCATGACCATAGGTGTGGTCCTCGTCGGCGGGTTTGTCGCTCACGCGGACGGAAAAAAAGGTGAGCGCGGCGCCGGCCAGGTCGAGGCCGGAGTGGGCGGCATCGGACAAAACGCCCAGTGAGCCGGAGAAGACGCCGGCAGCCAGCTTGAGCAGCGTCATCGCGGCCGCGGCCAGCATGGAATCGCGCGCTGCGCGGCGTTTCCGGGCTGGGAAATCGGGCGCGGGCGATGCCGTTCCGCCGGAATTGGGCGGCGCGGCCAGGGACGCGCTCGAAGGCAGAGCCATTTCTCTATTTCACCGTGACAGCGTAATCTCGTAACCACGCCCACGAGCTTGGGTGCCGAAGGTCTCGATTTTGAGACCTGGGAAACGCCAACCTTAATGGTCGCGATATTAGGGTACTCTCTGGGCGCGGATTCGGTGCGCCCGCTATTCGGGACGGTCCGCCGAATAAAGGCCGGCGATGCCGAAGGTGTAAGGCTGCCAGGCGCAATCACCATAGCCGGTGAAGCGTAGGAGCGCGAGCATTTCGGGCGGCGGCGGAAAGTTGCCTACCGAGATGGGCAGGTAGTTATACGGGCCGTTTTTGCCGCAGACCACGCGGCCGATGGCGGGGAGCACGCGGCGGAAATAGACGGCATAGGCCCTGCCGATCAGACCACCGGGTTCGCTAAACTCGAGGATACCCAACTGGCCGCCGGGCTTGAGCACGCGATGGAATTCGCGCAGACCGGCTTCGTAGTTGGCCAGATTGCGAAAGCCGAAGGCCGTCACAATCAAGTCGAGCGATCTGTCGCGCAGAGGCAGGTGGAGGGCATCGGCTTCGATGGGCACTGCGTACGGCAGCATTGCATGCAGCGGAGCCTTCGGGCGTTTTTGGCTGTTGGCGAATCGCAACTCGGGCGGGCCGAACTTCCGCGCGCCGCGGCGCAGCATCTGGCGGGCAAAATCGACGGCCAGGATGGGGCGCGCGCCGCGCGGCCGATGCCGGAGCAGGGCCATGGTCAAGTCGCCGGTGCCGCAGCAGACGTCAAGGACGGCGGTCTCGGGTCGTTCCAGGACAGCGCGGAAGTGGCGCGCAGCGCGCAGCCACCATAGACGATCGATGTTGGCGGAAAGTACGTGATTCAGCAGATCGTAGCGCGGGGCAATAGAGTCGAACATCTGGCGCACCGCCTGCGCGGCGCTGGTTTCGTCGGTTAACCCTGCCGGTTTGGCGCCTGTGGTGGACATTTTCTTTCCGCGTGGCTCAAGGCAGCGTATTCGCGCCCGTCTCTTCATCCTAAAGGGTTGGGATGGAGAGCGATCCGGAGCAGCCGCAACCGGCGCGCGAAGCTGTAGCCGCGAGCCATAGGTATAATCGGTCCCATGGCGGTGCGTATACCCACACAAATACCGGAGCACGAACCGGCGTCCGCCAACGCCCACGCCAAGCTGCGCGCTCTGGAAGCGCATCTGGCTGAGCTGGGCAGCCTGATGGTGGCGTATTCGGGTGGTGTCGATTCGGCGTTCCTGGCTGCCACCGCGCATCGCGTGCTGGGAGCCCGCATGCTCGCCGTTCTGGCCGACTCGGCTTCGCTGGCGCGCCGCGATCTGGAGCAGGCCACGGCCTTTGCGCGGTCCATCGGCATGCCGCTGCAGGTGGTTGCCACCGAAGAACTCGACAATCCCGACTATGCGCGCAACGACGCCAACCGCTGCTTCCATTGCAAGGACGAGCTTTTCACGGTGATGGAAGCGCTGCGCGCAAAACTCGGCTTTACGCATATCGCGTACGGCATGAACCTCGACGATAAAGGCGATTTTCGTCCCGGCCAGCGCGCCGCCGCCGAGCACGCCGTGGTTGCGCCGCTGGCCGAGGCCGGCATGAGCAAGCAGGATGTGAGGGCGCTGGCGCGCGCCGCGGGGTTCCCGGTGTGGGACCGTCCGGCTGCGCCTTGCCTTTCGTCGCGGGTCGAGTACGGCCGCGCCGTCACGCGCGAAGTTCTCGAACAAATCGAAAGGGGCGAAGAGAGCCTGCGCCGGATGGGCTTTCGCGAGTTCCGCGTGCGCCATCACGGGGAGCTGGCGCGGATTGAGATCGCGCGCGACGAGCTGCCGCGCGCGCTGTCGATGGATATGCTGGACGCGATGACGGTCGTGCTTCGCCAGGCCGGCTTCAAGTACGTGACGCTCGACTGCACCGGCTTTCGGTCCGGGTCGCTGAACGCGATCCTGCCTGCCGAAGTTCTGGCCCGGCGCGGCGCGTAGCTATAGTTCGGGAGATTCCTTTTTACCTGGTGCTGTCATCCTGAGCGGAGCAGGTCGCGTTTTTTGTGACCTGCACAGTCAGAGGACCTGCGGATGTTCTCTCGGGGGAAGCCGTTTGCGCCAGCCCACCCTTCAATCCAGCCATTTAGAATCAGAACGCGATGCGAATCGGCTACCTGGAATGCTTTTCCGGAATCAGCGGCGACATGCTGCTGGGCGCGCTGGTGGACGCGGGCGTTCCCTTCCCGCTGCTCGAGGAGACGGCGGCTGCGCTCGATGTGGGCGCGCGCCTGGAACTGCGCAGGGTGATGCGCGGCGGTTTGGCGGCGACCAAGATTGACGTGCACGCTCCAAGCGTGGGCGCCCCGGGCCTCACCTCTGAGACCCGGGAAGCCGGCGCCTACGCACATGCGCATGATGAGCATCCGCACGCTCACGAACATCCTCACTCGCACAACGAATCGCATCCTCACTCGCACCACGAGTCCCACTCGCACCAGCAGACCTACGCGCCGCACCGCTCGTTATCGGCAATTCTTGGCATCATCGGCGCCGCGCCGCTGTCTGAAACCATCAAGGCCCGCGCCAGCCGCGCGTTTCAACTGCTCGGCGAAGCCGAGGCCTCCATTCATTCCATCCCCGTCGAGCAGGTGCACTTTCACGAGGTGGGCGCGGTCGACACCATCGCGGACATTGTCTGCACCGCCGCGGGCTGCGAATCACTGGGCGTCGACGGCTGGCTCTGCTCGCCGCTCAACGTAGGCAGTGGCACGGTCGAATGCGCGCACGGCACGCTGCCCGTTCCCGCGCCAGCCACGCTGGCTCTGCTTGGCGATGCGCCCATCTACTCCGCAGGCCCGGCGATGGAGCGCGTGACGCCCACCGGCGCGGCCATCCTGCGCATGATCGACGTTGCGTATGGCTCGCTGCCGGCCATGCGCATCGCGTCGCGCGGCTATGGTGCCGGCGGGCGCGATACTCCCGGCGAGCCCAACCTGCTGCGCCTGCTGGTGGGCGAGGCTGACGAAAAATCCGTGCCGTATGAGGCCGGCGCCGAGCCTATCGCCGTGATGGAAGCGGTGATCGACGACGCCACGCCGCAATTGATTTCCTACGCCAGCGAACTGCTGCTTGAAGCGGGCGCCTGGGACGTGTACCGCGCGCCGGTGCAGATGAAGAAAGGCCGCACCGGCGTGCAGATGACCGTGCTCTCCAGCCCCGAGCGAGCGCCCGCACTGCGCGAGCTGATGCTGCGGGAGACGACATCGATCGGCCTGCGCTGGCGGATAGAAAATAAGCTGGCCCTGGCGCGCGAATTTGCCGAAGTCGAAACGTCGTGGGGCAAGGTGCGCATCAAAATTGCGCGCTGGCCTTCGGGCGAAGTCGCCAATGCCGCGCCCGAGTATGAGCACTGCCGCGCGTTGGCCCGCCAGCACTCAGTGCCGCTGAAACAGGTGATGCAGGCAGCCATGCGCGCGTACGCAGAATTGCCGGAGAAAGAACGCTGATGGATCGCCTGTTCATCGAAACGCTGTTGACCGATGTGCGCGAGGGCCGTGTGCCCGTGCCCGAGGCGCTGGAGCGTCTGCGCGGGTTGCCCTTTGAGGACCTCGGCTTCGCCAAGCTCGATCACCACCGTGCACTGCGCACCGGCATGGCCGAGGTGATCTTTGCCGAGCGCAAAACCTCCGCGCAGGTGGCCGCGATCTTTGCGCGCATGGCTCATGCGGGCGGCAACGTGCTGGCCACCCGCGCCTCGCGCAAAATCTACGAAGCGGTGCGCGCCGCCGAGCCGCGCGCCGAGTTTCACGAGACTGCGCGCACCATCACCCTCGAGCAGGCGCCGGCGGCGGCGGGCAAAGGAACGGTAGGTGTCGTCTGCGCGGGAACCAGCGATCTGCCCATCGCAGAAGAAGCCGCCGTGACCGCGCGCCTTATGGGCAACACGGTTGAGCTGATCGCCGACGTGGGCGTGGCGGGCATCCATCGCCTGCTGGCGCAGAAGCATTCGTTGCAATCCGCGCGCGTGCTCATTGTATGCGCGGGCATGGAAGGCGCTTTGCCCACGGTTGTCGGTGGGCTGGTGAATGCGCCGGTGATCGCCGTTCCCACCAGCGTGGGCTACGGAGCCTCGCTGGGCGGCGTGGCCGCGCTGCTGGGCATGCTGAATACCTGCTCGCCCAATGTGTCGGTGGTGAATATCGATAACGGTTTTGGGGCGGCTTGCATTGCGTCGCTGATCAACCACCTCTAATGCGGCGAAGGCGTATTGAGGTTTGTGGTTTCCCAAGTTACGCGCAAAAACAAAAGACGCACCGAACCTGGGACAGCCGGCTTGTTCCCCTTGTCCCTCATTCTCCCGGTCCCGGCTACTCCACCGCCTGGTCCCAGTTCTCCAGCACCCCCTTCAGCTCCAGCATGAACTTGCAGGCATCGGCGCCGTCGATCAGCCGGTGATCGAAGCCCAGCGTGAAGTGCTGCATGGAGCGGATGGCTATGGTGTCGTTGCCTTCGGCGTCGGTGAGCACCACCGGCTCCTTGTTGAGAGCGCTGATGCAGAGGATGGCCGACTCGGGCTGGTTGATGATGGGAGTCGAGAACTCGTCGCCGAAGATGCCGGAATTGGTGAGCGTGAAGGTGGAACCGCCAACTTCGTCGGGGTTCAGTTTTTTGGAACGCGCGCGGCCGGCGAGATCGGCGATCGAGCGGGCCAGGTCAGCGAAGCTGCGCTGCTCGGCCTGCCGCACCACGGGCACAATCAGGCCCCACTCCAGCGCCACGGCGATTCCGAGATTCACGTTGGCGTGGTAGTGAATGGCGTTATCCGCCAGCGACGCGTTGACAATTGCGTGCTTGCGCAGCGCGGCTACCACGGCTGTGGCGATGAACGGCAGGTATGTGAGCTTGATGCCGTGGCGTTGCTCGAACGCGCCTCTCGAGCGGTCGCGCAGGCGTACGATGCGCGTCATGTCGATCTTGTAGACGGTGTGGACGTGCGGACTGGTGCGCTTGCTCTCCACCATGCGCTCGGCAATGATCGACCTCATGCGGCTGAGCGGGACCACCCGGCCGGAGAGCGGCTGCAGCGGAACTTGGGGTGCGGGCATCTGCGGTGCGGCGGATCGCGCCCGCGGCGCGCTTGCGGCGGTAGCACCGCCGCCTTCCTTCAAATAGCGCAGGATATCGTCCTTGGTCACGCGGCCTTCCGAGCCGGTGCCGGAAATCTGCGCCAGGTCGAGGTGGTTATCGCGGGCGATGCGGCGCACCAGAGGCGAAGTGCGGATGCTGCGGCCGTCCGGCAGCCCTTGCGCCACCTGCGGTGGGGCGGACGGCAGCGGTGCGGCAGACGCTGCCTTCGGCAGTGCCAGAGCAACGACGGTCTCCTGAGCGGATGCAGGTTGCGCCGGCGCAGAGGCGGCTACGCCACCGATTACCGCGACCACCGTATTGACTTGCACCGTTTCGCCTTCAGGAATCCTGATCTCGTTCAACACGCCGGAGACGGGCGCAGGAATCTCTGCGTCGACCTTGTCAGTGGAGATTTCAAAGAGCGGCTCATCTTTCTCGATTCTCTCGCCGACTTTTTTGAACCATTTGACGATGGTGCCTTCAAAGATGGATTCGCCCATCTGCGGCATCACCACCTCGCTTGCGCCGCTGCTCGGTTGCTGGGCTGGCGCGGGCGATTGCGATTGGGCCCCAGGCTGCTTTGCGGTCGCGCCTGCCGCGGGTGCAACCGGGAGCGCGGAAGCATTTGCCGGCGCCGCCAATGCGGATTCTTCCATCGGCGCAGTCTCGGCCGCGCCCGCCTCCGATACCACCGCAACCACCGTGTTCACGGTGACGGTGGCGCCTTCGTGAATCTTGATCTCGGTGAGCACGCCGGCCACGGGCGAGGGAATTTCGGCGTCCACCTTGTCGGTGGAGATCTCGAACAGCGGCTCGTCTTTTTCCACGCGCTCGCCGGTCCGCTTGAGCCATTTGGTGATGGTGCCCTCGAAGATCGACTCGCCCATCTGGGGCATGACTACGTCGGTTGGCATCAATCCCCCATTCGAATTGCGGCGCGCAGCGGCCCGTGGGCCACGCGGCAGGTTCCTGCCGGATTATAACCAAGACAGTTCACCGTTCGCAGTTCACACCTTTCAGTTATCAGTTATCAGTTGTCGGTTCCGAGCGTGAAATGCGAAGCGTAAATGGCGACGCTCAAAACCCGCGCCGGCCACCGTGAACTGTGAACTGCCTTTACGTATTTACGGGACGGTCATTGGGATTGCGCAGCCGCTCCACATGGCGCGGGACCTGGAGCGGCGTGTCCTGCGCCGGAAACTCGGGTGCGGGTGACTGCGCCGATTTCTGAGGAGATTTCCCGGGAGTCGCTTCAGCCTGGGCGCGCAGCGCCGCGAGGCTCTCCAGCGCGAGAATCTGCTGGTTGAAAACCAAGCCGAACCGGTGCGCCGCCTGGTGGGCGACGGCCTCAAGATCGTGTAAAGGCACGCCGGGCGACGCCGCGGGTGTCACGGTTTGCGGCGGCGCAGGGTTGCGGGCGATTTCGATTTCCAGGCTGGTCACCGGGCGGTCGGTAATGCCGCAGGGATGGATGAGCTGGAAACCGCCGAGGTCGGTAGTGACGTTGAAGGCGAATCCATGCGACGTGACGCCGCGCGAGACGTGAATGCCGATGGCGGCAATTTTGCGCTCGCCTTTCGGCCGGTCCTTCTGCATCGTGCCGCAGCTCTGGTCCAAAAGTCCGCCGTGCGCAGCACCCGCAGGGTGGCACCAGACGCCGGTGAGACCGCAGATACGCCCCGCCGCCACGCCGTAGACCCCGCATAGGCAGATCAGCGCCTCTTCCATCAGACGGACGAAGTCGACCGGGCCCAGGCGGCCGCCGCTCGCGGTTCGCAGGCTGCGCAGATCGAAGATGGGATAGCCGATGAGCTGGCCGGGGCCGTGGTAGGTCACATCGCCGCCCCGATTGATCTCGTGCAGGGTAACGCCAAGGCGGGCCAGCAATTCGTCGGAGGCCAGAATGTTGGAGCGATTCGCGTTGCGGCCCAGCGTGAGCACCGGCGGGTGCTCGAGCAGCAGCAAGACGTTCTCAATGCGCCCCTGCTGGCGCAGCGCGACCAGCTCTTCCTGCAGGCGTAGCGCGTCGTCGTAACCCACGCGGCCGAGATAAAGATACTGGATCATGTTTTTTGGACGCTCGCTGAATTCGATTGTAGCGAGCCTCAGGCGGGCGTTTTCACCTGATAGATGCCAGAGAATGCGGAGCGGACGCGCGAGTAAACCAAAATCCAGAGAATTGCGACGACAATGCCGGAGGGTAGCGCCATGTGCGTGAGCAGCGTGCCGGTGAGCAGGATGTTGACGATGACCGGCGCCAGCAGGCAAAGGCCGAGCGGCACGGAGCGGTTAAGGAGCAGCAGCAGTCCGCCTGCCGTTTCGAAGGCGCCGACAGCCATGATGTAGTGGCTGGTCATGAGCGCTCCCACAAACTGGCCGGCCAACCCCGCGGGCATGGGTCCCTGGGGAACGAACGCATGGAACTTGTTTAGTCCGAAGACCAGGAAGACAAGACCGAGCAGGATGCGGGCGATCATCGCAACGATTTTCATGCGTTGACTCCTGAGAGGGTTCCGGCGAGGGCGAATCGAGTCTTGCCCGGCCGGCAAGTAGTTTGGCCGTTGTCAAAAAGACGGCCATGGATGCGCGCGGGATGCGAGAAATTCACTTCGGAACTGCGCGGGAACTTCGAGCTTGAATTCGGGGTAAACTGAAGGCTGGCAGGAGGACCGGGCGGTCGCTGCCGGGGCTCGCAAGGGTTCCGGGGGAGGAAAGTCCGAACTCCAGAGGGCAGTGTGCCGGATAACGTCCGGGACGCGGGCTTCAAGGCCCGTGGACGGCCAGTGCCACAGAGAACATACCGCCCTGCCGTGGAGCAGTCCAAAAGGCTGCCCCACGCAGTGGTAAGGGTGAAAAGGTGCGGTAAGAGCGCACCGCTCCGGCAGTAATGACGGAGGCAGGGTAAACCCCACACGGAGCAAGACCAAATAGGGAGGGAAGCGGCCCCGGAGACGGGTAAAGCCAGAGCCTGGCGGCCGCTCGGCATCGGCCCGATGCCGTAAGGTGGCTCAGGCAAGAGCGAAACCTCCGGGTAGGTCGCTGATGAGCGTCCGCGGCAACGCGGCGCCTAGAGGAATGACCGCACATGACAGAATTCGGCTTACAGGTCCTTTTGCCGAATTCAGAACTGCCTGACAGCGGACCTTCGCTGGGACAGGTGGGCAAACGACAGCCCCGATTGGGTGAATTCCCGGCCGGGGCTGGCCATTTTGGGCGGCTTTCCATGAAGGCCGAGATGGGGTGAATCGGAATTTCACTCCGGGAATCAAAGACTTAAGCAGGGGGAATCCAGGGATCGGATTTTTACACAGAATCCGGTGCTTTCCCACAGGGACGGACAATTGCCATCATGGCGTGACGCAGGTATGCTGATTCAGGTCGGAAGCGTCTGAATTTTTGCAGTTTGGACGCAGCTTGCAAGCCCTGGGAGCCTGTGCTACTCTTGGAAAGTTGGAATTTGAGCAGTGGAGCCTCCCGGTGGCCGTTTGGCCTGCCCGTTTGGGGAAGTGGGAAGCTGGTTCGCTGGGCTGGGTGAGATTGAACCCCGAAGGCCCCTGTAGGGAATCCCACAGAGAACAAACCCATTGCAAGACCCGGGAAATTTTCCCGCAAGCCTTAGTGGCTTGAGCGCTTTTTGCGCTGCTGTTTTTTGGTTGCTCTTTGAGATGCTGCGCTGCGCGAACCGGCTTGACCGGCAACGGTAGGTCGGGATAATCTTGAAAAGTTCGCGCCAAATTGCCTGCCACGCTGACTGAACGCGTGCCGGCGTTGCGCAATCCAGTTCGAGGGCTCCTGGCGTCACCGTCAGGGTCTCGATCCCAAGGCCCCGCCCAGGCGGATCGGCCGCATGGATCTTTGACAAAATGGTTGAACGTGCCAGTCGTGAGATGCGATCGGGTTTGGCTTGATCAGTCTCACAAGGTAAGGTGCCCAGTGCTTCCATCTTTGGATGGCGGCGCGCGGGCACGGCCGGTCCCGCTTTGACCTCCGTCAAGGGGATCGGCATCAGGTTTCAAACGAGAGTTTGATCCTGGCTCAGAATCAACGCTGGCGGCGTGCCTAACACATGCAAGTCGAACGAGAAAGTGGTAGCAATACCATGAGTAAAGTGGCGCACGGGTGAGTAACACGTGACTAACCTACCCCGGAGTGGGGGATAACTGAGGGAAACCTTAGCTAATACCGCATAATACCTACGGGTCAAAGGAGCAATTCGCTTTGGGAGGGGGTCGCGGCCGATTAGTTAGTTGGCGGGGTAACGGCCCACCAAGACGATGATCGGTATCCGGCCTGAGAGGGCGCACGGACACACTGGAACTGAAACACGGTCCAGACTCCTACGGGAGGCAGCAGTGGGGAATTTTGCGCAATGGGGGAAACCCTGACGCAGCAACGCCGCGTGGAGGATGAAGTCCTTCGGGACGTAAACTCCTTTCGATCGGGACGAT
>JASHRF010000004.1 GCA_030037545.1 Acidobacteriaceae bacterium | reverse complement strand
TCGGAACAAGAGAGCCTTTCATGACGCCGTTCTCGACGAGATTCTCGAAGAACGTGTGGTCTCCAGCCGCAGCCGGCGCAATCCCCGTGGCGTCAAACGCAAGATGAGCAACTTTCCCCTGCGTCCGCGACACGGCAAACCCTTGCCCCGCCTCGACATCAGCAAAGCCATCCGGATACTTAAGTGAACAGCATTAGCTCTAACCCACAGCCAGGACGTCAACGCGCTGCTGTGGGCGCCGAGCCTGCCGGTTGCGATGGAGAATTGACCGATCACCGGGCGCTTTGTTGTTGGCTTGCGCTGGCCGCCGCGGGCTTCTCCAGCATCTCCTTGACGTTGTCTTCAACCTTGTCTTTGCTTATCACGCCTTTGACGAACGCCACAACTTTGCCGTTGCGTGAGATGTAGTAGGTCGTTGGCAGAATTTCCGTCGCTCCGTACACGCTGCTGGCGTGGCCATCGTCAAAAAGCACCGGATAGTCCATCCCTGTTTTATCGACGAACTGCTCAACTGCTTTGTTCCCGCCATCGTCCATCGAGACTCCGATCACCTGGAGACCGCGCGGCCCGTATTTTTTCTGCATTTGGATGAACCAGGGTATCTCCCTCCGGCACGGCGCACACCAGGTTGCCCAGAAATTGAGCACCACACCCTTGCCGCGGAAACTAGAGAGACGCACTGGATTCCCATTCATATCCCGCAGCGAAAAATCCGGCGCCGGGTAGGGATGAGTTGGGCGGAGAGTTCTCGCGTGAGTGCCGAACAACAGAAGCAGTGAGCAAAGGACAAGAAGCGAAGCTCGAGCGAGAAACTTGAATTTATTATTGCTCATCTGCCTCGGGCTCCTGTGAATGACTTCAAGCGCTGCCTTTGCGGCTAAGCGTTGATCGCCATCCCCTCCACGGCGCCATACGCATCGAGCAGCGACTCGCTCAGCGTGGGGTGCGCGTGGACCGTGAACATCATCTCCTCGACCGTCCCTTCCAGCTCCATCACCGCGACGGCTTCCGCAATCAGCTCCGTTGCCTGCGGGCCGATGATATGCACGCCCAGAATCTCGCCGTACTTCGCATCCGAGACAATCTTCACAAACCCGTCGTGCCCGCCTACAATGGTGGCTTTCGAGTTGCCGGCAAACGGGAACTTGCCCACCTTCACGTCGTAGCCCTTCTCTTTTGCCATTGCTTCTGTCAATCCCACCGATCCGATCTGCGGCTCGGTGTAGGTGCCCGCGGGAATGCGGTCGCGGCGCAGTGGCCGGTAATACCGTCCGGCGATCTTCGCCATGGCCACCATCCCTGCCATCGATCCCGAATGCGCCAGCAGCGGTAGCCCGGCCACAATGTCGCCGATGGCATAGATACCCGGCTCTGCCGTCTCCTGCGTCTCATTCACCTTCACAAATCCGCGATCCAGCTCCGCGCGCGTTTTTTCGAGATTAATGCCCGCAGAGTTCGGCGCGCGCCCCACTGCCACCAGCACCTTTTCCGATTCCTTCACCTGCGCGTTCCCGTTCGCATCCGTGAAGCTCACCTTTACGCCGTCGGCCGTTCTCTCCACTTTCTCAACTTTGGCGCCGGTATTGATGTCGATGCCGCGCTTCTTGAAGACGCGTGTGAGCTCCTTCGAAATCTCCTCGTCTTCTGCCGGAACCACGCGCGGCAGAAACTCCAAAATCGTGACCTCGGCGCCAAAGCTGCGGAAGATGGACGCGAACTCCACGCCTACCGCGCCCGCGCCAATCACGATCAGCGATCGGGGCGGTTGCGGCAGCGCGAGAATCTCAATGTTGGTGAGGATGCGGTCGTCTGCCTTGAGCCCCGGCAGCAGCTTCGCTTCCGACCCGGTAGCCACCATCACGTTCTTCGCCGTCACCTTGTTCTTCACTCCGGCATTATGCACGTCTATCGTGTGCACTCCCTCGCGCGCGCCGCCGGTGAGCCGGCCAAAGCCGGGGATCACCGCGATCTTATGCTTCTTCATCAGGAACTCGAGTCCCTTCACATGCTTGGTGATGATCGCGTGCTTACGCTTCTGCACGGCTTCCCAATCGAGCGTGGGCGTGCCGATGTTGGCGATGCCCAGTTCGGCCGCGTGCTTCAGGTGGTCCCAGATTTCGGCGTTAAAGAGCAGAGCCTTGGTAGGGATGCAGCCCACGTGCAGGCAGGTCCCGCCCAGCTTGGGGCTGGCGTCGATGAGCGCCACCTTCAATCCGTACTCCGCCCCGCGAATGGCCGCCGTGTACCCGGCCGGCCCGCCGCCGATCACTGCCACGTCGTAAATGGTCTCTGCCAAGGGGAACTCCGTTCCGGAGCGCGAATGGCACTCCATCGGCTAGTTTAAATGCCAGCGCGACCCCGATTGGGCGTATGATGCTTGCATCAGCCAATTTGGGCGCAGGTAAGCTGTGATGGTGCGGACTTGGGGTGAAGCTGCAAAATGGATTGCCGCAGGTCTCCTCTACTTTGCCCTCAGCATTTGGATTAGCGGCCTGTTCGTACGCGGCATGAGCGCAATGGCCCGTGATGCAGGGGCTTCCCTAGGGCTCGCGATGGAAATTCTTCTTCTGCGTTCGCGGGTCTTCGAGTTGTGCGTGTTTTGGGGCTTGGTCTACGCTGGAGCCTTGATCGGACGCTCCGGCGTAATTCGATATGCGCGCGTCTGGATGCATTTGGCTTGCAGTTATATTCTTGGCATGCTGGGCAGCGCCGCGCTGATCTGGATGCTCGCTTTCCCTCTCCCAAATTTGCAGAGCAACCACGTCCTATATGGACTGCTCTCCCTCAAAGCCGCTCTTGCGATTGTCTGCTTTGTGATTGCGATTGCCGCATGGGCGTACCTTGTATTCTGGAAGCTGACGAAAAAGAAAAATGCAGTGGAGGCGAGTTAGCGACCGGCCGAATCTGGGATGAAGCGCGCAATCATCTCGCCCGCCGCGTGCACCGTCTTCGGATCGTCCCCGAAAGCCTCAATCCAATGCACCTCCGGCTCGCGCCGGAACCATGTCATCTGCCGCTTGGCGTAGTTGCGATGTCCCTGCTGCGCGGCTGCGATCGCCTCTGCCTCGCTCATCCCGGCAGCCAGCACTGCGCGAGCCTGCCTGTAGCCAAGCGAATCGAGCGCCTTCACCGGCCCGTAGCACGCGAGCAGCCCGCGCGTCTCCTCCACCAATCCTGCCGCAAACATCTCCGCGCAGCGCCGGTTCACCCGTTCATATAATTGCGGCCGCGGCGGATTCAATCCGATCCGCAGCAGCCGAAATCCGCTGAGCGGATCGCGCGCCAGCACCTGCGACATCGGCCTCCGCGCAGCCACGGAGACCTCAATCGCGCGAATCAGCTTGGCCGTATCGTTGGCGTGGATGCGCGCCGCCGAGGCCGGATCGATCCGCTTGAGCAGCCGGTGCAGCCACGCAGCACTTCCGTGCTTTTCCGCCTTGAGGCGCAACCGGGCACGCAGAGACTCCTGCCGCGCCGGCCCGGCAAACAAGCCCTCCGTCAGCGCGCGCAGATACAGCCCCGTTCCCCCGGTCACGATCGGCAGCCGCTCGCGCGCGGCGATTTCACGCAGCGCCGCCCGCGCCATGCGGCTGTAATCCCCGGCGGTAAAAGCGCGATCCGGGGTGGTCACATCGATCAGGTAATGCGGAACGGACCGGCGTTCCTGCGGTGTAGGCTTGGCCGTGCCCAGCTCCATGCCGCGATATACGGCCACCGAGTCGCAACTGACTATCTCCCCGCCAAAGCGCTCAGCAACGGCGAGCGAAAGCGCTGTCTTGCCGCTGCCGGTGGGGCCGAGAAGAATTACGACCAGCGGTTCATCCTCTTGGCTGGGCAAGGCCGTCTTCTCGTTCCCTCGTTCCCTTGTTCCCTTGTTCCCTGCCTTCATGGCCGCCACCAGCCGGGCGGAAAAATCCATTTCGGATTCGTATGCCACAGCCACCACGCACAGATGGCCGCGGCCACAATCAGCAGCCCAAAAGCCTGGTTGCGGCGATAGACGCGGCGCTGCTCGGCGCGACGTTCCCGTTCCGCCACCTGCTGCTGATACGGCTTGATCCGCGTCTCCACCACGCCTCAGTATAGGCGGCGCGAACTTAAGCGCGGAGGAGGACGTCCACGCGCCAGCCCGTCAGGAAACCGGCGCTACGCCGTTTGACTTCCCCCGCCCGCATTGCCGACCATTATCTTTCGGGCGGGTCCTTCCGGAGCGAAAGGTGAGTTGCCGATGAAAGTCTTGATCCTTGGTTCGGGAGGAAGAGAGCACGCGCTGGCCTGGGCCGTTGCCGGCAGCCCGCGCGTCTCTGAGGTAGTCTGCGCGCCGGGCAACGGCGGCATCGCACAGGTGGCGCGCTGCGTCCTCGTCAATCTCAAGGACCTGGATTCCATGGTCCGTCTGGTCAAAACCGAGCGGCCCGATCTGACCATCGTCGGCCCCGAGCTGCCGCTCTCTCTCGGCATCGTAGACGTGCTTCAGGAACACGGCTTTCGCGTCTTCGGGCCCACCCGCCGGGCCGCTATGCTCGAAACCAGCAAGAGCTTCGCAAAGCGTTTCCTGCAGCGCCACGCCATCCCCACCGGCAATTACGCGGTCTGCGCCAACGCCGCCGAGCTCGAAAAAGCGATCGACATGTTTCACCCGCCCATCGTCGTCAAGGCCGATGGCCTGGCCGCGGGCAAGGGCGTGCTCATCTCGGACTCGCGCGCCGCGGCCCTGGAAGCCGCCCGCGGTTTGTTCTGCGGCGCAACCCTCGGCGAGCCCGAGAAGCAGCTCGTCATCGAAGAGTTCCTGGAAGGCGAGGAGATCAGCTTCCTCTGCCTGAGCGATGGCATGAACGTGGCCCCGCTCCAGCCTGCGCAGGATCACAAACGCATCGGCGAGGGCGATACCGGGCCCAACACCGGCGGCATGGGCGTCTACTCGAGCGACGATCTTCTCGATCCAGCCATGACCGAATGGATTCTGCGCCACATTGCCGAACCCACCATCCACGGAATGGCTTCCGAAGACGTGCCGTTCGTTGGCGTCCTGTACTGCGGCCTCATGATGACCGCGCGCGGCCCGCAGGTGCTGGAGTTCAACGCGCGCTTTGGAGATCCCGAAACCCAGGCCATCCTGCTGCGCCTCGATTCCGACCTTGTGGAGTCGCTGGAAGCGTGCGTCGACGGCCGGCTTGCAGATTCTGAACTGCGCTGGCGACCCGGTGCGTCGGCCTGTGTGGTGGCCAGCTCGGCTGGCTATCCCGGCAGCTATAAAACCGGGTTTCCAATTTCCGGGCTGGCCGCAGCGGCGCAGGTTCCGGGCGTCGAGGTCTTTCATGCCGGCTCGGCGCAGGTTGGAGGCCAGTTGCTCACCGCCGGAGGCCGCGTGCTGGGTATCGCAGCCCTCGGCGAAACCCTCGACCAGGCACTTGGCCGCGCCTACCAGGCCCTCGCCGAGATTCATTTCGAAGGCATATATTACCGGCGCGACATCGGCCATCGCGCTCTGAAAAGCAGCAGGTCAGCGAGTTAGTGTAGTGTCTCGCAAAACGGTTTGCAGGAAGTTCGCGCAATTCGACGGTTCTAAAAGCACGGACGCTGTAAAGGCTTTTCCGAGACACTACGTTAGCAAGTCACCGAATGGGCAGGTCAGCGCCCGCCTGCCGCGGAATGCGCCGGCTCGCTGACTTGCTCACTCGCTGAGAATACGGAGGGAAATAATGAGTGTTGGCGTCAATCTCGAAGAGCTGCTGGCCTGGAACGACGAAGCCGCGAACCACTGGTTTGAGCACCTGAAAACCAACCCTGGGTTGCTCGATCTCCCCTGCGACATCGGCGGCACGGCCAACGTGCAGGAGTTCGTGCGCCACATCTGGGGCGCCGAGTTACGCTGGGGACAGCGCCTGGCGGGCCTCTCAGTGCTGAGCA
This sequence comes from Acidobacteriaceae bacterium, assembly GCA_030037545.1. GTDB lineage: Bacteria > Acidobacteriota > Terriglobia > Terriglobales > Acidobacteriaceae > Telmatobacter. Next base: position 19,623 of record JASHRF010000004.1, on the reverse strand, counting down.
AGGAGGATACGCCCGCCGCGCCCTTCGACGCTCTCTTCAACCTGCACCGCCAGGCGATGGAAGTCTTCCGCAATCTGCTCACGGCCCCGGAGCAGAGTTGGAACGAGATCTATGTGGTCGAATTGAGCCAGGTCCCGGACGAGCTTCGCCAGCCGTCGCGCCGCAAGGTAACAACCCATGCGCTCTTCCACAGCCATCGCCATTACGCCCAGCTGGCAACACTGGTCCGGCAAGCGGGATTTCCCGTTAAGGCGCGCGGCGACCTGTTATTCAGTCTTGCGCTACGCTAGATTCCGCCACCGGCTTCTGCTGCCTCTGGAAACAGGAGCGGCACAGCACGGGGCGGCCTTGCGTGGGTTTGAAGGGCACCGTGGTTTCGGCGCCGCACTCCGAGCAGGTAGTCCGGGTTTCCGGACGCACCCGCTGCGAGCCGCGTGCGCGCTTGGCCTTGCACTGCTTGCAGTGCTTGGGGTCGTTCTTGAACTGTTTGTCGTGGAAGAAGACCTGCTCGCCAGCCGTAAAAACAAACTCGGCGCCGCAGTCAACGCACTTCAGGACTCGATCCGTGAATTCCATTGTGGCCGGCTTCCCCAAACAGGGACCTTCACCGAAATCGGCCACTTAACTCAAGTTTGCCGGTCCCGGTTCCCTGTTCCCGTTCGTAGTGCGATAAGGGCCCGGACCGCCTTAAAAGAGCGGTTTCAAATCTTCTTCCCCATGCGGGGCAAACTCTGAAAGTTGGAGCGCCGTCGCGCGCCTTGCCGCCCGATCTTGCGGGGATTCTCGAACGGCTTCCGTTCTCAGCATAAGGGAAGCCGCCGCAGCGGCGCCGTTCGCGGCGGATTCTATCGCTCACCAAACCTGCGCGCCGATTTCCGGCCGCGCAGATTCAGCCAGGGTGGGTTAGGTTAGTCCTGCTCTTTGCGTGCCTTCTTGCGATTCCGCTTGCGCGCCAGTGCAGCTTTGACGCGGCGCTTCTCACCGGGCTTCAGGTAGTAGGAGTGACGCTTGACTTCCTTGATAATGTCCTCCTGCTGTACCTTCCTCTTGAACCGGCGCAGCGCATTCTCCAGCGGTTCGCCTTCCTGTACGCGAACCTCTGCCAAAGTTTCCCACCTCCAGACCTGCCCTATTGGCTCTCATTATCATACTTGAGTTCTGTGATGGCCGCTACACTAGGGCTTTTCCCAGGTGACTGTTTTCGTTGACCTTGCTCGCTTCAGGGGAGCATTCTAAACGGGTGCGGCGGCGCAATGGAGGGTCGACCCGCCTGGCCGGGCGCGGGTACACTTTCACCGGAGGCGCCATGATCCGCGGTTACCAGGGCAAGCTGCCCCAGATTCCCTCCACCTGCTACGTCGATCCTTCCGCCCAGATTCTCGGCGATGTGGTTCTGGGCGAACGCTCCTCGGTCTGGATGAACGCTGTGCTGCGCGGCGATGTGAATTCCATCCGCGTAGGGAACTGCTCCAACGTGCAGGATTGCTCGGTGCTGCACGGGCAGCGCAATCTCTACCCGGTGGTGGTCGGCGACTGGGTCACCATTGGCCATAACGCCACCGTGCACGGCTGCGTGGTCGAGGACATGGCGCTCATCGGCATCGGCGCGCGGGTTTTGAACGACTGCCGTATCGGCGAAGGCTCCATCATCGCCGCCGGATCGGTGCTTCCCGAGCACACGGTTGTGCCTCCGCGCACCCTCTGGGCCGGCGTTCCGGCCAAAATGCGCCGCGAACTCGGCGACAAGGACCGTGCATTGATCCGCGAGTACGCGCAAAACTACCTGGATTACGTAGAAATCTACCTTAGTGAGCAGGCAGCAGGCGCGCTAAATCAGGAGTCCGCCTGCATATTCAACCGGTGACACGCGTCTACGAGGAAAACAGCTCGCCTGAAGCCGCTGCGGCAAAGCGCGACCGGCGGCGCGGCGCCGCCGCAGGAGCGGCGGCCAGCATGCCGGCGATTTCGCGCAGCTCGGCGCGGGCCCGCGCAATCATCGCGCCAGCGCCATCCAGGCGCCGGGCGTGAGGTTTAAGCGGGAGCGGCGGTTGCGGATGGGGGCGTCGCTGCGTCTGCTCCAGCGCCTGTTTGGCGCCGGCCAGCGTATAGCCCTCGGCATATACCAGCCGCTTGATCTCCAGCACCATCTCCACGTCGCGGCGCCGGTAGAGCCGCTGCCCGGTGCCGCTCTTGTTGGGTTTCAGTTGTGGAAACTGCGACTCCCAGAAGCGCAGCACGTACGCCTCCAGCCCGCAGATGCGGGCCACATCGCCGATTTTGAAATAGAGGCGATCGGGGATTGCGGGCATATCTTCGCAGCGTTTCCGCTCTGCTGGTGTACCCATAATAAAGGCGAGCGAGCCGGGGAAACCCTCGCTCTAGGAGCAGTATAGGGCACAATTCGCGCCATTTGCGCCCCAAAAGTGATGCCCGCCAGTGGCGAGTTAGGCTCATCCTGCGGATTTCTCTCGCGCCGAATCTTGACGCTCAGGACTCCGGCCGCGTGACTGCCAGCCGCGCCGGCGAGTGCTGCGGCGCTGCGCGCAGATACTCGATCGGCCAACTGATCGTCTCGCCCAGCGCAGCGGTGGCGTGGAGCGGCCAGTACGCATCGCGCAGCATGGCCCGCGCCAGCAGCACCAGGTCGGCCTCGCCCCGCTCGACGATCGCGTTGGCCTGCGCCGGCTCGGTAATCAGTCCCACCGCCGCGGTGGGAATGCCCGCTTCGCGGCGGATGCGGGCCGCGAATTCAACCTGGAAGCCGGGCCCCGCCGGAACCTGCGCGTTGGGAACCTGTCCGCCGGAAGACACATCGACCAGATCGACTCCATGCTCCCGCAAATGCCGCGCCAGCAGTACAGAATCGTTGCCATTCCAGCCGCCCTCAGCCCAGTCGGTGGCGGAGATGCGCGCAAACAGCGGCAGATGCGCGGGCCATTCGGCGCGCACCGCACCCACCACCTGAAGCAGGAGCCGGATGCGATTCTCAAAGCTGCCTCCATACGCATCGCTGCGCTGGTTGGCCAGCGGCGAGAGAAACTCGTGCAGCAGGTAGCCGTGCGCCGCGTGGATTTCGACTAGGTCGAAGCCCGCGCGGTTCGCGCGGCGAGCAGCCTGGCGAAATGCTTCAATCACGGCATCGATACCCGCCTGGTCAAGCTCCCGCGGCATGGCGTAATCAGGCGCAAAGGGAATGGCGCTGGGCGCAACCGGCTCCCAGCCGCCGTTTTCGGGCAGGACCACCCCGTGACCTGCAAATGGCGAAAGAGTGCTGGCCTTGCGCCCCGCGTGAGCAAGCTGAATTCCAGCCCGCGCGCCCTGCGAGTGGAGAAACTGCGCGATGCGCTCAAGTGCCGGAATGTGCGCGTCCTTCCAGATGCCCAGATCGGCGGGCGTAATGCGGCCTTCGGGCGTCACCGCGGATGCTTCCAGCATTACCAGCCCCGCGCCGCCCTGCGCGCGGCAGCCCAGGTGCACAAGATGCCAGTCGTTGGCGAATCCATCTTCGCTCGAGTACTGGCACATGGGTGAAACGCCGACGCGGTTGGCAAACTCGACCGAACGAAGCTTCAAGTGGGAGAAAAGCGGAGCGATCATAGTTGGAATTCTTTCAGGGTGAAGTCCCGGGTCCAGATCTGATTGTACGGATGCGCGACGGCGCATTGAGGTGCAGGCGGAGCCAAGCCGAAGTAGATGAGAGCTTCCATCCGCAGGAGGGCGCGAACCGCATCGCAGCCGGAATTTACGAGCATCTGGATGCCCCAGGCCCGGGGCCCTTGCGGACGGATCTTCGTCCGACGGCGTGGAGATCTCGATTTTGAAACCTGGGAACCCAGCCGCCTTAACAATCCGCGGTTAGCTTGTCTGGAAGCTGTTTCATAAGCTGTTTTATAGCCCTGTTTTGAAAGGGCATGGCTTCAGCCGTGCCAATAGGTTCCCCAAAAACGTGGGGCTTTAGCCCCTGAGGGACGATGACAGACGGGTGATGAAACCACTTCTAGATACACACCACACGTTTCTCGAGCAACTCCGCCCGCGCGGCCAGGGCAATCGCCATGGCCATCACGCGATCGTCGTGCGCCCCGGCGCGCGCGCCCATGCCGCCATCGGGCAGGCGGACAAAGCTGCGGCATTCGCTCAGCAGTCGCCGGCTCTGAAAGATTCCCGGCGCCTCAACAAGCGCCACTCCCAGCCGGTGCACGGCTGCCGGGCGGGTCACCGAATTGGTCAGCCATCCCGCCTGCTCGCCCTGCCGGTAGATGCGGTCGTAGTTGCAGGAAGACTCAATATAGGCGAGCACGCCGCTACCAATGCTGTTCCGCTCTACAACCAGCCAGGCGTGATTGTATTCACCCGCCACTTCAGTCGCGTACCGCGCCAGCTCCAGGCCGCCCACATGCCCGGCAAATTCCGCGCATTGCAGACCGGTGGGCAGCTCGAGGACTTCGATGGCCGAATAATCGCCTTCGCTGCCTCCACCCGCCGGATCAAGAGCGACCAGATACAGGCCGCCTTCAACCGCCGGAAACCAGACTTCCATTTCCCCGTTGCGACGCCGCTCGACCGGATCATGCATCTCGCGCAGAAGCTGGTCCAGTGCAGCGGTTTCAAAGATCGATTCCCCGCTGGCCAGAAAGCAGCTCTCCGCGTCTTCGGCGTATTCCTGCTTCGCCAATCCCTGAAAGCTGGCCCGGATCTGCCGCCGGAAGCCGATCTGCGCGAGGGTCAGGCCGTGTTTCGCCAGCAGCGCCCGCTCCTCATCGGTCAGCGAAGCGGCGTCCACCGGCGCGGCCACGTAACGCGGCTCCCACCACCAGGGGAAAAAATGCGGCACGGTTCCGGTTTCCGCCGCTTTCAGCCACTCATTGTGGAAGCATCCACCCACGCCCTGCGGCGTGGACTCCAGAATCACTTCCGCGCCGGGGGCCAGCGCGGCGCGCAGCCCGGCCAGGGTTTCAGCCGCATCGCCCGGCCAGCGCGCCAGCTCGGAACAGTGCAGGTTCTGCACCGTCAGCCCGCGCCCGGCACTGCGGTCGCCGGCTGTTACCACCCGGTATTCCGAATCAAGCTTGGGAAATACAATCTGGCGCACGTTCATTTGTGAGGTCAAGAGCGGCCCATCCTTCGCATTTTGGGGCAGCCAATTGTAAAACCGGTGCACGATGCGGAAGATTTCTTCGGCCGCCTCCTGGTTATGTGCCACCTGGAGCGTGAGCGTTCCTGGAATCGTAATGGTGCGCAGAAAAAAACGCGCCGCGGACCAGGTGGTCAGGCCCAGTTGCCGCGCCTTGAGCACGATGTTGCGCTGCCCGCGCAGCCTCTCGAACTCCCGCTGCACGGGATTGGCCTTCAGCGGGCCGATTCCGCCTTCCCGGGTTCGCACCCGCAAAATGCCGGCAGCGAGACCCATCAGCAAAGTTTCCTGTGCTAGCTTGTTCGGATAATCGTCCAAAAGCGGCCCGTAGCGCTTGAGGTCGTCAAAGTTCATTGCTCGCTGCCAGATTCTTTCTTCCGTTTTCGCCTCCGCAAGCGCCTGTTCTTCCACGCCATGCACGATATTGGCCTCCGATTGGCCGCAGCGTTTCAGGAAGTATCGCCGTCATCGCAGCCGTGCCGGCATTCCCGCGCCACGCACTGCTACTGCCCGCGCCGGTTGCAGGCGTAGTGGACCAGTAATAGCCGCTCGCCGCGGGGGTTCCATGTGCGTTGGCATTCACCATTTGCGCTGTGGTTACCAGCCTGAAAACTCCGCATATTGCCCAGCCGCGCCCGCTCCGCCTGCTCCACACCCGGTGTACGACCCGCACGTTCCTCCCACGCCTGCCGTCTGCTTAAGCGTGATGCCGAATGTTTCCGGTGCTTGGCTCGACAGAATGATCGGTCCCGCAGCGCCGCCGCCGCCCGCGCCGGTATCGTTTGCAGAGGCGTTCGTGCCCGCTTCGCCACTCGTATTGATCGTCCCGCTCCCGGTGATGGAGGCGCAGATCAGGATTACGGAGTAGCCGCCGTAGCCGCCCGCTCCTCCGGAACTGCCGCCCGCTCCTCCGGCGGCTCCATCCCAATACAGTCCATCCTCGATGCCGTTGTCGAGCAATGCGCGCCAGACTGTGCTGGATGGCTGATTACCAGCTCCGCCCGCGCCCCCGGACGCTGCGCCTGCGGTGCCGCTGCTGACGGAGGCTGCTGTATTTACACCGGGGACGTAATAGTTTGCCATTCCAGCAGTGCCAGCCGCCGTCCCTCCTCCGCCTCCGCCTCCCGATCCGACAGATGGGGGATCGGCGTTGGAAGCCGCGGCACCTGTCGCGGAGATGGTGCCGTTGATGGTGCAGGCTCCGGTCGCATGAATCACCAGGCCGGCGCTCGAATTCACCGTGCACGTGTCGCTCGCCGACACCGTGAACGTCGTGTAGTAGTGGTCGCCACTCAGGCTGCCGTTGCAGCTCTCCGCGCCGTCGGCGCCGCTGCCAAGGTATTGCAACCATGCTGGAGTGTTCGCGGGTGCCCCGCCGCCGCCCGCGCACCCGCTGGTGGTGAGTGCTCCGCCTGTGCCATTGGGGCATACGGGAGAGGTACTTTGACCCCCAGCGTCGTAAATCTGCGAATCCAGCAACAGGCCGCCGCTGTTGCCCAGTGGAACCGCTGCCCATATTCCCGGCGTTCCCCCCGCCACATTGACCCATCCCGCCGTGCCGCCGGCCGTCGCTCCAGAGTTCTCCACATAATCCCCCTGCACCCAGGTTCCCGTCGTGGGCGCGGCGGAAGCTTTCGTCAACAGTTGAATTTCGTCTCCTAAAACCGGAGCCAGGTAAGATAACCCCGTGCCCGACGGCTCCTCGCTCTCGTTTCCATTTAACGCCACAAGCACTGCGGAGGAGTTCGTGGCATCGATATACAGGATTTGTTTAGCAGAATTACTGCCCAGCACCACCCACTGTCCCGGCGAAAGACCGGCGGCGCTGCTACAGGTAATTTCACTGGTTCCACCCGGAGCAGAGCACGTAGTACTCCCGCCGTTGAGCGTGCCGGTCGTACCGGTAGCCTGCACCACATCGGCAGCGTAGCGGCCACAACCGGAACCTGTGCCGCACTGGAAGTACGCGGGAGGGGCCAGAACCTGCCCCTTATACAAGGTCGTGCCGCCAGGCAGAGCCGCAAACGCCGTATCGCTCTCCAGCCACGCGCTGGCCTGCGTCGCATATTGCCAAAGCTGCATGATATTCAAGTCCGTGAGGCTCTGCGTGAGAGAAACTAGAGAACCGGCGCTTCCGCTGGTGCGGCCCTGCGCCAGAAAATCCGGCGAGTAACTCAGATGCGGAATGTAACCGTCCGCTCCCGAAACAAAATTCCGCGCCAGGGCCGGAACCCCCACTACATAAACCCCGCCGATCTCGGTGATCGTTCCGTTGGAAATATCCAGTTGCAGCGCGTTATCGTTCGGCGGAGATACCACAATGCCTGGAGCATAAGTAATAGAGGCAGGAGTCCGAATTGTACTCCCCTCCATGTCCAGCATCAACTGCGGAACCTCGTTGTCGGCGGGACAATCGATCAGGGTGATGATACCGGGATCGAGATTCGGAATGAGGCTCGGATTGATGCTCAGGTTCGCGTTTGTTCCTAAGTTAGTGTTCCTTAGCGAGAGGCTCAGTCCCGCGCCCGTCACGCACGCCTCGTTGTCAACCATGATGTTGGCTCCGGCATATCCGTCTACATCGGCATTGGGAGCGATCACGCTGTCTGAGATGCCAAGGTTATCGGAGCCGCTAATACGCCAATAAATTGCCGCCAGGCCGAAACCGTCAGAACGTGACCCTTCGTTGATATAGGTGTTGATGCCGCCGTCCGCGTAGTACCAGCCGAAATAGAGAGGATCTTCAAGAGCCACATTCGAGCTTCCGGTCCCGGTGTCAACGCGCTGCGCGTAGAAGATACCCACACCGTAGTAGTTGCTGGTCGGCAGGGCCGCCGCTTGGCGGAGGAAGATGCTGCTGATTTTTTGCTGGAACCGGGCGAAAGCGTCGTAGGCGATGGCGACATTGATCTCTGTGATGGTGCAACTGTTGGTGTATGTTCCGTATGTGAGATTGGCCTGCGTCAAAACAGTAAAAGTGGACGAGGAAAGATTGGAAGCAGTGATCTGCCCTACCAGGTTATTGAGATTCAGACCGCCACTCGCGCAACCCGAGAACATCACCCACTGGTTAGCCGAGAACGAGTTGCTTGCCGTGACCACGACCTGGCTCGCATAGGCTCCCCACGATGCCGAATTCGTCGAACTTGCCACCGTGAGCGCAGGAGAATTGGCCTGGATCACGGTCTGCGTGGAAGTGGCCGTAAGACTGCCGGCAGCCGGACCGTTCCAGGAAATCTCGACAGACCTTCCGTTTCCGATCGTTGCCTCATAGGCTTGCTGGCCCTCGATATTGCAGGTGTCGAACGCATTAATTGTTGAGGAAATCACGTACTGGCGTGGCCCGGGAAACTCCACCGTGCCGCCTCCGCCGTTGTAGCAGGCGGTAAAGGCGGCCTGGATCGCCGCCGTGTCGTCCGTCGTTCCATTGCCCGCCGCTCCGAACTGCGTCACGTCGTAGCGCGGGCCGATGCTCGAAAGATTTTGGGCTTCCAGGGTCCCCGCGGTGGCCGTGCCTGAAAAGTCCGCATTCGTTCCGTTGAGCGCGCCGGTCAGCGTACCGCCTGCAAGCGGAAATCCGCCCAGGCTGGCCAGTGCGGCCGGCGCGGTCGTAGCGCCGGTGCCGCCCGCCGTCAAAGGCACCGTGCTCATGCCGCTAAGAGTGCTGCCGCTGGCGGTGTAATACGCGATGTACCCGGCATTCGACGAGTTCACCGATCCGCTGCCGTCCGATCCGCTGCCGCTTCCACATGCTGATCCCGTATTGGTGATGTAGCCTGAGGTGTCGACCTGGAGGCAGTTATAGCCGCTGCTCGCCGCCAGTCCAGGGAATTCAATCGAGCTTGTGCCCGTGAAGCTCGCATAGACAGCGCTGCTGTTGCCGCCGTACACCTTGAACCCTGTCCCCGCTCCCGTTTCGTAATTCACCCGCACCACGCCGGACGCATTCGACGCGTCAATGTAGGTGTCGCCGCTGTTTGTGCTCTGGTACGCCTTGAAGCTGTCCAACCCGCCCACGGCGGAGTTCAGCGCCCAGTTGTCGTTCGCATCCTTCAACATGAACCATTGGCTGTTGCCGTTCCAGTCCTTGTACGTAAACGAGCCTTTCTGGCTGGTGGTCAGTCCTGGCCACAGGTAATAGTCCACTTCCGCATCGGCATTGTTGCGAACCGTTAAGGTGCCGGCGCTCTGGGTAGCTCCGCCGACCTGCAACGTCCCGTTGAACTGCGCATTGCCGGCGTTGCTGATGGTGGCGACTGTGGTCTCGCTCGCGCCCCCCGATCCGATCGTCACGCCGCCGGTGCCCGAATTATTTGACCCGTTGAGCACCACCGCGCCCGTGCCCGCGGAGTTGATCACAGTCTGGTTGTTGGTGCTGGACTGGCCATTGTTATATTGTCCGATTGACAGCCGGTACACGTTGTTCAGCTCGTCGAGAAGCTGGTAAAACTGCTCCCCTCCCGTGGCGTCACTCAATCCCATCGTCCAGCGATAGCCATAATCGGTCTGATAACGATTCAACAGGCCACGCTCGTTGCCCAGGCCGATGCCCAGCCGATAGTGATTGGTCAGTGTCGCGTCCTGCTGGCTGCCATACCAGTCGCCATTCAGCCCGTTAAAGCTGCGATGGAAAGTATCGAGAAAACTGTTGCGCGTGCCGTTATCGGTCAACTGCCCGGTAAACATGGTGCCGCCTGTCATCCAACTGTTGTACGAGCTGCCCGCATCCGCTACTACCTGGTTGGTCGAGTTTTCGTTGCGCAGTCCCACGATGGTATTGTTCTGCGCATTTTCCCCCAGATGCAGCGCCGTCGCGCAACCTTCCACGTCCCCACCGGTAAATGTGTTGCCGTCGCCCTGCTGCAGGTTGATGCCGTACGTCCCGGCGATCGGATTTCCGTTCGAAGTCGGGCAGTCGATGTGCAGGCGCACAAAAGAGCTCGCATTCATCCAGTCCGTCGTAGCCGGATTCGCCACCTGGTGCCCGATGGCATTCACCGCGGTCTCGAAGCCATCGATCTGGTCGTCAAGAAATGTCCCGCCCGTATAGTTGCCGGTCCCATCTAGCGTCATGGCCGTCTGGTTCGCATTGCCTAGGAAGTACACGCTCTCGACGTCCATCTCCTGGGTGCGATACGCCGCCAATCCCTGCGCCGAGGCGCTCGTGGAACCGGTGGAATTCATCACCACGTTGTCGAGATGAAAACCAGGCGTATCGACCGCGTAGGTTGGATCTCCCACGCGAATCACAGCGCTTGCGCCGGAATAGGCGATGGCCGTGCCACCCTGGCTGCCGCTCGTCAGCGATCCGCCACGCAGCGCGCACCCGCGCAGCGCCACATTCCGCGCTCCCGCCGTCACCACAATCTGGTTTGCCGTCGAAATCGTCGCACACGGCAACAGCACTGTCGTATTCGCAGTGGAGATAGTTAAGTTCGCGCTCATCGCCTGATTGCCGGTAAAATTCCGCGCGTCGCACGTGCCTCCATAGCTCGCACTCACCGCGTTCACGCACGCCTGCAACTTGCCGCCGAAATCCACGCCTGAAAACTGATCCACCGCGTAAGTCGCACCAGGCTGGCTGTTCCCGACCAGCGCCGAATAAGCGCCGCCACCGGGCAACGTGCCTCCGCCGCCGTCCAGTTGCGTTCCATAGCTCGCTGAACCGCTCGCGTTCCACACCGTGTAGCCGCCATTGCCCTTCAGCAGGTTTCCGGCAAAAAATGTCATATTCTGCCCGCTGACCAGGTTCAGCGGCGCAGCCGTGTCCCATGTTCCCGCGGCGTTCACGCTGGCCATGGTGGTTGCCGAGCAGCCCACGCCGCCCTGCGTCACCGTCACCGCGCCGATAGATCCGTCGCTGTTGACCGCGGCCGTGGCCTGCGCCGTGCAGCTTCCGCTGAACTTGAGCGGAACCGTCGTGCCATAGGGGTCCCAGCCCAGCCCATGCTCCGGGCCCACGCTCACCGCCGTCACGGCGCCGCCCGCGGCCGTAACCGTCAGCGCCGGCGGCACCGCGTTCCACAATGGCATCACTACCGCGTTGCGCACCGTCCATCCCTGCTGATTACCAGCGAAATCAAGCACTAGCCCCGTCGGCGGCTCGCCCGTAGCCGACGAATTCCCGGCCAGCGCCACGATGTTGTCGAGTACGTTGTTTGAGCCCGCCGCGGCCGTAAACGCATGCGTAGCTTGAATGGTCACGTTCTGCCAGCGGTTCGAATCCGCGTTCAACCAGGCCGGCGTCGTTACCGGCAGCGCCGGAATGGCCACGCCCGTGCTCAATCCGCGAATATCGATGTTCCGGAACTCGCTCCATTGCGGCCATTGCGCCAGGTAGATGCCGCAGGTGTGCGTGGAGTGCGCGCCCGGATACTGGGCCGCCATCGGGTCTATGCCCACCGTCGCAATCTCGACATTCTCGATCTCCGCGACCTTCAATCCGTTGCCGCCGAGGCCCGTCGATGCGGGCATGGCAATCGCGCAATTGCCCACCGACCACGCCGCCCCTGTTCCCACCGTGTTCGTCAATCCATTGCCATGCAGCGAAAAAATCGAATTCGTCTCCATCGCTCGCGCGATCTGGCAGCTTCCCGCGGCCGCTCGTCCTTCCGCCGCGGAACACGATACGTCCACGCTCTGATCCACGTAGATGGTCAGATCGTGCAGCCGCGTGTAACTGAGTACGTTGGGCGAGTCGGCAGCCGACGCCAGCACGTCCTGACCCGGGAATCCCATCAGCGCCGATACCTGTTTGCCCATTCCGCCGATGGACTCGCCATGCCAGTTTAGCGATTGCGTCTTGCAGGTTCCCTGGGGAAGAGTCAACGCTACGCCGTGCGCGTTGGCGTAATTCAATGCTGCCTGCAGCGCGTTGGTGTCGTCGGTTACGCCGTCGCACACCGCGCCGAACTCCTTCACGCTGCGCTCCGCCTGCTGGGCTGCACCGGTGCGCAGATCCGTCACCGGGACGCCGTTCGGATTGGTAAATGTGTCGGTGCCCGCATACGCGGGAGGAATCTGCATGGCCCCGTTCGTTCCGGCTGCATTCATGGCCGCCTGCAGCGTGGTCTGTGCGCTGCTTGCCGCCGGCGCCTGCACGCCGTTCAACGCCGGCGTGGTAAGCGCGCCCGTCATGTTGCCGCCGTTCAGCGGCACCGTCGTGGCTACTTGCGTCTCCACAAAGTGCATGTCCGCGGCCTGCAGCGGCTGCGTCGGATCGCCGTTCAGGTACAGTGGTCCGCTCAGGTTTCCACCCGACGCTGTCAGCAGGCTCTCTGTCAGCTCCGAAATCGACTGATCGACATACGCCTTGCTCACTGCCTGCACTGCCTGCGCGGCCGGCATCACCTGCGCCCGCACCTGCGCCAGCGTGGCCTGCGCTCCCGCCGGCACTACCCAGTACTCGGTGCTCGTCGACCCGTCGCTCATGTAGTACACCGCGGTATAGTATTCTCCCGCCGGCGTCGCGCCCTGGTTGGGCGCCAGATTTACGCTCACAAAGCCATCCGCGGGAATGGTCACGGTCAGGCTGTCGGCTGCAATGGCCTGGCCGGCCGCCGTGGTAAATGCCGGCCAGCTTACCGCCAACGTGCCTCCGCCCGGCTGCCCGTTGGCCAGGTACACCGTTCCCTGCACCGTGGTCGTGCTTACCGCCTGCGCGTTTGCTGCCGCGCCCGACACGGCCAGCATCAACACCGCCAGCGCAATCCAGCATCTCATCAGCCGCCTCCGGCCACGCACATCTTCGTCTCGTGTGAGCGTCATCTCGTGTTTTCCTTTGCTTCGGTGGCCGAAGGAAGTTTGAACCCTCCCCCTGCCGTTGGTCTTTCCGTTTCCGCTTTTGTTTGCCAGTTCCTGCCGCTCTCTCTGCTGCGCCCACCGTTGAATCGGCGGCTTCGATCAGCTTTCAGACGCTGCTTTCTCTCCGCACTTCCTCAGCCTCGCGGATCTCGCTTTTGCTCCATTGCGCTCGATCTCCCGCGCCCGCCGCCGCGCTTTCGCGGGACGGATCTACACGCGTCGGAAAAGAAAAACGGCGACTCCAAAATGAAATCGCCGCTTTAAGCAGCTAAATGCAATCAAGCTCTCGGTTCGAACCGCCCTCCATCGTTGCGTCCCTTCCGCTCCTCTCCAGTCGAACGCTTTTAAGCTTACCGAAATTGGGCGAAATTACCTGCAAACCGGCCGGCTGGATTTTTACCCTTGTTTTCAGAGGCTTACGGCTTGCTTGTACAATTTACAGGTTGACAAGACTTTGGGGTGCACCCCTCGGGTGAGACAGTTTGTAATTTGGGGACGCCTTGAAATCGCCTATTGCACCTTGAACGCCTTGTCGGCAATTGCGTTCGGGTCGCGGCCTGTGGGCAGTAGCGTAAACAGTGACAGCGTGGGCGTGCGCACCACGGCCAAGTCGCCGGAACGCGAATCGACCACAAACAGCAGGAAGCTGTTGGCGGAAAACGCCAGCGCTGTGGGACCGTCGTCCACCCGCACCGATCCCGCTCGCTTGAGGTCGTCGATCGAGTAGACCGTCACATACTGCGAGCGCAGGTTGGCCACGTAAAGCAGCGCGTTGTCGCGCGAAACCAGCCCGTCGACCGGATCGTCGCCCATAGTGTACGCGCCGCCCACGTCGTTGGTGTTGGTCACCACTTCAGAGATCGAATCGGAAAGCGAGTTGGCCACGAACAGCTCGCCGCCATCGGGCTTGAGCGCCAGGTTTACCGGGCCGCGGCCCACGTCCATCAGCGTCTCCAGCCGGTCCGGAACTGCGGGTTGCCCGGCCATGCGATCTGCGGGCCGTGCCAATTCGATCGCCATCACCTGGTGCCCGGCCGCGCAGGCCACAAACACCTTTGACGAATCGGGCATGATGACCGGATCGGTCGCGCCGGGGCAACCCGTGAATACCGCCCGCACCTTGCGCGTGGCGGGATCGATAAGCGTTACCGAGTTGCCGCCGCGGTTGGCCACCACCAACGTGCTGCCGTCGGGCGCGATCTCAGCGGCATCCGGCTGCTCGCCCGCGCCAATCTGCGCAATGTCGCGCCGCGCCTTCAAATCGACTACGGAAACTGAGTTGGAGCCGGAATTCGCAACGTACGCCAGGTCGCCGCTCTTGTCCAAATCGACGGATACCGGCTGCCGGTGAAGCGGAATCGTGGCCACAACACGGTTGTGCTCGGCATCGATCACCGCAAGCGAACCTGTGCCGCCTGCCGCGCCGGAGTTCACCACGTAGACTTCGTTGCGCGTGTTGCTCGCCGCCACGGCCACCGGATTCTGTCCCACCGCGATCTCGCGATCCACCCGCACGTCCACCACGTCGATCACGGTCACCGTGCCGCTGCCGCCGTTGGTCACGTAAGCGTATTCGCGATAGTTGGCAGGATATTGTGGGAATGGGCTGGGACGGCACCCGGCCATCCCCACCGCACAGGCCGCAAGCAGGAACAGCTTCGGAACTGTTTTGAAAGGGTACCACCGGGGAACCCGCTTTAGCGGGTCGCGTGCCGCACTTGCCCTCAACATACTGCGGGCTTTAGCCTCTGGGGGACCCTGGGCAGGCGAGAACCGTTCACCGCCCCCCGTACACCGTTCTCGATCCACGAACCACGATTCACGATCCACGGTTCACGCTTCACTGCCGGCTGTCCACCGTCGCCGCCGTATGAATCCCTCGCGGCACCCGCCGTCCCACCACCGGCGCAATCTGTTCCAGATCGTTCATCATGCTGGCAAACTGCGCGGGATAAATCGACTGCGGCCCGTCTGACAGCGCAATCTCGGGATGGTTGTGGACCTCGACCATTACGCCGTCCGCGCCGCACGCCACGGCCGCGCGCGCCATCGGCGCCACGCTGTCGCGCCGCCCCGTCCCATGGCTGGGATCGATCAGAATGGGCAAGTGGCTCACCCGCTTCAGCGCCGGAACAATGCTCAGGTCGAGAGTGTTGCGCGCATGGTCTGAGAACGTCCTCACCCCGCGCTCGCACAGAATCACTTGGTAGTTGCCCTCGCTCATCACATACTCGGCGGCCATCAAAAACTCCTCGAGGGTCGCGCTCATGCCGCGCTTGATGAGCACCGGCTTGCGCAGCCGCCCCGCTTTCTTCAGCAGCGAGAAGTTCTGCATGTTGCGCGCGCCGATCTGGATCACGTCGGCCCACTCGGCCACCATCTCCAGGCTTTCACTGTCCAGCGCCTCGGTAATGATGCGCAGCCCGAACCGTTCGCGTATCTCGGC
Source organism: Acidobacteriaceae bacterium (assembly GCA_030037545.1). Classification (GTDB taxonomy): domain Bacteria; phylum Acidobacteriota; class Terriglobia; order Terriglobales; family Acidobacteriaceae; genus Telmatobacter. The sequence goes on along the minus strand of JASHRF010000004.1, from coordinate 4,240 downwards.
CATGATCTTCAGCGCATCCAGGCCCAGGCCTTGAAACGCATAAGGAGAAGTCCGCGGCTTGTAGGCGCCGCCGCGGAAAAACTGCGCGCCCGCCGCGGCAATCTCCTCGGCAATGGCAAAAGCCTGCTCGCGGCTTTCAATGGAGCATGGGCCGGCTACGACGGCCAAATCCTCGCCGCCCATCGTGGCGTCCGTCCCCGCAAATTGAATAACCGTGTCTTCTTCCTTCACGTCGCGGCTGGCCAGCTTGTAAGCCTTCGAAACGCGAATCACTTCGGCCACGCCCGGCAGCGATTCCAGGTTGCCGCGATCCACTTCTCCCTGGTTCCCGGTAATCCCGATCGCCGTGCGCTGCGCCCCGGGCAGCGGGTGCGGCCGGAACCCCAACTGCTCAATGTGCGCGCACACCGCCTGAATCTGCTCCGGCGTCGCCTGCGCCTTCATCACTACCAACATGAGCTGGCCCTCGAACCCTCAGTCTATCCGCCGGATAGCGAAGAGGGCAATGCGGTGGCGCTTGCACGCCCAAACCGCCCGAAGGAGTGCCCATTTCTACAATCCAAGAGACAGTCTTGAGCCAATCGCTCCGGTGAGGGAGAAGTTCGCCTGGTTGGGGCGGTTGGGGTGGAAAAAATGGAAAGCCGGCTTGACATCAGTGCGAGGTAGAGTTTGATGGAAAGCCGGCTTGACATGACGCCAGCGATCGCAAATCGGGTGAAAGAACTGCGCATGGCTCGCAGATGGACGCAGGAAGGCTGTTCATCGGGCCGGCCACGGTGCTGCTGCTGTGTGTGGTGCGGTTGAAGCGGCCAACTGCGATGCGATGGGCGCGGGTAATAGTGAGCACAGCTTCGAGGTGCACGCTTCGATTAAGATGAAGGCATGAGCGACGCAGGGGAAATGGAAGCGCTGGTGAGCCGGGATATGGTGACGGCGATGAAGGCGCGCGACGCCGAACGCACGGGCACTCTGCGGCTGATCAAGAACGCGCTCAAAAACAGATCCATTGAAAAGCGTGCGCCGCTGACGCAGGCCGAGAGCGAGCAGGCGCTGGCCTCGATGATCAAGCAGCGGCGCGACTCCATTGAACAATTTACCAGGGGCAACCGGCCGGAGTTGGCGGCCAAGGAAGCCGCGGAGATCGTGGTCATCGAGGAGTTCCTGCCCAAGGCGCTCGACGAGGCCGGACTGGCCGCGCTGGTGAATGACGCGATCGCCGAGCTGGCTGCCGCGCTGGGCCACAAGCCCACCCAGAAAGAGATGGGCCCGGCGATGAAGGCCGTGCAGGCCAAATTCCAGGCCGCCGGCGCGCGAGCCGATGGGCGTGCCGTGAGCGAGCTGGTGAAGAAGCAGCTTGCTGGCTCCTAGCAGTCGGCTTTCATCTCTCAGGTTTTTCGCAGGCACGCAGCGGCGCCCCCTCTACACAAAAACCGGTGAAATTTCCAGAGGGATTTCGCATTTCCTCATGCGATCCTTATACGGCCGATGAAATATTCTGGGTAAGCCCTTCATCAGGTCGGCGTGTAGTCGTGTCCGATTGATCCTTCCGGTCCCGGCAGCGTTTTCTGCCAGCCGAATTTTGGTGCGGCGCGGCGACGGTTGCGTCAGGAATGGCCGCCGGTTCACTATCTCACTTTTTACTGCAGTATCTTGGAGTGCGAATCGAATGTCTCGCCGTGTTTTCCTGGCGTTTTCTCCTCTTGTCCTTCTGATTTTTCCTGTCATTACCCTGGCGCAAAGCTCTTCGGCGGCTCCGGCCGCGACTGCGCAGACAGCTCCGGCCACGCAGGCGCAGATTCAGGCGCTGCAGCAGGCCGTGGCCCACGCGCAGTCGGCCGGCGACAACGCATGGATGCTGGTTTCGGCGGCGCTGGTGCTGCTGATGACCGGGCCGGGGCTGGCGCTCTTCTACGGCGGCCTGGTGCGCAAGAAGAACATTCTCGGCACCATGATGCAGAGCTTCGCCATGATGGCGCTGGTGACGATTCTCTGGGCGTTTGTGGGCTACTCATTGGCCTTCGGGCACGGCGATGCGTTTATCGGCGGCTTGGAGCACGTGTTCCTGCGCGGCGTGTCGCTCTCGCCCAATCCCGATTACGCGCCCACCATCCCCGAACAGACCTACATGATCTACCAGCTCATGTTCGCCATCATCACGCCGGCACTGATCACGGGCGCGTTCGCGGAGCGGATGAAATTCAGCGCCATGGCGTTGTTTCTGTCACTGTGGTCGATTTTTGTTTACTGCCCGATGGCGCACATGGTGTGGGGCGTGGGCGGACTGCTGAACGCGGCTGGCGGCGCGCTGCCCAGCCTGGATTTTGCCGGCGGAACGGTGGTGCACATTACCAGCGGCGTCTCGGCGCTGGTGTGCGCGCTTTACCTGGGCAAGCGCGTCGGCTATCCGCACACGGCCATGCCGCCGCATTCCATGGTGCTGAGCTTCATTGGCGCGTGCCTGCTGTGGGTAGGGTGGTTCGGGTTCAATGCCGGCTCGGCCCTGGCTGCGAATTCGCTGGCCACCAGCGCGTTTGTGAACACGCACTTTGCCACCGCCACAGCGGCGCTGGGCTGGACCATCTTCGAGTGGTTCCACAATGGCAAGCCGACGGCGCTGGGCGCGATTTCGGGCGCGGTGGCGGGGCTGGTGGCGATTACTCCGGCTTCGGGATTTGTGCAACCCATGGCCGCGCTGCTCATCGGGCTGTTGGCCGGCTTTGTCTGCTCGTTCATGGTCTTCAAGGTGAAAAGCTGGTTCGGCTACGACGATTCGCTCGATGCGTTTGGCGTGCACGGCGCGGGTGGAACGCTGGGCGCGGTACTGACCGGATTTTTCGCGACCATGGTTATTAATCCGGTCTACGGCAAGGGCATGGCGACGGGCGCCATCGACGGCCACTGGATGCAGGTGCTGCACCAGTTGGCGGGTGTGGGCGTGGCGTGGGCAATCTCGATTGTGGGCACGCTGATTCTGCTCTTTGTAGTGGACAAGGTTATCGGGCTGCGGGTTTCACGCGAGGACGAGATCGCCGGACTGGATCTGTCGCAACACGGAGAAGAGGGGTACGATTTCAATACCTAGCCTTTAGTTTTAGCCCTTAGCCGTTAGCTTCTTCTTCCGTGACTTCCGGCGTTCCCAGGGCACGACTGGAGCTAAGAGCTAAAGGCTAATAGCTAAAAGCTGGCTATCAGACTTCCGGGCGCGGAGGCCAACCCTCGGCCCATCCTGTTACGCTATCGAACGAGGCAATTTCACGATGCTTAAGATTGAAGCTGTTCTCCAGCCCTCCAAGCTGGATGCTGTAAAGGATGCGCTGCTCGAGGCAGGCATTGAAGGAATGACGATTCTGGAAGCGCGCGGTCACGGCCGCCAGAAGGGACACACCGAGTTTTACCGTGGCCGCGAGTACACGGTCGATCTTCTTCCCAAAGTGAAGATCGAGATGGTGATCCTGGACGAGATGAAGGAGAAGGCGATCCAGGCCATCGTGGGCGCGGCGCGCACGGGACGCATCGGTGACGGCAAGATCTTCATCAGCCGCATCGACGAAGCCATCCGCATCCGCAACGATGAGCGCGGGGAGACGGCGCTGTAGGGCGTTTTCATGAAGAGCCCCTTTGCAGATTGGCAGCATCGCTCCCCTGGGTCTCAAAAGCGAGGTCCCGGTCACCCATTTTTGTGGTAATTTTGCATCCCGAGATTCGGGCCGTCCGCCCGAAATGCCCGGTTAAAATCGAAGCCATGAGGTTGCGGTTCGTTCTGTTTTTGCTCGTGCCCGGCTTGGCATCCTGCCTGACAGCGCAGGACACGCGCACCGTGATCGAGCCGTTGTTCCCTCCGCTGTGCGCGCGGCTTGACGCGCAGCTTGAGTCGAGTGGGCAGTCGCTCGCCCGTGCGGATGAGCAAAAGCTCGACACCGCGCGCATCCAGCGGGCCATTGATCGCTGCGGCAAGGGCCGCGCCGTGATGCTGCACGTGGATGAGGAGAAGAACGCCTTCCTCACCGGGCCGCTCCAGTTGCGAACCGACGTGACCCTGATCGTGGACCTGGGCGTGACCGTGTATGCCTCGCGCGATCCGCGGCTCTATGACATTACGCCGGGCAGTTGCGGAGTGGTGAACGACACGCCGCCGGGATGCAAGCCGCTCATCTCGGTGGACCACGCGCCCGACTCCGGCATCATGGGCGACGGCACGATCGATGGGCGCGGCGGCGAAACGCTGCTCCTGCCCCAACGA
>JASHRF010000051.1 GCA_030037545.1 Acidobacteriaceae bacterium | reverse complement strand
GCCGCACGGATGCGCGGCATTCGACATGCTTGAGTGTATCAGAACCGTCGCGCCGCTTGCCGCCGTGCCGCTTGTGGAAACGCTGCGCAGTGAAAGCGCGCCGCTTGCGTAAGCGCTACGCGGACAGCGCGGTGCGGTGCGCGCGAGTCGACATATAACCCATATCCAGGGAGATGCCGCGCACACATTGCAGCAGGTGATTGGCGATGGAGGGCAGCTTCTGCGCGGTCACCCGGAACGACGGACCCGAAACGCTGACCGCAGCCACCGGCAGGCGTTGCGCATCCAGCACCGGCACGGCAATGCAGCGCAATCCCTCTTCCAACTCCTCGTCATCGACGGCATAGCCGCGGCGGCGCGTCTTTTCGAGCTCCGTGCGCAGCGCTTCGGCGGACACGATGGTGCGGTGCGTATGGCGCTCAAAGCGAATGCGGCGGATCACGTCGTTGGCACGCTCTTCCGGCAGGAATGCCAGGATGGCTTTGCCCACCGACGTGGCGTGCACCGGGTTGCTGGCGCCGATGCGGGTAATCATGCGCACTGAGCGCGCCGGCTCGATCTTGTCGATGTAAATCATGCGCGCGGCTTCCAGGATGCACAGGTGCGCGGTCTCTTCGGTTTCGGCCACCAGGCGGCGCAGGTGCGGCTGGGCGCGCTCGCGCAGATCGTATTGTTCAATGGCGCGATTGCCGAAGTCGAAGAGCCGCAAGCCAAGCCGGAATTTGCCGTTCGAGGTGCGCTCCACCATGCGATGCCGCTCCAGCACCATGAGAAAACGGTGCGCGGTGCTCTTGTGCAATTGCAGTGAGGAGGCCACCTGCGCCAATCCCAGTGGCGCTTCGCTTTCCCCGAGCAGATCGAGGACCGCAAAAGCACGGTCGAGAGCTTGTACTTTATAAGTGCCTTGGGGGGCAGCTTCTCGCATCATGGTCCTCTATTCCGCCTGCTGATTCCATTTCCAGCTTCTCAGATGATGGGAAGGCCGTCAATTCATGAGACGCGGCAGCGACCCGAAAAGACGCAACAACTTCACAGGGAGGCTTCCGCGTCGGGAACCACATCGCCCTCTCCGGGCGCCAGAAACAGATTGGCTTCGAGCCCATGCTGGCGCGTGTAGAGATCGTAGTAGCGGCCGCCCAGCGCAAAGAGCTGCGCGTGATTGCCGCGCTCGACTACAAGCCCCTGCTCCACCACGAGGATCTGATCGGCGCGGCGAATGGTGGAGAGCCGGTGGGCGATTACGAAGGTGGTGCGCCCCTGCATGAGTTGAGCCAATCCGGCCTGGATCATGGCTTCGGATTCGGAGTCCAGCGAACTGGTGGCCTCGTCGAGGATAAGAATGCGCGGCTCGGCCAGCAGCGCGCGAGCGATGGACAGACGCTGGCGTTGCCCGCCCGAGAGCTTGACGCCGCGCTCGCCTACCACGGTGTCGTAATCCTCCGGATAGCGCTCGGCAAACTCGTCTACGCGCGCGGTGCGGCAGGCGGCCTGGAACTGCTCTTCGGTGGCCTCGGGGCGCGAGAATAGGATGTTCTCGCGGATGGTGCCATCGAAGAGAAACGAATCCTGCAGCACCACGCCAAGCTGGGAGCGGTAAGTGTGCAGGTCAACGGCGGCCAGATCGATATCGTCCACGATCACCCGGCCCGTTGTTGGGGTATGGAAAGCGCAGAGCAGGCTGATGATGGTGGATTTACCCGATCCCGAAGAACCCACCAGCGCAGTTACCGTGCCCGGCTCCGCGTTGAAGCTGATGCCGTGCAGGACAGGCTTCTCGGGCTGGTAGCCAAACTCAACGTCTTCAAAACGCACCCGGCCTTCAATGGGAGGCATCTTGACAGTGCGGCCGGGAACCTGGTTTTCTTCGAGCTCGGCCATGATCTCCTGGGTGCGATCGAGTCCGGCGAAGGCCTCATTCAACTGCGTGCCGATAGCCACAATCTGAAAGACCGGCGCGATCATGAAGGCCAGAAACATGTTGTAGCTGAAATAATCGCCCACGCTCCAGGTGTGGCTTAGGACGGCGTGGCCGCCCAGCCACATCACGAGTGCAGAAACCAGGCCCAGCACGGTGGTGGAAGCCGACGACAGGACGCTGGTCATGGTCAGCGATTTCATCACGTTCTGGAGCAGGCGCTCGACGCCGCCGGAAAAAACATGGGCCTCGCGTTCCTCGGCGTGATAGCCCTTGATCACGCGTACGCCGCCCAGCGACTCCGTAAGCCGCCCCGTAACTTCAGCGTTGATTTTGGCGCGCTCGCGGAAAATGGGGCGGATCACGCGGAACCCATATTGCAAAACCACCACAAAGGCGCCAATGACTGTGAAGACCGTCACCGTGACCACCACGCTGCGGTGCAGCAGATAGACGAACGCGAGGATTGCGGTCAGCATTCCGCCCAAAAACTCGACCAGCCCTGTTCCGATGAGATTGCGCACGCCTTCCACGTCGCTCATGATGCGCGCCACCAGCGTGCCGGTGCGGTTCTCGTCGTAGTAGGCTACGGAGAGCAGGCCCACATGGCGCTGCACCTGACGCCGCATATCGGCAATCAGACGCTGGCCGGCTTTTGACAGGAGTTGGGTGAGCGAGTACGAAGTGATGGCCTGCACCACCATGGCTCCGAAGACAATGAGGATAATCTTGGGCAACAGCTCAGGATGGGGATTGCGCGGAGAAAGTACCTTGTCGAGCAGCGGCTTGGAAGTGTAGGGGAGCACCAGGCCAGCCAGGCGATTGATGGCCATGAGCACCAGGCCGGCGAAAATCAGGCCCTTGCGCGGCTTGATGAGCGCCCAGATTTCCGGGCCGATCTTCTTCAGGCTCGGCTTTTTCGTGGGCAAATTGGCCTGTCCGGCGCGCGCGCTGCGTCCCTGCGGCGTGCGCTCGGCGCGCATGCCCATCCCCAATCCGCCGCCGCGCATGGTGCCCAAGCGCTATACCTTCCGCGATCGCCGCGTTTCGATAAACGATCGAACGCAGAGGTTGACATAAATGAGCAGCAGCGCGGCCATGGTGAGCTTGGCGGCTAGAGCGATGTGGTCCGGCTCGATGCCCTGGGAGCGGGCGCTGCCGTATCCCTGAATGGCCACCACCACTGCTCCGATGAACCCCAGCGCGCCGATGGTCACGGCAATATGCATGAAGATTTTGCGCCGCCGCTCGCTGGGGCTGATGGCGAGAAACCCGCAGATGCCCAGCGCGACTCCCCACCATGTGGGGATCAGCGCTGTGGGATGCGCACTGCCCGTTCCCAGGTAGCCGACCAGCCCCAAAGCCACCAGCAGGATCGCGAAGACGAGCGTCACTTTCGCCATGACAGGCCTCCATCTCTTCCAAGCCAAGAATAGCAGCCGTATGGACCGGTAGAAGAGTTCATGGTATGGTGACGCGAGCATGTCGATCCTGTTTCGCGGGCGAACTGGCTGCGCGACGTGCGCACGGCCCTCGAAGCCGATCACATCGGCTGGGCGATGTGGGACTACCGGGGCGGCTTCGGCGTGGTGTGGAAGCAGGAGGGCCAACCGACGAGGGTCGACGATGCAGTCATGAGCGCGCTGGGAATGGAGAGAGCGCGCGGAAATAGAAATGACCATGCGCAGGTTTGCGGCGGCCCTCCCAGTTTTTACGGTGGAGTGTGGCGCAACATCCTATGCGCGTCACTTGTGGAAAGGGCTGGAATCCGCAGGCGCCTCGTTTCGCGCCAGATAAGGAGCCTCCTAACGCTGAATCCGCGCCGATCCGCCTTTGGCGAAGGCGCGCACCTGCTCCACGGTGGACATGGTAGTGTCGCCGGGGAACGTAGTTAGCAGCGCACCGTGCGCCCAGCCTAGCTTGAGCGCCTCTTCGGGCGCCGCTCCGGTGAGCAGGCCGTAGATGAAGCCGGCCGCAAAGCCGTCGCCGCCACCCACGCGATCGACCACGTCCAGCTCGGCCGTGGGAGCGGCGTAAGTCTGGCCGTCGATCCACGCCACCGCGCTCCAGCTATGACGATTGGTGGAGTGTACTTCACGCAAAGTTGTGGCCACGATCCTGGCCTGCGGATGCTTCTTCACCACCAGGTCGATCATCTGGAAGAACACGCTGGGGTCTAGCTTCGACTTGGCCGCGACTTCAGGACCGGGAATGCCCAATCCCTTCTGCAGATCCTCTTCGTTGCCCACCAGCACGTCCACGTTCTGCACGATCCTGCCTAGAGTTTCCACGGCGTGATCGATGCCGCCTGAAATCCTCCATAGCTTTTCGCGGAAGTTGAGATCGAACGAGGTGACCGCGCCGGCGGCCTTGGCTTCCTTCATCATCTCCGCAGCCAAAGCGGCCGTTGAGGCCGAGAGCGCCGCGAACAGCCCGCCGCAGTGCACCCAGCGCACGCCGCCCGCGAAAATCTTCTTCCAGTCAAAGTCGCCGGGCTTGAGCATGGCCGCGGCTTCGTTGGCGCGGTTATAGAACACCACCGGCGGGCGCACGCCGGCGCCGCGATCGCTGTATACGGTGGCCATGTTGGGGCCGGTGGCACCGTTGTGCTCGAAGTGTTTGTAGATGGGCCTTACACCCATGGCCCGCACCCGTTCCGCGATCAAATCGCCGATAGGATAATCCACCATCGCCGAAACGATGGCGGTCTTCATGCGGAAACAATCGGAGAGGTTTGCGGCCACATTGAACTCGCCGCCGCTCACGTGTATCTGGCAATGCGTCGCCTTGCGAAAAGGAATGATTCCCGGATCGAGCCGATGGATGAGCCCGCCCAGTGACAGGAAATCCAGTTCGCCGTCTTCGCGGATATTCAAGCCATAGCGCATCGTTCGCTCCTTGCCAATGCGAGTGAAAGAGTGAAGAAATGAAGGAGCAGAAGTGAAGGAGTGCAGGGGCAGAAGTAAAGGAGTGAATAAGTAAATACGTGACGGCCTTTCACTTTTTCACTCTCCACCGTTTCACTTCGTCGCTGCCTCACTTCTCACCCAGCCCGTGCTTCCAGATGCTTCATATCGCCGACCACCTGTTCCGGCGTCCAGTCGTTGCCGGGATAGAACTGCGCAACCTTGCCGCGCGGCCCGATCAATGTGGTCGAGAGCGTGTGGGTAATGGTGTCGTCAGGTCCGTGCGTGATGCCCACATCGAAATACAGCGCCATCTTCTCGAGTTCCGGCTGCGTAGGCACGGCAAAATCCCAGTGCGAGAATGCGCTCTTCGCATCGCTGCCGATATACTCTGCGCCATAGGCCCTGAGCCGCGCCGGCGTGTCGTGGTCCGGATCGAAGCTGATGGAGAGCAAATGAATCTTGCTGTAGATCGCGGGATCGGATTGCAGGCTTTTGTTGATGACGGCGAAATTATGCGTTACCAGCGGGCAGAAGTTGGGCAGCGGACAGCGCGTGTAGATGAAGGTGACGAGCAGTTCCTTGCCCCGGAACTGGGCAAGATGGATCGAGCGCCCGTCCTGGTTATGCAGAGTGAAGTCCGGAACCTTATCGCCGGGCGCGGGCACGTGGTACAGGACGGTGGGCTTGTAATCCGGCTTGGCCTGTGCGATGACTACAATATGGTCCAGCAGAATTGTCCCGTCGGCGCCTTGCGATACCAGCACGTCGGCAGTAATAGTATCGCCGGGATGCAGGTCGCTCATGATGCCCGGATTCTTCAGCTTGTAGGGCATGGTCATGGCATCCATGAAGCCGGGAATCGCGTCGCCCTCGATATTCACTTCGCCGGTAGCCGGGCTGTCCGACACAATCTTGCCGCGCAGGTGATAGACCTTGACGTTTGACTGGGAGGATGCCTGTGCGCCGGGTTGCAGACTGGAGTGACAGCCGCCCAAGGCAAGACAGGCAAGCAGAGCGCTGGCAAGAAATGTACGCATTATTTCCAGTGTACAACCGATGGACTGACCACGTTCTGCGCTGCGGTCGGAAGGGAATCAACCTGTATTCAATGCCTTTATGCCACATCAAACTTACCCTGAGACGGGCCGGCGCCTGACAGCGTATAACGCAGCAATGGGAGATTTAAAGCGCCATCCGGATGCGGCCGAAATCGACGTGTGGCTGCGCGGCGGCGGGCTGGTGGTGACCGCCAGCGAGCGCGCCGCGCGCGCTCTCACGGCCGCATTTCACCGCGCGCGGCGCGCCGAGGAACTGGCTGCGTGGCCCGCGCCCGCCATCCGCGATTGGAATAGCTTTGCCCGTAGCGTGTGGCAGGAATACAGCCGCGACGATCGGCTGCTGCTGAACCATATTCAGGAGCAGGCTCTGTGGGCCGGGATCGTTGGCGCCAGCGGGCAGGGAAGCGCGCTGCTTGAGGGCCCTCGTGAGCGCATGGCGGCTCTGGCCATGCAGGCGCACGATTTGCTCTGTGCTTACGCACCGCAATATCTGAGCCCAAAGGCACGCGGCGCGTGGCAGCAGGACGCAGCCGCCTTCAGCCGCTGGCTGGCGGATTTCGATGAGGCCTGCCGCTCGCGCGAAGCGCTGAGTGCGGCACGCGTGCCTCTGGAGTTGATTGGGATTCTTGCAGAGGACACCGCCCAACGTGCGCCGCTTCTGCTCGCCGGCTTCGATCGCCTGGTTCCCGTCCAGCGCCGCGTCTTTGATGCGTGGGGAAGATGGACCCATGCGCAACCAGGGGCGGCTGCGGCCCGGGTGGAATTCCATGAAGCGCCTGATGCGCAGAGTGAGTGGGAAGCATGCGCGCTCTGGTGTCAGCGTAAACTCGCCGAAAATCCCGATGCTCGGCTGCTTGTCGTCACGCAGAACCTGGTCCACCAGCGCGGCCAGATCGAGCGGGCTTTTTTGCGCCCCTCCAACTGCGAAGCCGCGCCACGCTTCGAGTTCTCGCTGGGGATTCCGTTGGCCAGCGTGGCGCTGCCCCGCGGCGCGCATCTGCTCTTGCGCTGGCTCGGCGCTCCGCTCGAGGAACGCGAGATCGATTGGCTCTTTTCCACCGGGCAAACTACATCAAGCGACGCGGAGCGGTACGCGCTGACTGGATTCATGCGGGCGCTGCGGCGGAGCAACCGGCAGCGCGTGCGCTGGGCGCTCGATTCCTTTCTGGCGCAAGGGTCGAAAGCGGAGTTGCCGCGTGTGTGGGTTGAGCGCATCGTCGCAGCTAAGCGGCAGTTGGAGGAATTCGCGCACCGCCCGCAATCGCCGCTGGCCTGGGCTGAGCTGGTTCCGGAATTGCTTCGCAGCGCAGGATGGCCGCGCCCGGAGGGTTCCCGGCGGCCTCTTGCCAGCGCGGAATTTCAGGCCGTGCGGCGCTGGCAGCAGACGGTAGATGAGTGCGCTTCGCTGGGCTTCGATGGGCGGCGCATCGGTTGGGACGAGTTTCTCCACGTGCTTGGCCGCGCTTTAGAGAAAACGCTTTTCGCGCCCGAGTCGCGCGATGCGCCCATCCAGATTGCAGGACCGGCAGAGTCGGCCGGCTTAAGGGCCGATGCCGTGTGGTTCATGGACGCCAGCGACGACGCGTGGCCCGCCGCTGGCGCGATGCATCCGCTGCTGCCCATTGAAGTGCAACGCGAGGCCGCCATGCCGCACGCCTCGGCGCAGCTTGGTTGGGACTTGGCGCGTGCCATGACCGAGCGGCTGATTGCCTCTGCTCCGGAAGTGCGCTTCAGCTACGCGCGCCATAGCGAGGGCGTGGAGATGCGCGCCTCGCGCCTCGCCACGCATTTCGCCGGTACGCCTCAGCCGCTGCGGCGCGAGCTTCTGGTTCCCGCCGTGGCGAAGCCGCTCACGGTTTTGTTCCCGGATGCGAGCCGGGTGCCCCTTCGCGCGAGCAATGCCTCGGGCGGTTCGACGCTTCTCACTTCGCAATCGCAATGCCCCTTCAAGGCCTTTGCTACCGCGCGCCTCGACGCGCAAGGGTGGGAGCCGGCGCAGGCTGGTCTGACGGCGATGCAGCGCGGTCAACTTCTGCACTCTGTGTTGCGTTCCATCTGGGGCGGTCCACCGATGGGCATTCGAAGCTATGCAGAGCTGATTGCTCTCGCCGACCTGGGCGCCTTTGTGGAGAGCCACGTGCGCAGTGTGCTTGCCGAAGAAATGCCCGCAGCCGCGCGCGAGCAGATGCCGCAACGCTATCTGGCGCTGGAAGCTGTGCGGCTCATCGATCTGGTGACAGAGTGGCTGAACTTCGAGCGCCAGCGCGTGGAATTTGCCGTGGCCAGAACCGAACTGGATATAAGCCGCTGCATCGCAGGCCTCACGCTGAAGCTGCGCCTCGATCGCATCGACCGGCTGAATGACGGGTCGCTGCTGGTCATCGACTACAAGAGCGGGAGCATCTCGCCAAAGCTGTGGGAGATGCCGCGACCGGATGATGTGCAATTACCGCTCTATGCAGGCTTCGGTCTCGACGAAGAATTGCGCAAGCGGATTGCGCGTGATTTCGGCGATGGCCGAGAATTTGAAGGTGGCGATGAACCCGATGCGCCGCTCAGCGGGCTGGTCTTTGCCAAGGTGCGCGTCGGCGATCCCTGTTTTGCAGGGCGCGTGGGCGACGCGCGTGCCACACTGTCGCCTGCTCTCGTCAGCGCCAGCGCGTTGGTCAAGAAGAGATTCACAGCGGAAGAGTTGATGGATTGGCGCGAGTATATCGAGCGCATGGCGCGCAATTTTATCGACGGCCATGCGGAAGTGGACCCGCGCGAATACCCGAAGACCTGCGAGCGGTGCGATCTGCAGGCGCTCTGCCGGGTTCATGAGAACCGCACTGACGCAGAGGATGATGAGGAGGAGGGCGGCGATGAGTAGCGCCGCTTGGCTCGTTCTACCTCCCGACCACGCCACGCGCGCGCAGGCTTTGCACGCGGGTCGATCAGTCCTGGTGCAGGCGCCCGCGGGCTCAGGCAAGACCGATCTGCTGACGCGGCGCTTTCTGCGCCTGCTGAGTGAGGTCGACGAGCCGGGCGAGATCGTGGCCATCACCTTCACTAAGGCCGCCGCGGCCGAGATGCGTCACCGGATTCTCGCGGAGCTTGAAAAAGCCGCCCTGCGCGAATTTCACGACGGCGCGAAACTGGATGAATTCTCGATGGAATCGCTGGCTGCGCGAGCCCTCGCGCGTTCCCAGGCGCGGGGATGGAACCTGATCGACCTCTCGGCGCAACTGCGCATCTCGACCATAGATTCATTTTGCCGCGAGATCGCCCTGCAGCAGCCGCTACTTTCCGAGCTCGGCGGCGGCCTCAACATTTTTGCGCAGCCCACTGAGCTGTACCGGCGCGCCGCGCGACGCACGCTGGAACAGATTGATGCGGCCGAGCCTCAACTCCGCGCTGCCATCGAGGAGCTGCTGATGTGGCGCGACAACGGCTGGCAGGAGATGGAGCGCCTGCTGGTGAAGATGCTCGAGCAGCGCGACCGCTGGATGCAGAGTTTTGTACTTGCGCACGAGCAGGACTGGGAGGAGATGCGGGCGCGGCTGGAACGGCCATTTGCCAATGCAGTGCGCGCGAAAATATTGGAGGTGAATGCGCTGCTCGACCAGGTCCCGCGCGCGCGCGCCGAAGCGCTGGAGTTGGCGCGCTTTGCTTGTGAGCAGAGCGCCGGCGCTCTGCATCGCGAGTTGGCGGAGCTGGCTGAATTTCCCGTTGCGCCATTCGACGCCCCGGAGCAACTCGAAGAGGCGCGCCGGGCGTGCGCATGCTTGGCCGGGCTATTGCTTACGGGCGACAGGTTCTTCTCCCAGGTGGATAAGCGCCACGGGTTCCCGGTTCACGCGAAGAAAGAGAAGGCGCAGCTATATGCGCTGATCTCCGATCTGTCGCATATCCCGGGACTAAGGGCAGCCTTGATTGCCGTCGGCGATCTGCCTCCGGCGCGCTATTCCGATGATGATTGGCTGATCATCCGCGCGTGCTTTAAGTTGTTGCGGCACGCCGCTGCGGAGCTGAAGGTGGTCTTCGCCGAGCAGGGCGCGGTGGATTACGCGGAGGTCGCGCAGGCAGCGCTTCGCGTGCTCAAGGGCGATGATACCGGTCCTGGCGACGCAGCCTTGTTCATTGTCGACGGCATTCGCCATCTGCTTGTTGACGAGTTCCAGGACACCAGCCGCAGGCAGTTTGAGCTGGTGGCGCGGTTGATCGCGGCGTGGCCTGAGCGCGAACGCCGCACCTGTTTCGTGGTCGGCGACCCCATGCAGTCCATCTATTTCTTCCGCGATGCCGACGCGGAGCTGTTTCCGCAGGTCCGGGACAACGGCGTCGAGATCCCGGGGGACGAGCCGCTCACCTTCGATTCCGTAGGGCTCACAGCCAACTTTCGCAGCGTGCCCAATTTAGTGAATGAGCTGAACGAGGTTTTCGCGAAGGTCTTCGCCGCTGACGATGGAAGCGGTGTGATTTTTTCGGCCTCCGAGCCGGCGCGCAAAGAAGAATCTCCCGGTGGCCTCCAGCTTGTTCAGGATACGGAACAGCGCATGAAGCTTCATTTGAGCTTCATACCGCAAAACATCCGTAAACAGTCAGGAGCTGCGGTAACGGTTGAAGAGAAACAGAGGATAGTGGAGGAGCGGGAGTCGGCGCACGCAGCGCAGGTGGAAGAAATTGTGGCGCTGATCCGCAACCATTGGCCGCGGGTGGAGGCAGCGCGCGCCACTGGCAACAAATATCGCATTGCCATCCTCGGCCGGACGCGCAAGGCGCTTGCGCCGGTGGCTGCGGCTCTGCGCAAAGCACAGATCCCGTTTGCTGCGGTCGATCTTGAGGAATTGAAGCAACGCCCGGAAGTGCTGGACGCACTGGCCCTGGCGCGGGCACTGCTCAATCCGCATGATCGCGTGGCGTGGCTGGGCGTTCTGCGCGCGCCCTGGTGTGGAGTATCGCTTGCGGACCTGTATACCCTGGTGAGCGCTGACAATCCCGAGTTGTTGGCGCGGCCCGTGCCAGACTTGTTGGTCGAACGCGAGCCGCTGCTTTCGGAGCAGGGAAGAGCCGCCGTGCGGCGCGCGCTCGGCGCCGCGCAGGCAGGCGCCGCATTGCACGCGACGCAGCCTACGGCGGCGCTGGGCACGTGGATCGAGCATGTATGGCTGCGGTTGGGCGGGGCGGCCTGCGTAGATGGTGCGGCGCGCGCCAATCTCGACCTGCTTTGGAAATGCCTCGACGATTTGCCCGAAGGCGAACAGGGCGTACTCGGCTCCGCGCTGGATGCTGCGCTCGAAAAGTTGACTGCGCTACCCGACCCTCAAGCCGATAGCAACTGCGGGGTACAGTTGATGACCATCCACAAGGCCAAAGGATTGGAGTTTGAGGTGGTCATCGTGCCCGAGCTTCAAGCCGGAGTGGCAAATATGCGTGGCGAACTGCTCTCGTGGATGGAGCGCGGCCTCGCGGAGCCAGATGAATCGGGCCAGGTCACGGAGTTCCTGGTGGCTCCCATTGCATCCAAAGGCGCCGAGCGCGGCAAGGCCAAGGCCTGGGTGGACCAAATTCGTCGCGAGCGGGAAGCGCAGGAGATGCGACGCCTGCTTTACGTGGCCATGACCCGTGCGCGCGAAGAGCTGCACCTGTTCGCGCGACCGGCGTACAAGACGGAGGCGAACGGCTCGCGCGCGCTTATCGATCCGAATGATTGCCTGCTGGCGACTGCATGGCCTGCTCTTGAAGAGGACATTCGCCGGCAGTTCGATCGGTGGAACGAAAGCGTGGCGCCGGCAACAGTCGAAACGATTGCCGCCGCCGGGGAAAAACTGCACGTGATACCGCCACAAGCCAAGCCAACGATTGTGCGGCGGCTGCCGGAGGACTTTGAAATTGCACACAGCGGAATCCCATCTGACGCAACTGTGCCCATCGTTTTTCGTGCGGATGCTGAGCAGCTTTATCGCCGCCACGAAGGCGGTTTGATGTCGCGCGCGCTGGGCATAGCAGTGCACGGCCTGTTGCAGGAGCTGGCGCGGTTACGGCTCACGTATTCGTGGGGCGCAGCTCGCACGGCCCTGGCCCGGATGGAGCTGCGTATTCTTTCCGAGGTTCGCGGTGCGGGCATCGACTACGGTCACGCCGCGCGCATTGCCGCTCAGGCCCTGGAGATCGCGTTGCGGGCTTCGCAAGACCCAACCGGCCAGTGGATCCTATCGCCGCACGCGCAGGCCGCCAGCGAGGCGCGGTGGGCCGGTGTGGTGGGTGACACTGTGCACGCCGTGCAGGTCGACCGCGTTTTTCGCGCCGGCGCGCAACCGCGATCGGAAGGCGATGAAGCCTGGTGGATCATCGATTACAAGACCGCGCACGCCGACGGGCTCGATCCGCAAAAGGCCCTGCCAGATCTGCGCGAACTCTTCGCGCCTCAGGTCGAAACCTACGCAGGCATTCTCCGCAATCTGCATTGCGCGGAGGCGCGCATCTGCGCGGGGCTTTACTATCCGCGCATGGGGCAGTTCGATTGGTGGGAGATGTAGAGACTGTGCTGGAGCTATAGATACGAATATCCCAGGTTAGGCGCAAAAACAAAGAAGTGCCAGACCTGGGGCACCCAGAATCATTGTTCCCTTACTGCAAGTTCGCCATCAGGCTGTCGAGAGCGCTCTTCGGCGGCCGGACCAGCGATTCGGGCAGCGTGGCCAGCGGCTCGTCTACGATATTCAGCAGGTCGGTGAACGTGGGCTTCTGCGTGTCGATGTAAAAAACGCCGGTCAGGATTTCGTCCTTTTCGTGTGCCTCCATCAGCGTGCGCACGGCATTGGCCTTGTCAGTCGGATCGTAATTCTCGTGCAGCTTACGAAGGCGCAGGCTTGAGCCGTCGTGCATCTGCACGTCGTACACCTGGCCGGAATCGTAATCCACCTCGATATCTTCGAAGCTGGCGATAAAGCCAACTTCATTGATCGGTTCGTCGTTTTCCTGCATGAACTTGTAGCTTTTGGTCGAGCCCTCATGATCGTTGAAGGTCACGCAAGGGCTGATCACGTCGAGCATCACCGTGCCTCGATGTGCGATCGCCGCCTTGAGCATGGCGAGCAACTGCTTCTTGTCGCCGGAGAAGGAGCGGCCCACGAAAGTTGCGCCCAACTGGATGGCCAGTGCGCACGTGTCGATGGGCGGCAGCTCGTTGATGACGCCGGTCTTCAACTTCGAGCCGATGTCCGCGGTTGCCGAGAACTGGCCCTTGGTGAGCCCGTATACGCCGTTGTCTTCAATGATGTAAATCATGTTCAGATTACGGCGCATCATGTGGACGAACTGGCCAATGCCAATCGAAACGGTATCGCCGTCGCCGGAAACGCCCAGCGCCATCATGGTGCGGTTGGCCAGCACCGCGCCCGTGGTCACGGAAGGCATGCGCCCGTGCACGCTGTTGAAGGAGTGCGCGCGGCTCATGAAATATGCCGGGCTCTTCGACGAGCAGCCGATGCCGCTCATCTTCATCACGCGCTCCGGCTCCACGCCCATCTCGAACATGGCGTCGATGATGCGCTCGGAGATGGCGTTGTGGCCGCAGCCGGCGCACAGCGTGGACTTGCCGCCGCGGTACTCGACGACCGGGAGGCCGATGCGATTGGTTTTCGGAGTTGGTGTTGCAGTTGCCATTGTTTTCCTCGGGCGCTTAAGCCCAACCTGTTCATTGAATTCGTGCCTTCCCAGCTCTCAAAATCGAGACCTGGGGCACCCCTTGGGCGGCGAATCAAGCTGCCATGGCCTTACAGCCCTTCCTTGGTCGCAAACTCGTCGGCGATGGTGCGCGCATCGATGGGCAGCCCGTTGTAATTCAGGATGCTGCGCAGCCTGGTCACATGATCGGCGGGCAGATCGAGCTTGAGCAGGCTCAGCAGTTGCGCATCCCGATTTTGCTCCACCACATACACCCGCTCGTGCGAAGCCACAAAGTCGTGAATCTCGTGCGCGAACGGGTAAGCGCGGATGCGCATGTAATCGGCGCTCTTGCCATACTCTTTCTCGATAAAGTCGAGGCTCTCGCGCAACGCAAAATCGGTCGATCCGAAGGCCAGGAAGCCGATCTTCGAAGTCCCATCCTTGACCACAACCGGCGCGGGAACCAGCTTGCGCGCATTCTCAAACTTGCGCGCCAGTCGGTCCATCACCGCCTGGTACTCGTCCGGCTTTTCGGTGTAGCCGGCGGCGTCGTTGTGTCCCGAGCCGCGGGTAAAGTAAGCGGCCTTGGGATGATTTGTTCCGGGCAGCGTGCGCCAGCCGATTCCATCGCCATCCGCATCGCGGTAGCGTGCAAAGCCGCCCAGGCGCTCGAGCTCCTCGGCCGTCAGAACCTTGCCCCGATCCAGCGGGTTATCAGGATAGTTGAAAGGCTCCGACATCCAGTTGTTCATGCCCAGGTCGAGGTCGGAGAGCACGAATACCGGCGTCTGCAAGCGCTCGGCCAGGTCGAAGGCCGCGTAGCTCAGCTCGAAGCACTCCTTCACGGAGCCGGGCAACAAGACTACGTGCCTGGTATCGCCGTGGGAGAGAAACGCCACCGACAGCAGGTCCGATTGCTGGGTGCGCGTGGGCATTCCGGTGGAGGGTCCGGTGCGCTGCACATCGAAAATCACGCCCGGCAGCTCGGCGTAATAACCGAGGCCGGCGAACTCCGACATCAGGGAGATGCCCGGGCCGGAGGTCGAAGTCATCGCCCGCGCGCCTGCCCAGCCCGCGCCCAGCACCATGCCGATGGCCGCCAACTCATCCTCAGCCTGGACGACGGCAAACGTCGCCTTGCCTTCCGGCGTGACGCGAAATTTCTTGAGCAGATCTGTTGTCGCTTCAACCAGCGAGGTTGAAGGTGTAATGGGATACCAAGCAACCACGGTGACCCCGGCAAACACCGCGCCCATGCCGCAGGCCGCATTGCCGTCAATAATGATCTTGCCGGCCGTCTCGTTCATGGGCGCGATCACGAACGGATCCTGCTTGGTGAACGTGTTCTGCGCGTAATCGTAACCCGCCTTAACGGCGCCGAAATTCAGATCGAAAACCTTCTGCTTCCTGGCGAATTGCTTGTGTACGCCCTTTTCGACCACAGTAAGATCGAGGTGCAGCAACTGCGCGACTACGCCAACGTACACCATATTCTTGACCAGCTTGCGCAGCTTGGCCTCAGGACAGACGGCGGCTGTGATTTTGTCGAAGGGAACGGGATAGCTGACCACGTCGCTGCGGTACTGCTTCAGGTTCAGGTGCTCTTCGTAAATGGCCACCCCGCCGGTTGGCAGCGCCAGCATATCCTCGCGGGCTGTTTCCGGGTTCAACGCCACCAGTACTTCGGAGTCGCGCTTGCGCGCCACGTAACCGTCCTTGCTGGCGCGGATGGTGTACCAGGTGGGCAGGCCGGCGATATTCGATGGAAAGAGGTTCTTGCCGCTCACTGGGACGCCCATGCCGAAGACGCTCTTCAGCAGCACGCTGTTGGCGGATTGGGATCCGGAGCCGTTGACAGTGGCTACAATAATGCTGAAATCGTTGACAATGCGCTGGCGCGCGCTCAAAGTGCCCTGTTCTTGACCCAGGGCCAGGTTTCCAGTCGCCATTTGGCGGGATTCCCTTCAGAAAAAGTCAAAGGGAGCGTAGGATTTGCGCTCTCTTTAGTGATTATAGTCACCTTTATGATATGCCGTCTCATTTCCCAGGCGGAAAGATTACGCCTTTGAGTCCTGGTAAAGTGCTCACTCGGACCCAGCGGCGCCCGGCGACGCTGGCTGGCAACTCCAGTCATTTCAATGAGCAACGTGCGACATCAAAGGCGGCTATGCCGTTACCTCTGCAACTGCCGGGCGCGCCTCGATCGCTCTGGTCGAAATCGTCAGCTTTGCCGGCGTTACCTCTTGATGGCGAGTGAGGTCTGACGCCTCGATCTGAATCTCTCCGGGCTGCTTCGTGGCCTGCACGATAATCTGAGCCAGGCCATTGAAGAGCGAGCGCTTATTGCCTTTGTCGCTCTCCTGGCAGTTGGGGTTGCCGTTGCCCACGCCGATCAGCGCACCCGCGCCCGTCACCCGGAATCCGATAAGCTGGCCGGCGGTGGGAACAGGCCGGCCCTCGTTATCGAGAGCCTCCACCTTCAGAATGGCCAGGTCTTCGCCGTCGGCATTGATCGTGGTGCGGTCGGCGGTCAAGCGCAGCGCAGCAACGGGTCCGGTGGTCTCGCGCTTCTCAGTGAGCGCCAGCTTGCCATCCTTGTAGCCATGCGCCTCGATCGCTCCCGGCTCAAACTTTACCTTCCATTCCACGCGACCCAGGCGCGGCACCTTTTGGCGTCCCAGGCTCTTTCCGTTCACCAGCAACTCCACTTCGTCAAGGTTCGAGTACACCCACACCGGAATCTCATCGCCCTCCTGGCCCGCGAAATTCCAGTGCGGCAAGAGATGCAGCACCGGCTCCTTGCCCCACCATGCCTTGTAATAGAAGAAGTTGTCTTTCGGGAAACCGCAGGTGTCCACGATGCCGAACTGCGAGTTGATCGACGGCCAGCCGTAAGGCGTAGGCTCGCCGCGATAGTCGAAGCCGGTCCAGGCAAAGCCGCCTGCCTCCCATTCGCGCGTGCCGTAGTAGGTCCACCAATCCTCGGCTGATTCGCCCCATTCGACCGGGACATCGTAGGCGCTCACCGTGTTGCGCAAAGGATCGGTGGTGTACTCGCCGCGCGTGCCGATGGTGCTGGCCGTCTCCGATCCAAAAATGGGCCGCTCGGGGTGTTGCTCATGATATGGGCCGGGAAGCTTCAGGTTGTAATTGAATCCGATAATGTCGAGGGCATCGGAAACACCCTGCTTGTTGTTTCCGTTTACGGCCGCCGAAACCACGCGCGTTGGGTCCAGCTCGTGGCAGCGCTCCACCATGGTGCGCGCAATCATTGCGCCCTCCTCAGCCATGTCGTTCTGTAGTTGCCACTCCTCGTTGCCGATGGACCAGATCACCACGCACGGAGAGTTGCGATAGCGCTTGACCATGGCCGTGAGCTGCGCCAGACCCTCGGGACTGGAGCTCATCTGCCGCGTCTCGCACATCATCATCATGCCCATGCGGTTGCAGCCGTCAACCCACTCCGGAGTGGGCATGTTGTGCGAAGTGCGCACCGCGTTGCAGCCCATCTCCTTGAGCACTGCCAGCCGATACCACTGCAGCGCGTCGGGAACCGCTGCGCCAACCCCGGCATGATCCTGGTGGTTACAGGTGCCCTGCAGCTTCATCGATTTGCCATTCAGGAAAAATCCCTTCTGCGCATCGAAATGCACCGTGCGCACGCCGAAATTCAACTGCTCGGCATCGCGCGTCTTGCCGGCGGTTTCAACGGTCAAAATCGCGGAGTAGAGATTCGGCTCCTCCGGCGACCACAACGCGGGACTCTCCAGATTGGCCGTGGCCATAAAGCGCTTTGCGCCGTCGGCATCGACGGTCTGCAGCGGAGCGTCGGCCGTAGCCACGGTTTTTCCCGCGGCGTCGAGAATCCGCCAGCTTACACTCGCGCTCTCAGCTTGACGGCCCTGGTTCGTTACGACGGCTGCCAGTGACAAGGACGCAGAGTTGCCGTTTAAGTTCGAACGTATGTAACTATCGAGCGGTGCAAGGTGCAGGGCATCGCTCTTGGTGAGCCACGCGTGCCGGTAAATCCCCGCGCCCTCGTAGAACCAGCCGTCGCCGAAGGTCGCGTCCACACGCGCCACGATGCAGTTTTTCTGCCCATAAACCAGAAAATCGGAAAGATCGAAGCGGAACGGCACGTAGCCGTTGTTGTTGCGGCCGATAAAGCAGCCATTCACGAACACCAGCACGTCGCGGAACGCGCCGTCGAACTCGACTGCGATGCGACGTCCCTGGTCGCTCGCCGGAATATCGAACTCGCGCCGGTACCAGCCCACGCTGGTATCGGGATAGCGCCTGCCCAGCGGCTTGAATCCGTGCGATTGCAGTTCGGTGTCCCACACAAACGGCAGCTCGACCGCCCAGTCGTGTGGCAGGTTGAGCACGCGCCACTTCGAATCGTCGTAGCCGACCTTGGCGAATTTGAAGTCGCCGGTCTTGGCAAAGTCGCCCTGGTCCATGCCGAAGTCGAGGTCCTTGGCCGGATCGTTGCTGTTGCCGAACATGAACCTCCATCCAAAATCGAAGAGCAGTTTCTCGCGCGGCGCCAATGCGGGAAGCGCGGCGACGGAAGTGTCATCGCCGCCGATAAGCGCGGCAACGCGCGCCCAAGCGGAGCGGCTCACCAGGGACGAAGCGGAAACAGCCAGCCCGGTGCGAAGCACAGAACGGCGGGAAATACGAGGCATAAGAAACCTTCCTTTGAGACGCGTTTCGTACATCGCCACAAAATTCGAGTTGAACCGGCAACAACGCACTATAAATCAATCGCCGCGCTTAAGTAAACGGTTTCATCGCTCGTCAGCAGCCTTCGGGTTTTGTTCGGCAGTTTCCCGTCTTGAAAAGTGGGGCCCCGAACCCGCTTGAGCGGGTGGCATGGTGTACAGGGCCGAAGAATGCGTGCGGTTTTAGAAGCAATTAACGGAATGCGGGCTGCGCAGGCTGCGTTCTGCACAGGTTGGTGGTTTTCCGCAGCCTGTCCGGCCACAGAAGAAAGCGTGAGTTTCGGGTCCCTGCAACTCCGCGGCCCACACCCAATATGCTACATTCGAACAGCAGACCACCCGCAGGAGAGATGGCCGAGTGGCTGAAGGCGCACGCTTGGAAAGCGTGTTTAGGGGAAACTCTAACCTGGGTTCGAATCCCAGTCTCTCCGCCACCATATGTAGATGATAATAAACTAGTTATGATCTCGTCTGGCAATCATTCCTGGTCCCTATACCCTGCACTCCAGGTGGAGTGCCTTCTAATCGCGATCCTGGTCCACGGATCGTCCACTATCTCGCTGACCGCGGCTGAGTACGATGCGGATTCTGGCGCAAAGAGGCATCGGTCCGATCGCCGAAAACGCCGGATCGCGGAGGATCCCGCTACTTCGCCGCTACGTCGGCCTCGATCTCCTCGGTGAGCGATTCGGCGGCGTTGATACAGTTGCCCCGGCTTACATCCAAATGCGTCACTAGGCGGATGGCGTCGCGGCTGAAGGCGCTGGCCAGCACGCCGCGGGCTTTGAGGCGCGCGGACAGCTCCGGCGCGGTCAGTCCCGCCGCCAGCGGCGCTTCGGTCAGCCGGAAGATCACGATATTGGTTTCGATGGATTTGAGATTGATCGACACGCCCTCGATGTTGGCCAGCGCCTCGGCCAGGAGGCGCGCGTTGGCGTGGTCTTCCTGCAGGCGCTTCGGTCCCTGCTCCAGCGCGATAAGGCCGGCTGCAGCCAGTACGCCCGCCTGCCTCATTCCGCCGCCCAGTGCCTTGCGATAAATCCGCGCCCGCGCCATCAGCGCCGCCGAGCCCACCAGCATGGAGCCTACGGGCGCGCCAAGGCCTTTCGACAGGCAGAACATGACGGTGTCGAATCCGCGGGTCAGCGTCTTCACGTCCACGCCCAGCGCGACGGCTGCATTGAAGATGCGCGCTCCGTCGCAATGCAGGGGCAACTTGCGTTGTTTTGCGTTTTCCCAGATCTCTTCCAAAACTTCCAGGCGCGTGCAGCGGCCGCCGGCGAGGTTGTGGGTGTTCTCGATCTCGATCAGTCCCGTGGCCGCGTGGATGCCGGACGCCGGCCGGATGGCCGGCTCAATCTGTTTCCAGGTCAGGATGCCGCTTTCCGTCGGAATCGCGCGAATCAGGCAGCCGGAGAAGACGGCGATAGTGGCCATCTCCCAATCGAGAATGTGGGCGCGCGATTCGGCGATGACTTCCTGACCGGGTTGAGTATGCAGGCGGATGGCGATCTGGTTGCCCATGGTTCCCGTGGGAACAAAGAGCGCGGCCTCGCGGCCAAACATCTCGGCAGCGCGTTTCTCGAGCAGGTTGACGGTGGGGTCCTCGCCGTAAACGTCGTCGCCGACCTCGGCCGCGGCCATGGCCGCGCGCATGATTTCGCTGGGGCGAGTTACGGTGTCGGAACGTAGATCGATTATTGCTGGCATCGCCGTGCGACTTTCCTCCCATCAGTGCTTTGATTGCCGGGCAACTAGCCTCGACATAGAGCAGCAACCCAATCGGAATGCAAAGCAGAAGCCCGATGGAAATGAGAGCATGTGCTCCTGCCTTTCCTCTATCAATTGTGTCACCGCGCAAAAAACTCCACATCCTTCAACTCCGTTGGGCGCAAAAAGCGTCCCAAACGTCGCTCAGGATGACAGGTCATTGCTGGGTCCCTACCTCAGTCCTCTGGTCCCTGGCCGCGAGTTCCTCGTCCCTGCTACTGCGGGATCTGATTCATCGGCAATTCCATAATCGGCGTGCGCTTGCCGTCCTGCACGGAGATCGCCCACAGGCCGTGGAAATTCGCCCGCAGGCCGGGCTGCGCCTTGAGCAGCGCGCTCATTACGCTGGTGGCCTCGGTACGCTGCGCTGCGGGATCGGTGACGCCCGTGGATTCATAGACAACGCCCAGGTCCGGCTCACGCAGTGAAGGATCAAAAATTACGGAGTCGATCTTCCAGGTGCGATCGCCCTGCGTTAACGAGAGCGGAAATGCCTTTTCCGGCGAAGGATCGATCTGCTCCTGCTCCTGGTTCAGCTTCTCCAGGTTCGGCGAGGTGAGATAATCCACCGGGATGAGCAGGTAACGCGCGGCGTCGTAGCTGTACCAGGCGCTCCAGGAGTCGGGGTGAGCCAATGCGCGGGCGCGGGTCCAGTACCATACGCCATCGTGGCCATCGAAGACGCCCTGGTGCGCGGAGAGGCCGGCCAGCTTCCATCCGCTGGATGCGCCGTCCGAGGCCAGGATGAGGCCGAGCTGGCCGTCCAGCCGCGCGCCAGTCGCCTGGGCCAGCACCACCGCATACTTGCCCGGCGGCAACGCGTGCATGGAGATGGTGACGTTGATGGCGCCGCTCTTGTCGGAACAGAAGAATTCCGTGTCCGAAGTGGCCGTTTGCATGGAAGCGTCGAGCAAATACAGGTTCTGCAACTGCATTTGGCCGCCGGTGAGCAGCGACGAAGCCTGCTGGGCGGCGTTGCGAATCCCGTCCCATGCGCCGGATTCGGCAGGCAGCAGTGCGGTCTGGAGCGTGGTGTAGTCCTGCTGGCCGATAGCTGCGGAAAGGCGCAGCGCGACTGCGGACAGCATATCGCGGTCCTGCGCAGACATCTCAGCCTGCGTGGTGCAGGTAACCGCATACCCGGCGAAGGGAGCGGCCCATAGGACGGCAGCCGCACAAAGCCTTAAAGAGAAGCTCATGCTGGGGCGCATGTTCTGGAAAATCCTCTCTGTGTTGCAAAGACACGTGGCGAGCGTTGCTGGGCCACTGCTAGTCTAGTACAGTGTGTTGGCGGTGCGGCCTCTGGGCCGTGGATGAGGAAAATGGGAACCGCCGGAGATGAAGGCCATGGGAAACCCGATCCAAACCAGTTCCCAGCCCAATCGCGAGCTGTTGTGCCGCGCGCCGCGTGAAGGTGCCGTGCCTGCCCGGTCACGAATCTGGCCGCTTGCATGGTGGATGGGTGTCCCGGTTGTAGTCTTCCTGATGCTGTTGACGCTGTTCGCCCCTGAGACGTTATCCGCGCAGGCTGCCGCAACGCCCCCATCCGCGCCCCAATCCACGCATCGCCCCGCGGCCTTGCAAAAGAGAGCGACCACCAAGCCTGCCGGCCGCTATTCGCACACGGCCCATAAACGCGCCGTAAGCCATCGCCGGGCGGTTCCGCATCGCGCCAGGCCCGCGACCACCGTTGCAGCCGTTCCCGCCGCGCCTCCGGCGCCACCCAAGCCCAACTGGCCGGCCGACCAGCCGCCTCAGGCGGCCCACATAACCTGGGACAGCCATGGACTTGCGATTGAGGCCTCCAATTCCAGCCTCGACCAGATTCTGCATGAAGTTGCCACCGACACCGGCGCACACCTTCAGGGCCCGATTCTGGATGAGCGCGTCTTCGGCACCTACGGACCCGGCCCGGCGCGCGACGTGCTTTCCCAGTTGCTGGATGGCGCCGGATACGACGTGCTGATGGTCGGCGGCCGGGGCGACGAGCCTCCACAGGAGATCATCCTGACCAAGGGCGCTCCCGGAAGCCCGCAGCCGGTAAATGCCGCACAAGCCCGCAACCAGGATGAAAACGAGGCGGATGAGTCGCCTGCGGAGCCGAATGCTGAAAACCCGCGGCCCATGCCGCTGCGCAATCCCTTCGGGGCCGGTGGGCCAGAGCGCACTCCACAGGAAATTCAACAGGAGATGCTGATGCGGCAGCAGCAGGAGCAGCAGCGCCAGGAACAGCAGGAGCAGCAGCAGGATAATCCGCAATACTGAGAATCCGCGGACGCTCGTGCCTGGCGTCAGCGCATCATGCGCGCGCGAGTCAGGAGACCTGCGCCATTTCGGGTTGCGTTTCCACAGCCGGACGCGGCCGCGGGCGGATGAGAGCGAACGCTACACGCAAAATGCCGTATGCTGCAAAGACTCCGAATGCCAGAGCGGCGATGGACGCGCAAATCAACATCGCCAGATTGAACATATCGGCCATTTAATCCGCCTTAATCAATTGCCCAAACGGCTGCAACTTCCGCGTCCGCCGGGAAAAATCCCGAGCTGCCTCTCACTGGCAATGATGCGATTGTCGCAGAATATGCTGCCGATTGACCCTGTTTTCTATTAACTAATAGAATAACCCAAGGGAGTTTTTTCCCCTGCCGGCGAGTATTGCGAAAGGACATTCCGCCGCTCGGGAGCCTCTCACCCCTGCCGCTTCTTGTCTGCCATCATGCCGATCACTCACATTTCGGTGCGCGGGGCGCGCCAGCATAACTTGCGCGATATCAACGTGCGCATACCCCGCACCACGCTCACGGTGGTCACGGGGCTGTCAGGTTCGGGCAAGAGCTCGCTGGCTTTTGACACCATCTATGCCGAGGGCCAACGGCGCTACGTCGAGACCCTTTCGGCTTATGCGCGCCAGTTTCTCGACCAGATCGAACGGCCGGACGTGGATTCGATTGAAGGGCTTAGCCCGGCCATCTCCATCGACCAGAAAACCACCAGCCGCAGCCCGCGCTCGACCGTGGGCACCATCACCGAAATTTACGACTACCTGCGCCTGCTTTACGCCAGCATAGGGACGCCGCACTGCCCCAATTGCGGCCGGCCGATTACACGGCAGACGGCCGAGCAGATCGTGCAGCGGGTGATGGAAATGGGCCGTGGCGAGCGCGTGACGGTGATGGCGCCGGTGGTACGAGGGCGCAAAGGCGAGTTTAAGGATTTGCTGGATGAGCTTGATCAGCAAGGGTTTCGCGCCCGCGTAGATGGCGAGATGCGCGATCTGTCAGAGCCGGTTCTGCTGGATCGCCGCAAGAACCACACTGTCGAAGCGGTGATCGACCGCATTCTGCTGAAAGGGGGAACCGACACGGACGCCGCGGCTGGCTTGGCTCCCCCCCGGGTCTCGGAATCGAGACCCGGGGCACCAATTCCTGGCGGTAAGCCATCCGTTGAAAAGCGTCTCGAGCAGGCCATTTCCAAGGCGCTGCAGATGGCCAACGGGCTGGTGCTGGTTGCCCCCAGCCAGGGGAGCGAGCAGTTGTTTTCGTCTTCCATGGCCTGCCCCGATTGCGGTTTGGACGTGCCCAAGTTGGAACCGCGCAGCTTCTCGTTCAACTCCGCCTTTGGCGCCTGCCCGGAATGTCACGGGCTGGGCTCGCTCTACGATTTCGATCCGGCCAAGGTGATTACCGACTGGTCGAAGCCGCTGCTCGACGGTGGCCTCGGTCCGGGCGCGTCATCGCAGTACCTTCTGCGCCTGATCCAGGTGGCCGCCGACCGCTACAAGATCGATCTCAAGACACCTTTTGAGGATTTGCCGCCCAAGCAGCAGCACATTCTGGTATATGGCCCGCCCCAAGGCGAAGCGCCGCGTACCGGCTTTCACGGCATCCTGGCTTTCCTGCGCGACACGCTCGAGGAAGCGCGCAGCCAGGAGGCGCGCGAGTACATGATGAACTACATGTCGGCCACGCCCTGTCCCGTGTGCCGTGGCAAGCGGTTGCGCCCGGAGTCACTGGCAGTGAAGGTGGGGGGGCTGTCGATTGCGGATTTCACGGCGCTGCCGCTGAACCGCGCGCTCTCCGCGGCCATCAATTTTGAGTTCAGCGAGCGCGAAGCGCTGGTGGCGGAGCGGATCCGGCGCGAGGTAACGGAGCGGCTCGAATTTCTCTGCGCCGTCGGCCTCAACTACCTTTCACTGGACCGCAACGCGGCTACGCTTTCCGGCGGCGAAGGCCAGCGGATGCGCCTGGCCACGCAGATTGGCTCGCGGCTGCGCGGCGTGCTCTACGTGCTCGACGAGCCATCGATCGGCCTCCACCAGCGCGACAATAATCGCCTGATTGAAGCGCTGAAACGGTTGCGCGACCTGGGCAACACGGTGCTGGTGGTGGAGCACGATGAAGAGACCATCCGGCACGCGGATTACGTGCTCGATCTCGGTCCCGGCGCGGGACGCCTGGGCGGCAATGTGGTGGCCGCGGGCACGCCCGATGAGATTATGGCCAGCCCCGAGTCTCTGACCGGGAAATACCTGAGCGGGGCGGCCACCATGATCCAGCGTGACAAGCCGCGGCCGCTCAGCGGTAAATGGCTGGCCGTGACCGGCGCGCGCGAACACAACCTGCAGGACGTAAATATCCGCATCCCGTTAGGTGTGATGACGGTGGTGACGGGCGTGAGCGGGAGCGGGAAAAGCACGCTGATCAACGATATTGTGTACCGCTCGCTGGCCAAAGCAATCTACGGCTCGCGCGAAGAGCCAGGCGCGCACGACGCCCTGACCGGCGCCGAGCAGATCGACAAGGTGGTGCGCATCGACCAGTCGCCGATCGGGCGAACGCCGCGGTCGAATCCCGCTACTTATACCCAGGTGTTCTCGCCCATCCGCGATCTGTTCGCCATATTGCCCGAGTCGCGAGAGCGCGGCTACAAGCCGGGCCGCTTCAGCTTCAACGTGCAGGGCGGGCGCTGCGAGGCTTGCCAGGGTGATGGCCAGCGCCGCATCGAGATGAACTTCATGCCCGACGTTTACGTGCAGTGCGAGGTGTGCAACGGCCGCCGCTATAACCAGGAGACGCTGGCGGTGAAATTTCACGGGCATTCGATCGCCGACATTCTCGACCTGACCATCGAAGACGCGCTGCCGCTGCTCAAAGACGTTCCCCAGGTGCGCCAGAAGCTGCAGACGCTGGTGGACGTGGGCCTGGGCTACGTGCGCCTGGGACAGAGCGCAACCACGCTCTCCGGCGGCGAGGCGCAGCGCATGAAGCTGGCCCGTGAGCTCTCCAAGCGCCAGACCGGGCGCACGCTTTACCTGCTCGACGAGCCCACTACCGGGCTGCACTTCGACGATGTGCGCAAGCTGCTCGAAGTCCTGCACCGGTTGACGGACTTGGGAAATTCGGTGATTATCATCGAACACAACCTCGACGTGATTCGCAATGCCGACTGGGTGATCGACTTGGGCCCGGAGGGCGGCGAAGATGGAGGGCGCGTGATGGGGCAGGGGCGGCCGGCCAGGATCGCTGCCACGCCGGACTCGTACACGGGGCAGTTTCTGCGTCGCTTTTACACTTCGAGCAACGGGCGATTGATGGAGGCCGATGGGTGCGAAGCGCCGGCGCCGGAGATCGAAAACGGCGCTGGAAAAACGGATGCGAAAGAGCCGCCGCGCAGGAATGGCAGGAAGACGGGCCGCGCCAACGGAGCCTCCAACGCCCGCAGGAAGAAGACAGGACGCCCATGACGAGCTTGCCTGAAGACGAACGCGACCAATGGAGGCAGCCGGAAGAATCCGCGCGGGAGGCCTTTACCGGGCCGCCTTCCACGGAGCCAACTACGGCGGAGCTGAATCCGGCAAGCGACCGGCCTCTGCCGCCGGCGAACAATGCGCCGGCTGACGGCGTATACGCGCCATGGAATCCCGAACCGCCGCGGATTCCGCTGCCCATTGCCCCGCTGCCGATTGCCGAGCCGCCGCGGTCTGAGCAATTCGAGGCCGCCTCGCCTTCTGCGCAGCGCATTCCCAACTTTGGGCACCTGTGCATACTCGGATTGCTGCTCGCGTTCGGTGCTCTGTGCACGGGCATTATCGTGGAGTTGGCTCTGAGCAAGCACTTTCTTGGCATTGCCAACAGGGAGCAGGCTGCCACCAACGTTTTTTATACGCTGGGCAGCGAGGTCTTGCTTTACCTCTTCGCGCTGGCCGCATGCCTGGTGATCTTTCCGCTGGTGTGGCACAAGGGCTTTTTTGCCGGGGTGCAATGGAACGCCGGCACCGCGCTGCGTTTGCGCTGGCGTCTGATCAGCGCGGCCGGCGCCTGTTTTTTGCTCGCTTTCGTGGATAGCGTAGTCGTTCCCGGCCCGTCGAACGCGCCCATCGACAGGATCTTTCGCGAACCGGGCGCGGCCTGGCTTCTGTTCGTCTTCGGCATTACCTTTGCGCCGTTTTTTGAGGAAACTTTTTTTCGCGGGTTTTTGCTTCCGGCGCTATGCACGGCATACGACTGGATAGGAGAACGTACGAAGAACATTCCGCGTTTTCCGCTGCTGGAAAACGGCCATCCGCAATGGAGCGTGGGCGCCATGGTGATGGGCTCCATCCTTACCAGCCTGCCGTTTGCGGCCCTGCACGCGCAGCAGACCGGATACTCGTGGGGCCCGTTTGTGCTGCTGGTAGGTGTGAGCCTGGTTCTCTGCGCAGTCCGGCTCAGCACGCGCTCGCTGGCCGCCAGCGTGCTTGTCCACTCCAGCTACAACTTCATCCTCTTCGCGATTATGCTGGTGAGCACGCACGGGTTCCGGCATATGGGGAAGGCGTGAAAGGCAAGCAACGAGGGAAAAAGGGAACAAGCAGACGCGGGATTCGCTACCCCTCCGGGCGAGCCTGCGTTCCGGCGCTGTTGATGGGTCTCGGATATTGAATTGACCCTTCTTTTGGACGGCGTTCGGTCCATTGGTCCTCGGTCCCTGCCCTTACAATGATGTCGATGCCTGGCCCAACCCACGCTCAACAGCTTCTCTCGCTGCTCGCGCGGACCAGCTTTCGGCTGGGGCAGTTCAAGCTCTCCTCGGGCGGGACAAGCGACTACTACATCGATTGCCGCACCACTACGTTGCACGCCGAGGGCGGCTGGCTGACGGGGCACGCCCTGCTTGAGCTGTTGGAAGAGAAGGGCATCGATGCTGAGGCCGTAGGCGGGCTTACCATGGGCGCCGATCCTATCGTGTCAAACGTGGCCACGGCCAGCGCTTGGCACGCGCGGTCGCGTCCGGGCGCGCCGCTGCTGCATGGGTTCCTGGTGCGCAAGGCGGAGAAGGCGCATGGCACCGGGCGCCGCATCGAGGGCTTTTGCCGCGAAGGCGCGCGCGTGGTGATTGTGGATGACGTGTGCACCACCGGGGCCTCGACGATTAACGCGATCGAGGCTGCGCAGGAAGCGGGCATGACCGTGGCGGCCGTGGTGTGCATCGTGGAGCGCGAGGAAGCCGGTGGCAGGCCGGCAGTAGAGGCGGCTGCGAAAGGCGCGCCGTTTCTCCGGCTGTTCACAGCGGATGAAGTCCGCGCCGAGCATGTCAGGCAGAATTCAGCGACGGATTGACGTGCGTTACGGCTCTATGAGGAAGATGATTCGCGTGGCATTCTTGCGGAGCATGTTCGAAACTGCGCGATATTTTGGCTCTGAAAAACCGAACAATGCACAAAGGGCAGGCCGCACCCTGCGGACCCGCCCTTTCTACCTTGCGCGGCTTTCGGGCCGATGGCTTTACTGCATCCCCGCCGGGCTTGCGGTTGAGGATACCTGCTGTTGCTGGTTGCCCATGTTGGAGAGCAACTGCACTTCGACGCGGCGATTCTTGAGCCGACCGGCGGCCGTGTTGTCGGGCGCGATCTGCTGGTCCTTTCCGATGCCGATCAGGTAAAAGCGGCGCGGCGAAATATTGTACTTGGCCGCAAGATACTGCACTACCGCGTCGGCGCGGCGCTGGCTCAGCTGGTAGTTGTACTGCGCCGGTCCGGTGGTGTCAGTGCCGCCCGTAACGGCGAGAATGTAGCTCTTCGCCGACCCGAGCTGATTGGCGAAGTTATCCAGCTGCTCCTTGTCGTCCTTGGTCAGCACGGATTTATCAAAGCCGAAGGTGACCGAGACGTCAGCAACCTGTTTGTAGTTGTCCAGGCCCTTGACCACCGCATCGAGTGAATCGGCGCGTTGCGCCACGTCGTTGGCGGCACTGTTAGCGGCATTCGCTTGCTGGGTAGCGTTCTGGGCATTCTGCGTGGCCTGGTCGGCGCTGCTCTGCGCCTGGCGGATGCCTGCCTGGGCGCGCTGATCCACGTCCTGGATGTCGCGGTTATTTTGCGCCGTCTTTTGGTCGAGCTCGCCTGTGTGCTGCACCAGCGGCGCGGTCTGGTTCTTCACGTAGTTCTTGGTGGCGCAACCCGAAACACCGAAGACCGTCAATGCTGCGGCTGTTGCGATGAACCCGAAACGTTGCATGATCTTTGCTCCTCATTCCCTCGGCCCTGGCCTGCCAGGTTAGATGCTGCTTGCCTGGGCCGTATCTTTCCACCGTTTCAGATGCACCTTCGGGGCCACTCGGGCGGGCGATGGTACGTGGTTGATGAGATGCGTCTTACAGTGAGGCAGCCCAGCGGATTTACGGTCTTCGCGGCATGTAGTTTTTACACCACCCTGTAAGATTGAGCAGCCGGCGACTCTGAGCAGCAAGTGTGGCATGGAGCGGATGTTGCCGCCTTTTTTTCGGCGCTGAAGCCGACATCCTCGTAGGCGCTTCGAATGAGGGTTGAAGGCTCTGCTCCTCCGTTTCCCTGGTTCCTTGTTCCCTCGCTGCCTAACAGCCTGTGGTAAAAGTCGAGTTTTGAAAGGGCACGGCTTCAGCCGTGCCGTAAGCGGTCTCAAATCAATGCGGCTTTAGCCGCTGAGGAATGGTTTTTCTCGAATTTTTGACTTTCGCCACAGGCTGCTAAGTCCCTGTCTTCCCGATATTCTAAGAAATGGCGCGCCTGTGCGCCCGCTCAGCCCATGGATCTCTACGAGAAAATCCGGTCTCTTCCCACGCAACCGGGCGTGTACCTGTACAAAAACGCCGAGGGCGAAGTGATTTATGTGGGCAAAGCCAAGAGCCTGCGCTCGCGGGTGCGCTCGTATCTGCTGGAGGCGTCGCAGGCCAACGCCAAGACCGGCACGCTGATGCGCGAGGCCGTGGATATCGACTACATCCTGGTGGCCAATGAGCACGAGGCGCTGGCGCTCGAAAACAACCTGATCAAGCAGCGTAAGCCGCGCTTCAACATCCTGCTGCGCGACGACAAAACCTATCCGTACGTGAAGCTCACGCTGGGCGATCGCTTTCCGAAGGTTTTTGTCACGCGGCGGCTGCGCAAGGATGGTTCGGCATACTACGGCCCGTATTTTCCCGGCAACCTGGCCTATCGCGTGGTGGAGCTCATCCATCGCAGCTTTCTGCTGCCGAGCTGCAAGGTGGATCTGAGCCGCTTCCATCCGCGCGCGTGCCTGCAGTACTACATTCATCGCTGCCTGGGCCCGTGCGTGGAAGGCCTGACGACGCCTGAGGCGTACAAGGAAGCGGTGCGGGATGCGCAGTTATTTCTGGAAGGGCGGCACGCGGAACTGGAGCGCGCGCTGGAAAAGCGCATGACGGCTGCCGCCGGGGCGGAGCAGTTCGAGGCCGCGGCGCGGCTGCGCGACCAGCTTTCGACCGTCCGGCAGCTCCAGGAGAAGCAGCGCATCGCCACTGCTGAGCAGGGCGACGACGCCGACGTCTTTGGCTATCACTACGAAGACGGCAGCCTGGCCGTGAATCTGTTCCACGTGCGCGCGGGCAAGATCGTGGATCGGCGGGAGTTTTTCTGGGAGGATTTACCGGAGATCGAAAGCAGGGACAAAGCGACAGGGGGACAAAGGGACAGTGATGAGAATGGGCAGGCGCCGTGTTTTGATGCAGGGACGGTTTTTTCGGCGCTGCTCAAGCAGCTTTACATCGACCAGCAGTATGTGCCGCGGTCGATTCTTGTGCCGGTGGACTTTGACGATCGCGAGGCTCTGGGCGCGCTGCTGAGCGAGCGCACGGGGCATAAAGTTGACCTGGCGGTACCACAGCGGGGGGAGAAACGCTCGCTCGTCGACCTGGCTGGACAGAACGCGAAGCAGTCGTATACGCAGCGCTTCCGCGTGCTCGAGCCTTCACGCAAGGCCATACGGGAGGCGCTGGCCGACGCGCTCCTGCTTCCGGAGTTGCCGCGGCGCATCGAGTGCTTCGACATTTCTCACATCCAGGGCGCGGAGACGGTGGCCTCCATGGTGGTTTGGGAAGACGGCAAGATGAACAGACAAGCCTATCGCAAGTTCAAGGTGATGACGGTGGTGGGCGTGGACGATTTTGCCGCCATGCGCGAGGTGGTTCGCCGTCGCTATCGCCGTATCCTTGACAACGCCACCGCTGGCCCGGCAACGACCGTGTCGGCGCGCGGCTTCGGCGCCGATCAAGACCCTGAAGCCGATCAAGGCCCTCAAGATCGAGGTCCTGAAGATGAGCGAGCTTTAGCCCCTGACGGAGAGCTGTCGAAAAGCAAAGAGCCAGCCAACATGCCGTCGCTGGTGCTCGTCGACGGTGGGTTGGGCCAGTTGCACGCGGCGGCCGAGGCGCTGGAATCGCTGGGGCTGACGTCGCAGCCGCTGGCATCGATTGCCAAGCGCGAAGAGGTGATCTACCTCTACGGAAACGAGGAAGAGCCGGTGGTGCTTGACCGGCGCTCGCCGGTTCTGCACCTGGTGCAGATGATTCGCGACGAGAGCCATCGTTTTGCTGTCGGCTATCATCGCCAGCGGCGCGCCATGCGCGACCGCGATTCCGAACTGCTGAACATTCCCGGCGTAGGGCCGCAGACACGGCAGCGGCTGATTACCCACTTCGGCAGCCTGCGCGATGTGCGGCAGGCGACGGCGGAGTCACTGGCTGCGGTAGTTTCGCGCAAGACCGCGGAGACCATCTGGCGGCATTTCCACGCGGGTGACGAGGATTTGGCTGTTTCTCCTCCGGCCGGGGGTTGATAGCTCCGATTCCATCGGGAATGGAAAAGTGCTGCCGCCGGTTTCAGCGTCATCCTGCCGCCTGAGGATGGAATCGCTCCCGGACCGGCTCCCCGGCCAGTACAAAGGTCGGACGAGCGCAACGCGAGCAGTGCAGGAATTGCGTGGTTCATCATCCAGCACTTGTGACGCAGATCACTGAAGGAACTTCAGCCAGGGACCAGACTCCAGGCAAGAAGGTGGGTCATGCTCATACTCATCTGGCTGGTGCTTTGCCTTGCCGCTGTTTTCTTCATGCTGCTTCCCCTCGCGCTCTGGCGACGGGAGATTTTTAGCCGATATTCCGGCAGTCGATCGGTGGCATGCCCCGAGAACCGGCAACCGGCCGTCGTCAGCATCGATGCACGTCATGCGGCGGCGACAGGAGCCGATGGATGTCCGGATTTGTGTTTGTCCGACTGTACGCGTTGGCCTGAACGCTCGAATTGCGGCCAGTCTTGCATGTCCCAGGCGCTCCAAGCTGGACCGTACACGCCAGGCGAAATAAAAGTGGGAACGAAACGGATCTACCACCTCCCCATTGTCCTGGCGGCGTTTGCCGCCTGGTGCCTGGGAGCCGTTTGGCATTCGCAATATCTGTTCCGCACCCGGTGGATGGACGCCGTCGGACTCACTCATGCGCAAGTCAAGCAGATGGTGTGGTGGCTTTCACCGCACCTGCTCACCGCTGCTGTTTGTCTTCTCTTTGCCTACGGAGTCGCGTGGCTGCTTGCCGTGCGTCATCGCAAAGGCGTGCTTCAAGGAGTTCTGATGTCCGTTCTGCTTTCGGGAGCCGTGGTCGCAACCGGTTGGTTTGGCATCGCAAGACTGCCTCACGACTTGCTCGCCATTGAAGCGGGTTACGCCGTTCTGGCCACGTTTACCGTGGGCGCCATTGTCGGTGGCTTGTATGACAAACTCGTGATGCGGCCGCAATGACGATCCCTCATGGAGTGCCCTGAAGCGTCACTCCGCTCGACAAAAAGGCCCGATCTTCCGTTGAGAAGATCGGGCCTTTGTGTTTTCCGCGACTGCTCTTAGAACAGATTCCAGAGCGACTGGTTGTAGACTTCGTGGTGGAACTGGACCTCGGCGGCCTTGACGAAAGTGCCCAGCTCGCGCGGGCAGCGGTTGGCGGAGGCCTGTTTCAGGTCGGCGTAGCGGCCCTGGACG
This sequence comes from Acidobacteriaceae bacterium, assembly GCA_030037545.1. Taxonomy (GTDB): domain Bacteria; phylum Acidobacteriota; class Terriglobia; order Terriglobales; family Acidobacteriaceae; genus Telmatobacter. Next base: position 10,545 of record JASHRF010000051.1, on the reverse strand, counting down.
TCGGCGCCCAGAATTTCTCCGATCCACTTCGACTCCTTGAAGTCGTCGATGGCCTGCTGAACGTTGTCGGGCAGGTAGCGGCCGCCGGCGCGCAGATTCTTTTCCTTCGAGATCGAGCCGTCGATGCCGGTCTTGAAGATGCCGTAGTAGGCAAGGTACGGGTTGGCGTCGGGCGCAACGGCGCGTACCTCGGTCCTCATCGACCGGTGATTGCCGATGGGCACGCGGATCATGGCGCCGCGATCGACGGCTGAAGCGCGAATCTGGTTGGGAGCTTCGAAGTGCGGGTCGAGGCGCCGGTACGCGTTCACGCTGGAGTTGAAGACCAGGCAGAGGTCGAGAGCGTGGGTGAGGATGCGGTCCAGGAAATCCCATCCGAACTTGGAGAGCTGCTCGTCGCCTTTTTCGTCCCAGAAGAGATTGGTCTTGCCCTGGGAAACCGAAACGTTGGTGTGCATGCCGCTGCCATTCACGCCCACCACCGGCTTGGGCAGGAAGCTGGCGGTATAGCCCATGTTGTTGGCGATCTGGCGGCAGAGCAGCTTGTAAAGCTGGATCTGATCGGCAGCGGCGACCACTTCGGAGTAGCCGTAGTTGATCTCGAACTGGCTGGGCGCGACCTCGGGGTGGTCCTTCTCGTTCTGGAAGCCCATGGCGCGCTGCACTTCAGCGGCGGTGTCGATGAACTGGCGGAGCGGGTCGAGAGGCAGCACGTGGTAATAGCCGCCGGTATTGATAAATTCGAATTTGCCCGTCTCGTGGAACTTGCGCTCGGCGTCTTTGCCCGCGAACAGGAAACCCTCGATTTCGCTGGCAGCGTTGAGGGTGTACTTCTTCTCCTTATGGAGCTTGTCGGAGTAGCCCTTGAGCACGCCGCGCATGTCGCCCGCGTAGACGGTGCCGTCCTTGTCGATCACGTTGCCAAAGACCAGCACCTTGCCGTTGCCGAAGACATCGGATGGCACCCAGTAGAACGAGCTCCAGTCGACGCCCAGGCGCAGGTCGCTCTCCTTCTGGGCGGTGAAGCCGCGGATGGAAGAGCCGTCGAAGGTGAGGTTCTCGTAGGCGCCAAGCAGGAACTTCTTGTCGTAGTCGAGCAGGTGCAGGCGGCCTTCGAGGTCGGTGAAGAGAATGGTGACAGCCTTGATGCGTTTTTCGTCGGTCAGGTATTTCAGCCGTTTCTCGCGGATTTCGCCGGCATTGACGCGGCTGGAACGGTCCGATTTGGCTTGAAGATTGAGTTCTTCGAGCTCGTCGTACGAAAGGGCGAGAAAATTGCGAAGCTCTGTGGACATTGCATCTCCTTGTTGTGGGCGGCTAGGATAGCGGGATAGCTGAAATCTAACACCCGTTACCGGACGGTCGCAAACGGGCACGGAACAGCGTCAGCGCCCGAGGCGCCTCTCGTCTTCCGGACCCGCAAGAGGAATCGGCATTACGTGCGTGGATGAGAGGCTGGTGTGCATGCCGAGGCCGACAGAGTTTGTGCTTCGCCATGCATCTCCTTGCGGAAGAATTTTCAGTATGCAGGGAGATTCTAGGGTTCGGGGCATAAGGAAATCGTGAAGATTTCCGGTTTCCCTGCGCAGAAAGCTGAGGAAATCAATGGTGATGCGCGATCAGCATCATGAGCAGTAACAGGGCGACGGGAATGAGGGCCAGAGCGCAATAATAAGCGATTTTGCGCGGAAGCCGGGCCTTGCGCTTGTGCCAATTGCGAATTTCGTCCCGGTCTTCCACACCCACTTCGTCCAGGTGCTCGAGATCGTGCTTGAATTCGGCGGCGCGGGCGTAGCGATTTTTTGGGTCTCGTTCCAGCGCCCGGTAAATCACCTCCTGGAGCTGGGGCGAGATGGAAGGATCGGCGACGCGCGGTGGCAACGGATGGTTGAGCAGGCGGTCGTTCATGGCCGCCAGCGGCGTGGGGCCGGTGAAGGGCAGCTTGCCGGAAAGCATCTCGTAAAGAATGACGCCCAAGGAGTAGATGTCGGTGCGGCCGTCGCCGCGCTTGCCTTTCACCTGCTCGGGCGAGATGTAGTTGGGCGTGCCGAGAGCGGCGGTGAAGTTGGCGTAGGTAAGACGGCGGGCGCCGGCGTCGCTCGCAATTCCAAAATCGATGAGCTTGATGTTGTCGTGGTCGTCGACCATGATGTTTTCCGGTTTCAGGTCGCGGTGCACAACGCCGTTGGCATGGATATAGTCGAGCGCGTCGAGCACGCCCATGGTGATGCGCAGAGCGCGCTCCTGCGGGATGCGGCCTTCATCGAGGATCTTGCGCAGCAGACGGCCTTCGCACCACTCCATCGCCATATATACGCGGGAGTGCTCCTGGCCGCCGAAGACGCGCATGACCTGGGGATGGTTGAGGCGCTCGCCGATCGAGGCTTCGCGCTGGAAACGATCGAAAAGCACGGGGTCCGCTTCCAGGTCGGGATGCGGGATTTTCAGCGCCACGGTGCGGCCGTCGCGCGTGTCGGTGGCGCGGTAGATGGTGGCCATGCCGCTGCGTGCTGCCTGGGCATCGATGCGATAAAAATCGAGTTGCTGACCTGGTTCCAAAAGATCGTGGAATCCCATGCGGCGGCGCGGCTCCCATCGACGGCGTGTTTCTACTCTAAAGGGGTGGACGGCGGTTGGGGTAAGGGAAGCGTAAGGAAGGCAGGGAATGAGGGATAAAGGGACAAAGGGATCAGGGATCAGGGATCGGAGACGAAGAAAACAGCCTGGCCGCGCATCGCCGCAAAAATGAGCCAGCCTTACCCCGAGACAGAAGCAGATTCAATTACGTTATCGTTCCGACAGCCCGTTTTTCGCGGCTCCCCGGTCCATCGTTCTCTGTTCCGCCGGTCCCTGTCATTTCACATTCCCGCATTTCAAAACTCATTTACAGGCAGCGCAGACCGCGCCCGGTCCTGTGTGCTACCATCAGCCTCGGAGAGTCCACCCACGGAGAAAGCTCAAGATGGCATACGTGATTGCAGAACCCTGTATCGGCACCAAGGACACCGCCTGCGTGGACGCCTGTCCTGTCGATTGCATCCACCCCAAGAAAGACGAGGACGGTCACGCCGAGGCCGATCAGTTGTTCATCGACCCAGTCGAGTGCATCGACTGTGGCGCCTGCGTTCCTGCCTGCCCGGTCTCAGCCATCTTCGCGCTCGACGACCTGCCGGAGAAGTGGGCGCACTACGCGCAGAAAAACTCCGAGCATTTCGGCCGGTAGCCGCCACGCTGTCCGCGCTGCTGCCGCGCGCGCCCTGCCGCCTCAAAACGCGTCCGCACGGGTCCACTCCGCCGGGCGCGTTCGCGTCTCCGCAATGCGTGGGGAGGGACAAGCGCGCTGCATATAGCTGCATATAGAGGTTGCACCGGGCTGATCGGCCGGCCTCCGGATGGTCCGGCAACGTTCTACAGTCCCAATTCGCCGGCCCGCTTCTTCATGGCCTGGATGCAGAAGGCGATGTGGGCGTCCAGATCGACGTCCAGCTCCACGGCGCCCTGCACGATGTTCTCGCGATGCACGCCGCGCGCAAATGCCTTGTCCTTCATTTTCTTTCGCACTCCGGCAACCTCCACATCGGCGATGGACCGGGACGGTTTCACCAGCGCGCAGGCGGTCAGAAAGCCGGCCAGTTCGTCGCAGGCATAAAGCGCCCTGGCCAGGTGGGTTTCACGCGGCACGCCAGAGTACTCCGCATGGCCCAGGATGGCGGTGCGAAGCTCTTCAGGCCAGCCCCGCCGCTCCAGCTCGCGCACGCCCACAAACGGGTGCTCCTCGGCGGTCGGGTGCCGCTCGTAGTCGAAATCGTGGAGTAGGGCAGTGGTCGAGTAGAGGTTTACCAGGGCTGCCCGTTCCTCGCCCGTGAGCCTGAGCCGGTCGGCCTCTGCCTCGCCGCAGGCGGCCACGCAGGCCTCAACGGCCAGTGCGTGCTTGCGCAGGCTTTCGCTTTGGGTCCATTCGGTCAGCAGCTCCCAAGCCTGGTCGCGGCCGAAGTTCTCTGCAGTCATTCGTAGTCTCCCTGGACCCGCGTCGCAAATTTCTGCGGGTTGCCTTGGGCCTGTTAACGATCTTGATCCGCGATTCTTAGGGTTATTCTGGCATTTCTGCGGGTTATTTCTTAATGTCCCTTAGATTCTACTTGACAATTATGGTTCCTTGGGTGACAGTGATTCATATCGTGCAAAATTTTGCACGCGGGGAACCACCGCTCTGGCGCTCCGCAACACCTGATGGCCACTACTCTCGTGAGCGTGGAAACACGCGAGGTTGTGCGTTGTGAGTACTGCCGCCTGATGCAGTACCGAACCAGTAACTCTTTGTGCAGAAGATGCCATAAGCCCCTCGACATCGAGGAGTTGGTGCATCTGGCGCCTCAACTGGTAACCGGCAACTCGGGACTGCCTGGAGAGGAAGCGGGGTCGCAGGTCGCCACCCAGGTGCGCGATATTCGCCGCGCCCGGCACCTGAGCCAGCGCCAGCTTGCCAGCCGCATGAACGTGCCGCGCACCTACATCTCCAAAATCGAAAACGGCAAGGCAGTCCCAACCCTGGGATCGCTGGAGCGGCTGGCTGCGGCTCTCGAAGTGGATGTCAGCAAGCTGGTCCGCGACGCGCGCAGCCGGCGCGAGGAAGAGATTGCGGCCATCTTTGCCGATCCCTTCCTGGCCGAGGTCGCCACGCTGCTGCCGCAGCTTGACTCGCTCAAGCGCACGCTCTTTTATGGCGCGGTGCGCGATGCAGCGAGCGGCCGCCGCCTCACGGCCTGATTGCTGCCTCGGTTTGCCGCGCCGCGCGTCCTGCTTGCGGAGCGGCAAACCCGTGCCGCTGCGCCGTGAAATCACGCCACGCGGCTCAGAGAGAAACGGCCGGGGAAGAATTGGAGCGATCTTCCGCTTCCACTCTTCTCTTCTCCGGCCGCTTTTTTTGAAGCGCACGGGAACTCTCACTCCAATTGCCTCAGGTTTGAGCCTTGCCTATGCTCAATCCTGCATATGTTCAATTGGTAAAGGTTTAGCCGCCAGAGCCGATACGAGGGCAGGGAACATGCCTGCCAGCCGTTGCGGAACTGCGGAACGTGAGTGATTGCGGTCACGCACCCGGGAGGCCGGTCGAAACTATGATTCCATGCGTGAGCCTTCCCGGCGGCGCATGGCTGTTGTTTCGCGTCCGCGCCGAAGCCGGAATGGTTCCTGAGGTGTGCTATGCCGTTGGTTGCCTGGATATGGGCGGTTTGGGGCGTGTCGGTGCTGCTGTATCTCTCTCTCAAGATCTACGAGAGCAGACTGAGCCGCGACGAGGACGATCAACTCGTTCTGGATGATTCGTTCGTTCGCATACGCGAGGAGCAGGCCGCGATTGTGGCGCGGGTGAACAGGGTCCAGCCGCTGGTGCGCGCGGCTCTGGTTCTGCTGGGCGTGATGACGCTTTTTGTCATCGGCTATTACGTGATGGACATTGTCCACCAGTTCCAGTAAGGCGCGCTGGACGCTGCTTGTCACAGCAGGGATTTCCCTCCTGGTAACGTGCGCCGGCCTGGAAGTTCCCCGTATCTCGGGCCGGGCGCGAAACAACACGAAAACCTGATCCGCGCGGACCCTGGCGGCGCGCCCAGCTTGGGAGTGCTCACCTATCCGTTGATCACGTTCAAATGGACCAGAATATCGCGAACGTAGTAGGCCACCACCACCACGGTCATGGCGACTACCAGCCACTGCGCAGCCCTGAGGACCGGTTCGACCTTGCTGACCCTGGCCACGATTGCCGCTTGCGCTGATTTCTCGTGCTCGAAGGAATCGTCGAGAAAGATCTGATCCTCTTCATCGCGGGTCAGGCTTGAACGATAAATATGCAGAGCGGCCATTACGACGACCAGCGCACCCCAGATTGACCACATGACCGGAACCAAAGTCATGGCATCACCTCCATGCGGAGTTCACTTGTGCTTGCCTGCCGGGGCCTGCGGTGGGGCGGGAAGAAGCGCCGCGAGCGCCAGACCCCATTTTGACAAACATGATAGTCCCGAAATGGTGCGGTTGTAACCCTGAAAATTTGGCAGCCGCAGGGCAATCGCACTTCAAAAAACCAGCCATCCTAAGGAGTCCTCTTTCCTCGCTTTAGGAGTCCTCTTCCTCGCTTTAGCAGCCTGTGGTAAAAGTCGAGTTTCTGAAAGGGCCCGTCTTCAGCCGTGCCTAAGTGGTCTCAAATCAATGCGGCTTTAGCCGCTGAGGAATGGTTTTTCTCGAATTTTTGACTTTCGCCACAGGCTGTTAGCCGTTGTCAAGCCCTTGCCAAGGCCGCATCGCCCGTATCGCGCTCATTCGGCGGGAAATATATTTTCGCCGCTCGTTGCGGGTTAATTTCGCTCTTCCGCTATGCTGTGAAGAAAAACCTTCCCCAGGCACTCGTGGCTGCTCGAGAATCCAGTGCCGGCAGGCGCAAAAAACGCGCAAGAAAGTTGAGCTTACTTGCGTGAAACCGCCTATAAATCGCACCCGAAAACGCATTCAACCATCAGAAAACAAGGAACTTCATGGCAGAATCCCATGCACCCCCCCCCGGGGGGTACGTATGAACCTGAAATCAACACACCGGCGCGCCTTTCCAAGTGCGATTGCCCTGGCGGGAGCGCTCTCTATCCTTGCCATGCTCGCGTGTTCTCTGATTCGCGATACTGATACTGACACACGACTTTTATGCCCGGGACTGCTGATGGCCGCAGTGCTCTCTGGCTGACGGCGCTATTGTTACTGCTCCAAATTCGGCCCGGGCGGCAACCAGCTTAAGTCCGTCACGCGGTCTGAGTGGCGGGGCCACGCCGGCCCAGGCGCGTTCCGGCCCGGTGCCGGCGCAGAGCATCGAGATGAATAATGATCGCGATGAGCGCTCCTAAAGTCGTGCACCAGGCGCGCCGGTCCGCGATCAGCCGGCCGGGGATTTCGTTGAGCGAGAGCAGGAAGACGATGTAGCCGGTAATGAAGGCGCTGAACAGGCCGTAATTGACGGGATTGGTGGCGTAGGCCGCCAGGGCGAAGAGCGCGGTGATCAGGGCCAGCACCTCCGGCCTCGGCGATGTGTGCGCCAGCAGCAAGCTGCACAGGATCGACCCCGCCAGCGTGCCGCCCACTCGCGCCGCCGCTCGCGAAAGGGTCTCGTAGAATGCAGGCTTCTGCACCAGCAGCGCGGTCATAGGAATCCAGTAACCCGATTGGATGCCGATGCGGCGATAGATTTCGGTTGCGATAAGGACCGTGAGACCCACCCGCACGGCATAACGAAGAGCTTTGATCCGGGAAAGCGCCGGCAATGATTTGGGAAGACGGCGCAGGCGTCGGGCCAGCTCCCGCTGCTGCTCGCCGATGGTGCGGTAAATCGAAGCCGGAATGGCCAGCGCATCCCGGCGCAGGTCGCGAAGCAGCGAGAGCCCGGCTGAGGTGACGATGACCTGTACGATGCCGCCCGCAGCCAGTAATCCAGCGCGCGCCAGCGCCAGATCGGGCCCGGTGGGGAAGGCTGAAGCCACCAGCAGCGCGATGGACGATTGCTGCGCCACCCAGGCGACCCCCGTGTGACGTGCGGTCAGTTCGCCGTAGACGAAGGCGAAAGCCCCCGCGGCGACCAGCAGGCTAAAGCCGTGGTGGCCGGCGAGGGTGCCCACCAGGGTGGCCACGGCGACACCCAGTACCGCGGCCATCATGGGAATCAGGCGCGAATCGCAGATGCGCTGATTGGGGCCGAAGCCCACCGTGAAGGCGCCGCCGCCGGCCACCAGTCCCGCGCCCGGATGCCCGGCCAGTACGCCGGCAAACAGACACAGCGCCACCGCGCCGGCGCTCACCATGGGCAGGCGGAACTGGGATTTTGTCCAGTCGAAGCTGTACAGGTCCGCAAAAAAGTGCGGAGGGGTGACGGTGGTCCTGCGGGTGAGAGGAGCCGGGTTGGCGTAGGCACCCGTCATCTCTCAAGTATGACGCGGTTGTCCGTGAAGGCCTCTACAGGGCACCTGAGGTCGGTGAGCCTGCATCTCAAAAGAGGACGCGGCTGGAGTTTCATGTCCTCCAAAAAGCTCAAGGAAATTGATCTTGCGACGGAGACTCAAGAGCCGCCGGTCGACCTCGCGCACAATCTCGATCGCCCCAACATTTCACTGCGCGTCGATACCTTTTCCTCAGAGAATGAAAAGCTCGAATCTGTGCTGCGGCGCGTCGAATTCGCTGACAAGCCTGGTATTGTGTATGTGGCCACGCACCATCACGCGGAGTCCATTGCCGAAGAGCTGCGCGATCGCGGTGTGGAAGCACTCGCCTATCACGGCGGCATGAAAGCCAAAGAGCGCGACGCCATCCAGAATCGCTTCATGAGCGGCGAAGTACCGGTCATCGTGGCCACCAGTGCGTTCGGCATGGGTGTGGACAGGCCCGACATTCGTTTCGTGTATCACGGCGACGTGAGCGAGTCGCTGGATGCGTATTACTAGGAGATCGGCCGCGCCGGCCGCGATGGCGAACCGGCGGAAGCAGTTCTGTTCTATCGCCCGCGCGACATTTCCGCGCAGCGCTACAAGACCGGCGCCGGCAAGGTGGATGCGCGCCAACTGGAGTCCGTGGCCACCGTGCTGGTGAGCCGCGGCGCGCCCAAGACTTCAGAGCACCTGAGCCGCGAAACCGGCCTTTCGCCGCGCAAACTTACCAATATCCTCCACAAATTTGAAGAAGCAGGCGCGGCGCGCAAGCTGGCTTCAGGACAGATTCGTGTGGAAACGCAGCAATCCGCGACGGCCATTGCCGACGCCGCCGTGAAGCAGCAGGAGATGGTGAAGGAAATGCGCAGCCGGCGTCTGGAACAGATGCAGGAGTACGCGGAGACGCGCGGCTGCCGGCGCGAGTATCTGCTCCGTTACTTCGGCGACGATTACAGCGGACCTTGCGGCAACTGCGATCGCTGCGAGGCTGCGGCCGCGTTGCAGGCACGCCGCGCATAAAATCCTCGCGCATTGCGCACCAGGCAGGCGAGGCTGCCGCTGCAACCGCGGGTTCCGGCTCAGCCGCCGGCTCCAGGAAATCGAAATCGCATCCCAGATTGGCTTGGCGTCACGCGGCTGCGATAGAGCGCGAGATAGCCGCGCCGCTCTGTGTCCACGGGGGGCTTCCAAACAGATTGCCACTTCGCGATTTCAGCTTCTGGAACCAGCAAGTCCAGCTTGCGAGTAAAGATTCTCCGGCAGTGCCGGAGGCTTTCGGTTGCTGGCCCCTCAAAGGGGCCTGATCGCAACCGGTGAAAAGCAAAGACAACGACAACGACGGGGTTCACCTCCCGATCAGCTTCGCAAAAACAAAGGCAAAAGCGGGTGGATGACTCCCGAGTCCGCTTGGACAAAGGGTTTCCGCGCAGATTCGGCTTGACGGCCTTTGATTGGGGCAGCTGGCAGTCCTGCCGCCATTCAACCGCACACGGTCGGTCAAAGATGATTCGCCGGAGCCTGCGACAGACGCACCAGAACTGGAAATCCACCAGGGCGACATCGGCGTTGGGGAAGGCGCAATCGCCCTCTTACGCGAGGCAAGTTCCGGGCTCCGCAGACGAGCGCGCCGGCAGGTGCACTGCATGACTCTTCATTGGGGCATGGGGGACAGATGGTGTCGCATAGAATCTGCCGTCTTCCCCAGTCAATTCCTTTCGGAGGGTGGCGTAGGTGACCGGAATCAGATTTCCTGTCTGGTCGTAGATTGCCTGTGGAAGGACACGCCCCAGCCGGGAGAATGTGACACGGCGCGCAAGATGAGGTCCGCGGTCGAGGTCGGCGTGCTCGATAATACTCTTGAGCCGATGCGCGTATTTTGCTGGCTCCCGTTTCGTCTTGATGGGTGCCGCGAACGGCTGTACGGGCTCACCCTCCCAGCCGGGATACTTGATCTTGATGAGCCGACGCAGAAGTGCGCCGACGCGCCAGTAGTCGGGCGCGGGGAAAGACTCCACTGTCTGCCTGCACCCGGGACAGTCGCCACGTTCCTCGGATAGGGGAATAGGCACAGCAGGAATCAGCCACTCCGGCTGGCTGAGGTCGCCAGGCGGCAACAAAAGGGTCAGCCTGGCGACTTTCTCAGGGCGATTGCTGCGTACCTCGAGAGCCTGTGCCATCTTGAGCGTCAATCCCCGAGCCACGATAGTCTTGGCCAAGGCGAAGATCTCAAGGTGACGGGCATCGCGGTCAGATTGGGTCGCAAGAATCTGAAGAGCGATCCCGAGTTCCTCGGTCGCGAGATTACGGAGCTCGAGCGAGAGGTGCTGGTTGCGCATCGCGAGCGCAGCGTGCGCATCGCCGCCGCAGCGCGTGGAGAGGAGCAGGCGCTCTCTAGCAGGTTGCTGAAAAACTAAGTGGTTTGCATGTTTCACTTCACGTCCGGATCATTTTCGGTTGATGATGGGCCAAGCTGCTGTTTATTTTGGCGCTCTGCGAACCATTTTTGCGGCACGCAGAGACCCGACGACTCCATCAGACAGCGGCTGGAACCGGAATCAGCTTTCGCATCCGCACGAGGTTGTAGGCT
>JASHRF010000050.1 GCA_030037545.1 Acidobacteriaceae bacterium | reverse complement strand
TACTGACTCTCGCATAATAGAGTGACAGATTGGCTGTTTGGCAGTAAGCTGGTAGGCATGACCCGAGTAAGTGTGGAGCGTCGGGACTTTGCCGCCATGGAAAAACGGCGCCGGACAGCAGCGCGACTGTTTGCCGCAGGTCGCCTGTCGCAGGCTGAGATCGCACGGGAACTGCATGTCAGCCGACAGAGTGTAAGTCGATGGTACGAAGCGTGGCGGTCGGATCAGCCGCGTTGGATCGGTGGTACTGGTCGTGCCGGCCGGCGCCCGCGGCTGGACACGGCCCAGTTGCAGCAGGTGGACAAGGCGTTGCGACGCGGGGCACCGGCACATGGCTTCTCCACCGACCTCTGGACGTTGCCGCGAATCGCGGTGGTCATCGAGCGGATGACCGGGGTACATTATCATCCCGGCCATGTGTGGAAGATTCTGGCTGCCATGGAGTGGAGTCTGCAACGACCGGCCAGACAGGCGCGTGAACGGAATCAGGAAGCACGGCAGCGCTGGGTGGCCAGGCGTTGGCCGGCAGTAAAAAAAACGCACGGCGGCGAAAAGCCTGGATTCTCTTCCAGGACGAAAGCGGAGTTTCGGAGCGGCCCTCTATAAGACGGACCTGGGCGCCGCGAGGGGAAACACCGGTATTGGTTCACGCCTTCAACTGGAAGAAATTGTCGCTCTCTGCGGTGCTGGGCTATCGATGGGATGGCCAGCGCTGCCGGTTATGGTTTCAGACTCGGCCCAGCAGCTACAACGACGAGAGCCTCATCGCGTTTTTGCGCGATCTGAAACGACACCTGCGGGGACAGCAAGCGATTCTAATCTGGGACGGCCTGCCAGCGCATAAAAGCCGCAAGATGAAGCAGTACCTGGAAAGCCAGAGCGACTGGCTCAACGTGGAGATGCTGCCCGGCTATTCACCGGACCTCAATCCGGTCGAAGACCTATGGGGCAATCTCAAAGGCCAGGAACTGGCCAATCGCTGCGTCGACGGCTGGGGCGAGGCCGAACACGGAGTCTGCGATGGCATGGAACGCATCCGTCAATCCAAGTTGCCCTTCTCCTTCCTGCATCATGCCGGTCTATTCTTTTGACCTTATTGTCACTCTATTATGCGAGGATCAGTAAGAGCCGATCTGTGGACGGTCTAGCCTCTGAGTTCCTCGACAATTCATTTGCCACTTCAACCGAAAGAGAAATTGTGTGGCCAGCTCATGATGATTACGCCCCACGGGGCGGAGATGTGATGAATAGGAGAACATCTCTACAAGCAGGCGCTCTTGCAGGTGCAGCATCCAATCTTGCCGCGCATGGACCAGGTGGCGCTGGACGTAAGCCTCAGATGCAGATTCGGGTCGCAAGGCCGACAGACAAGCTAACAGAGGTTGTCTCTTTCTACAGAGATGGGCTCGGACGGCCTGTAATCGGGCATTTTGATAATCACGCAGGCTATTCAGGTGTCATGCTGGGGATGCCGACAGAACAATTCCATTTGGAATTCACTCACGCTCAAGGTGGTAGTACGTATCCTGCCCCCACCAGGGAAAATCTGCTGGTCCTATACCTGCCAGACACAAAGACGTATACGGAAGCCGTAAACCGTATGCAAGAGCACGGCCACTTTCCGGTTGAGCCGGAGAACCCTATTGGAAAGGTAAGAGCCAGACGTTCGAAGATCCGGACGGGTGGCGCGTCGTTCTCTACGATGGCAGACCATTCGGTGCTCAATGAGCTTCGTCGGCTAAAGATGAATTGGGCGATCCTGGCAGTGCAAACGGGTAGCGTTGCGCCATAACTAACAACACCATGTCAGCGGAGGTGGAATGTGAATCGATTCCGCCTTCTCTGCCGAATGGATAGATCGCCCTTTCGGTTGCAGGTCCAGCCGCTCAAAAGGCCGACCAGAATCCTTTTCAATCGAAGCCTTCGCCCGGCGATACTCGTGGGGGCCGTCGCTGATCGTGATCGCAGTACCGGAGCCGCCAATATCGCCCACGCCTGGGGACAATCGGCTTTAGCGGGCCGCAAATCATCATGTAAAGAGGCAAGGGCACATTTGCTGAATATGCGGGCGCAGTTAGCCGACGATGTCGCCGAGGTTCCAGACGGAGTCGTATTTCGGCACAGCGGCAAGAACAGCCTCGAGTGCCTGGAGATTGGAGTGAATGTCTGAAATAACAAGCGCCCGCATGTAAGTTTCACTTTCGTTTTTTGGTTTTACTTCTTTCCCGGGGCGCCGGCAGTGAAGGGATTACCCTGCGCAATTTGGTGTCCGGCGATGGAATCGGGCCGGTGAGCGGACTCGACAACGCTAACTCATCACCCTGCGTACGATCGGCCTTCCCACTCTTACGCGCCGGACGGCGAGCCGGCTTGTCTCTCCGGCTCTCTTTGCTCCACACTGCTTCGACCATCTTGCGCACGGTCGTTCGGCTCGAGAGCATTCTGGGCATCCCAGCGTAGGCCATCGTGATCCGCCACAGCATATCGAGCAGTCGCTCGCCTCCTTCGCCGGGCGGAACCATGATCACGAACCCATGCATGTCGGCCGCCAGTTTGGCGTTGGGCACAATCTCGTCCGCGTTGCCCTCGACCAGCGTTACTCTTTCGCTATGGATGCCTGGCATACTCCCCTTTCCGGACAGTTTCACGATGGATCGTAGATGGTCCTCACGCTTTACGATTGCGACCTCGGCCTCACCACGATTTGCACCGTAAGGCGGATTCCGGCCGCGCCAATCTGCTCCAGGTCTTCTACTCCGATCAAATCGGGAGGCACATGATGCTCGAACACTTGATGCGTCCAGAAGCGTTCGAGAACATATCGGGATCCCTGATCATCAGTGATGAAATGCCTACACTCCAGGCAGGTGGCCTCTGCCCATTGACTCTCAATGTTCCGAGTGCTTCGTCCTGCATGTAGATGGGTACCTCCAGATTGAGCGACAGTGCAGCAGGAGTGCCAGTCCTTTCCTGCATTGGCGCCGGGTTGCTTTGGTCTGAATCAGCCTCAAACGCAATCATCGTTCCATCAGTGAACTTGGCCCGGCCAAAACCTGGGAACTCTACCCAACCATGCCAGTCCATGTCGTGGCGTTGTCCCGTAAAAACTGGACTCATCAGCCCTTCGAATTGTCTCCATCCTGGAGCATTCGGGCCGCTACGATCTTCGTAGGTGCATTCCAACAATTCAAGGCGTCCTGAAGGAGTGATCTCGTACGTGGATCCCGGAAAGACCGGTGTCAAACTCTGCGTATAATGCGTCTCGCCTTTGTGCATACCAAACAGATCGTTGTTACAGAGAACATCATCAAGTACTCCCATGGCGCTCTCCTTTCGTTCGCGAAGCCGCGCAGGACCCGCAATTGGGTGGGCCGCCGAGAGACTCGAACTCTCATCCCCACCGAACTGCGCGGGATGCTTCCCGTGCGCGCCCACTACGGCGCGTTGCAACAGGCGGCCCGAACTTCACTGTCCTGCTCTTCCTCCTGCGCCAATCTTTTTCAGTTTTGGCAACCTGACAGGCAGATCCGCGGTAAAGGAGTAGATGATCCGGGCGTAAAGCATTTGTTCTTTGCGCTCCTGACGTTGCAGAATCTCTGGCAGTAAATCGATGATCCGCCGATACACGGGTGCATAGGTGTAATACGACTCGGCATTCGGGAACCCAACGACTATGAAACGATAGGCGGTTTGGTTCTCCTGCAATCGTTCCAGGAGCTCCTCTGTTGTGCCCTCAAAAGCTACAACGCTGGTTTCAACTGGCTGATCTTCAAACTTCGGACCTGCGGACCGAGTATGCTTACGCAAGTAGCTCACGTACTGCTCGACCTTGCTGAGCTTGCCTGCCTTCACCAGATTCGCGGGAGACTTCTCACCGAGCGATGGATTAGCAGTATTCCAGAAATGCTCCGTGGCCGCGGCACTGCCGAGAAAGTACCCGGTCAACGCGCGACGCACGGCCGCAATGCGGGCGATTCGTACTGATTTGGACGATGCACTTTTGGTTGCGACTGTCTTCTTACTTGCCATAACCAGATCCTGTCTCAAACACTGTGGACGATTTCTCTGACGAAGTATCGGGACTTACCCACACCTGCAGATACCATAAACAGATCCTCCTGAGCACCATCGACCTAAACGATTCCGCGCTCTAAGCGCGAGCGTTCGAATCATCGCGGTGAAGAATGATTTTGCCGCCTTCAGCCAGAACGCCGATGCGGTAACATTCAAGGCGCTCATCCTTTGTATGGGAGGAGCCCAGCTCAGCACTGGCGTACGTGGAAACACCCGCGGAATCGTTTAGGTCGATTGCTTTCTGATGAAGATCTTGAGTCGATCATCCCACAGAGTGGGCGAACGCAGCAGTTTGCACCCGTTCGCGATGTGCCGGAATCGGCACATCGCTGAAAATTCATTACGACATCTGGTCGAAGAGGTCATGTGCTCCAGCATTAGTTGGACGAACTGCGTACGCGCAGCAGTATCTTGTCAATACCCAGCGCGCCGGCGATTCGCATCAGAGCGATGATGGAAGGCATGACTTACCGTTCGTGCGCCAGACAATCAAGGATGCAGTCATAGAAAAGAAGGAGACCCCAGTCAAGACCAGCGCGGCCAAGGCCAATATCATCGAAAACCGGGCTCAAGAGCGGGCTGACGGGCGTTCAGCAGGACTGAACGGCACGCTGCCGACTGCTGCGGCTCCGGGCACTGCTGAAAAAACGTCATCCCTCAATGTCGCGAGTGGGCCCAACAAGCCTAGCCTCACCAACAAATTCAAACAACTCTGGAGCAAGGTCGATGCCACCAGCAGGAACTGACACTGGCCCGGCGTATTCCGTCATCGGTGTACCAGAAATTGACGATAACCCGCTACTAGCTCATCTGCGCCTGCCGCCAGAAAAGGACGACGACGCTTTTCTTGCGCTTGGGTTACAAGCGAATTTCGACCCGAAAGAACGCAAACTCCCTACCTCCATCAGACGGCTCCGCGTCAATCGATTGCGGCGTTTCTTCATCCCGTTTCTGCCCACCCATCGCCGGGCTCTGATCGGCATCAGCTCCCAGATGTTTGACAGTTACATGGCTCGCAATCCCATGACACCTGAGGGCCAAGCGGTCCTGTACGGACGGCCTACGAACGCGCCGTTTCGGTCAACTATCTCCTTCGTGGCAGGACATTCTGGGATGGGGAAATCGACACTCATGGATCGGATTCTTGCATATGCTGGCAACCAGGTCTGCCGCCACACTGTTTTTCGTGACCAGAGCTTCCCGGAGACGCAACTCCTCTGGTTGAGGCGCAATGTACCAGAGCACTGCACCCTCAGCACCCTGTGTTCCACATTTGGTGATCACACCGATGGCATCTTGGGGACAACTTTGTACAGTGGCATCTCTAGCAAGCTGAAAGCTGACCGGAGCGTCTACGTAAAGGAAATCCGAAAGATCATCACCACACACCACGTTGGAATGCTGGTGCTTGATGAATTCCAAAATCTTTCCTTGATGGGGGCTGGTGCAAAGAAGATCATCGCACTTCTAGTTAATTTAAGAGATGAACTCGGAATTCCCATCGTGGTGATCGGTACGTACAGGGCACTAAAACTTCTCCAGGGAAATATGAGTTCTGCGCGGCGCCTTTGCGAAGGCGGCTACTTCGATCTGGAGCGGCCGTTGTCACACAACGACGAATCCTGGAATCTGCTCTGTAGTACCGCTTGGGACTATCAGTGGGTCCGCAATCCTGCTGTCTACTCCATCGGAATCGCTGAGGCACTTTATGACGTCAGCCAAGGCATTAGTGGGATCATGCTCTCGGTCTTGGCTACAGCACAACTCGCAGCGATGGAGGAGGACGGCGCTGAAGTAGTCGATGCCGACCTCATCCGGAAAGTGTATCGCGAGCGAATGAGGCCACTGCACCCAGCGATCAGAATTCTTCAGTCAGGAGATCCACGCCTGATGGACGAATTCGATGATTTATATCGGAATGCCTACCCAACCGCTGACCGCAGTGAAGAAGACAGTTGCACCCAGCAGCAGTCCAGCGAAGATGGGAATTCCGGATCCGAAGCGCACGAGTCCGCCGATAGTCCGGACACCAAGCTTCAATCGAAATCTGGCCGGCGCAGCCGACAAACACAGCCGCCGATTTCCAGACTAACGGAAGAGCAAATTAAGAAGCTCGTCACAGCCGACTCAATCACTGACATTGTCTCCATCCTTGACCGGCTATGAAACTGCCTGGATTTCCTATCGCACAACCCGGCGAACTGTTCTCTTCAGTTGTTGCGCGTCACCTGGAGCGCAGCCCAGGCCCCAATTCTCGACATCTAAAGCTGCTTGGACTACTACATATTGCCGCAGCCGATACTGTGATCCCCCGCGACCTTCGGCCATTCGTCTCAATGATGCCGTCCGGCCATCCATGGGAGGCCGGTGCGGAAGTCATCGCAAAAAGCAGCACGCTCGTTCCATTGTTTCTGCATTTCGCCCGTCCCGAACGTGCGGCGACGATTCTGAAGGCCATTATCGCCGGCAAAAGCAAGAACCCCGCAGCGTCGCTGGGAATCACCTCTGGCATGTCTAGAGACCTCCAGCATGCTGGGAGGTTCTGTCCCGACTGCCTCGCACGTGACATCAGAACGCTCGGTTTTCCGGTTCTCTACCGACAACACCAACCGCCATTCGTTGGAATGTGTGCCGAACATGCCCGGCCCCTGCATTTCAACTGCCTTCGATGCCAAAGTACCCGCAATGCAGTCGGCATGTGGCGAATGGCTGGCCGCTGCAAGTGCAACGATCCTATTACTCCGACGGTATTAGACGCGGCTCTCGATTCCAAAACGAGAGAGGGCTATCTGTGGTTAGCGATGCAGGTCGCTACTATCCTCGGAGTCCCGGATCCGATGCCCAAAGGTTCCCGTTGCAGCTGACATCTTCACTGCATTAAGGAATGGCGGATTTGCGGCCGACCGCGGTCTCGATCCGGAAGCCATGTCCCAAGCCTTGGTTGATCTGTTTGGCGAACCTCTTCTTAAGCAATTGGGCCTCGACAACTGGTGCCCGCCCTTTAGACTGCGCCCGAGCCGGGAGCTGACTCGTCGCGCGACAGACGGCAGCCGCACCCCAAACGCTCTACGCATGCTGCTGATATCGCGACTCGTCACGGATAACATCGCAACTCTGTGGATCGCGTCGGGGTTTGAGTCTACGCCGAAGGGGGAGCCTCTACCAACGGGCTACGGGCGCCGCAGTGGTGGCGAACGGGCGCGAGTGGGCAAGACGGCTATCGTATCGGCTCTTGACGCCGCCAAAGGAAGAATCACGGTTGCCGCGCAATACCTTGGCGTACATTCCTTCGCCCTAGCTTCCGATATGCGGCATCACGGCATCCGCCTACGCTTACCTGAAATAACCTTGCGGCGGCTCGGAGCCAAGCTCGTTGATGGCGTACGTGAGGCCTTGGAGCAAGGCATAACGAAAAATGAAATTCAGTTGCGTTACGGTATTTCGGCTTGGTCAGTCCTTCTCATTGAACTCGATCGCCCTGAACTCAGCGAAACGCATCGCAATTCAACCATTCTTCGGCAGCGTGAAAAGCATCGCAATGCCCTCCTGTCATTTCTGCGCGATACGCCTAACGGGACTCGGCGGTTGTTCGCTGTTAAGCACGCAGGGTCCTACGATTGGCTGCGTCAATATGATCGGGATTGGCTAGTAAGTCACCTACCTCAATTAGCCTCCGGCGGCCGAGAAGGGCTTGGGCGGTCTCGGAGAGACTGGCATCAAATTGATCAAGTTGCGGCTTCGGGCGTACGGCAAGCGGCGCAACAAGAGTTCGCTAAGGCTGATCGACCAATTCGGCTTACACGGTCGCGTTTACTCTCGGCTGTCGGTGCGTTGGCCGCGCTGGGCCAAACGACCAGACACCGCTATCCTACGGCTTTAGCAGAAGCGGAGCGATTGGCCGAAACCAAGGAACAATTTATGCGCCGACTTATACGCTGGGCGCTGCAGGAGTACGCCGGGCGACATGTGGCCATTTCGACCAACCAACTGCGCCGAGTGGCTCGCCTACCCGCTCGAGAACTTATGGAACATCGCAAATGTATCATTGAGATAGCTGGAGAGCTAGGATTGTCCTTTGATGCTCGCTGCACGCTCGCCCCCTGGCGCGATGATGCGAGCGAGGGCTCAACGCTGATGATCCAATAGTCAAACGGTTACAAACGATGAGCCAGATTCGCTCGATTTGATTTAACGCTCTCAACGTTTGGAAAAAATAAATTGACCCTAAGGTACGAATGGACGGAATAATTTGTCCCTATTTTCACCTAAATGGACAAAAAACATTATCCCTGGACACCCTTTTGCCGGTGAGGCTTTGCACCGAATCATACTATATAGAGAGGGATTGCGCCGGGCGGACCGGATTGCAGTGGGGAGGGAGATTGAGCGGCGCTCCGACACGAAGCAACGCCAGGCCAGCCCGAAATGCGAGTGGGCGGCGCGTACAGCGGCCCACGCGGCGGCGGAACGGTCGCCGCTGGCTGGTGCGGCTGACGGTAGCGGGCGGCGCGGTGGCGGCAGGGCTGCTTGGTTGGGCGGCGCTGGAGCGGCACTCTGCGCCCACGGCGAATACGGAGCTTGAACGCTTCGACGCCATCATCGTATTGGGCAGTCCGGCCGATGCCGACGGTAATCCGACGCCTACGCAATTGGCGCGCGTGACCGAGGGGGTGCACGAATACGAGCGGGGCGCGGCGCCGCGGCTGCTTATGACTGGCGGCGCGGCGAAAAACCGCTTTGTGGAGGCACAGGTGATGGCGCACACCGCCGAGGCGCAGGGAGTTCCCCAGGCTGCAATCTTCGTCGAGTCTCATGCGCTCGACACCATTCAGAACGCGTGCTACGCGGTGCGGCTGATGCAGGCGCATGGATGGACCTCAGCGGAGGTGGTTTCAAGCGCCAGCCATCTGCCACGCGCGGGATTGATCCTCAGCCGGCTGCCGATCGAGTGGCGCACCCACGCTGCGCCGCTGCTCGAGCCGCAATCGGAGGCCGGCGAGGACGGCGCGGCTGTGCTGGAGACGTTGAAGACGGCGCGGTACCTGGTTTGGGCGCGGTGGCGGGAGCGGTGCCGGTGAAGCGGGGAACAAGGGACCCAAAAAGCGTGGATCGGCAGCGGCGCGCGGATATTTGCGGGTGCGGAGGCCGATGCTGCAGCCGGTCCGCCACTCCAACGACCTAACCGTTGGGAACGGCGACAAGTCCGTTCGATGAATAGGTCCGGCCTTCTTGTTCCCTGGACCCTTAGTCCCTTAGTCCCTAGTTCCTCGGTTCCTGCCCTTCCGGCTGCGTTGTCGGCTGTCGGTATGGTCCTGTAAGCTACTGAGTGATGCATCTCCCAGCAAGGTTTTCAGTCTTTTTTTTGGCCGCGGCAGTGCTGGCTGTGTGCCAGGCTTCCGGCGCAGCGGCGCAGCAGTCTTCGAGCTCGCAGACTCCCGGCCAGACCGCTTCGACGCCGCAAATACCCGCCAACGGTGTCTACGTGGCGACCAACCCGCTGGCCGGCGTGAGATACGACAACCGCTTCGACCTGTCGCTCGGTTTGGCTTACGACCACATGAAGGCGGGGCCGACGCTGCTGCAAGGCTCGAACCTGGGCGGACTGAATCTGTCCGGTTCGATGTGGCTGACAAGGAGCTGGGGCTTGGAAACGTCGGAGCGCGCGTACGTGGGCACCAGCGGCACGGGCAACAGCCTGGGACCGACGGGCGGCAGCGCCCAGAACAACATCAAGGGGCCGTTTATCCAGGAGTATTTCTTTACCGCCGGGCCGGAATGGCTGGGCCCGCATAACGAGCACGGGGACATGACGGCGCACCTGCTGGTGGGCGGCGTCTACGGCGATTTCACGAAGGATTTGCTGGGCGAAGGCGCGGTCGTGGCGGCTTTCTATAACAACCAGGTGGCGCCGGCGGCCATCATTGGCGGCACTTTCGATCTGAACCGGTCGGCACACTGGGTATTTCGCATTACGCCCGACGCGGTGATGACCCACTACAGCATTAATTACGCGCCCTACACTTCGCAGTTCGACGTGAACTTCGCCATCTCGGTGGGGATGGAATACAAGTTCTCGAAATGGAAGCGGTAGGCGTAGCAACCGCGGAAAATCACCTATCAGCTCAACAGGAGAAGCCGGTTCTCGCGCTGAAGGGAAGGCTGTGAGCCGGTTCGGCCGCTCTTCCAGGGCTTGGGAATTATTGTTGTGCTGTTTCCCACGATTCCGTGCTCCTCCGGCGGACTCCATCCTGGGCTATTCTCGCGGCATCCCTCCGGGATGTTCTTGGCGATACGCCTGCCGGGATGCTCTTTGCTCGTCCGTTCCGGGCGACCTCGGACCGGCTGCCAGTTTCGTTGGGGTATGGTATTCTCCACCCTTCGGACGCCTGCGTGGCACGGTTGGCGCCGGACAGGGTATTGTTCCGAGTGGGGCTTATCTCCCAGCGGTGTCATCGACGCGTGATCGATGAGAGTGGCCATCGGGCTTTGCGGCCTCCTGCCTTTGGCGAAAAACGCGAAAGGATGGAGCACCCAGATTTGCTTCTGTTCGGTGGGAATGCAGAGTCAGTGGGATAGAAGCCGAGGCGGAATTCTATGGACATGAAGGACGCTTTAGGAGTGCTGCTTGCCGGGGGAGCGGGGGAAAGGCTGTTTCCACTCACGCGCGACCGGGCCAAGCCGGCGGTGCCGTTTGGCGGGCATTACCGCATCATCGACATCACGCTTTCCAACTGCATCAACTCCGGGCTGCGCCGGGTGTACGTGCTCACGCAATACAAGGCGCTGAGCCTGAACCGGCACATCCGCGAGGGCTGGACGGGGATTGTGGCCCAGGAGCTGGGCGAGTTTTTCGAGCTGATGCCGCCCATGCAGCGCACCGGCGCCAACTGGTACATGGGCACGGCCGACGCGGTCTATCAGAACATCTATTCGATCGGCAGCGAGCAGCCGGAGTACGTCATCATCCTGAGCGGCGACCACATCTACAAGATGGACTATAGCCGCATGCTGGCTTATCACAAGGAGACCGGAGCCGAGGTGACGCTGGCCGCGCTGCCGATTTCGCCGGGCGAAGTTTCGCGGTTCGGGGTGGTGGAGGTGGGTTCGACAGGCGAGGTGCTGGGGTTCCAGGAGAAGCCGGCGTCGACGAACTTCCGCTCGCCATTCAATCCCAATTCCGTCGACGCCTCGATGGGCATTTACATCTTCAACACTGAGGCGCTGCTTAAGGCGCTCATTGCCGACGCCGACGATCCGGACTCGAAGCACGACTTCGGGCACAACATCCTGCCCAACATGCTGGGCAAGAAAAAGATGATGGCCTGGAGCTTTGTGGACGAGAACAAGAAGCAGGCGCTCTACTGGCGCGACGTGGGCACGCTGGACGCCTACTACGACGCCAACATGGACCTGTGTTCGGTGTCGCCGATCTTCAATCTATACGACAAAGACTGGCCCATGCGCACGAGGGTGCGTCAATATCCGCCGGCGAAATTCGTGTTCGGCGAGCCGGGACGGTCGGGCATGGCGGTGAACTCGATTATTACGGCGGGCGTGATCATCTCGGGCGCGTCGGTATCGAACTCGGTGCTCTCCCAGGACGTGCGCGTGAACTCGTACTCCGAGGTGGACTCGAGCATTATCTTCTCGCACGTGAACATCGGCCGGCATTGCCGCATCCGGCGCGCCATTATCGATCGCGATGTGCATATTCCGGAAGGCACGATCATCGGCTACGATCCCACCGAGGACAAGCGGCGTTACTTCGTGACGCCGTCTGGGCTGACGATTGTGACGCGCGATGCTTCACTGTTCGAAAACCCGGTGGATCCGGAGTTTGAAGAACGGTACTAGAGCCCCGCTTGCAGAGCTCGCTTGCGGCTGCGAATTGAGCAGCCCACTGAGTCTGGTGTCCGCGCGCCCCGCCGGTCCGCTTCTCTTCAGGAATGGGCGTCATGACTCCCCTTTCTGCTGCTAAAGGTACTCATCGTATGCCCTTCGCGTCACATCGGCAGGGCGTATCAGAAAGGCATTTGAATCCGTATCTCCCAGCTTACGACGGCTTCACGGCCTGAAATCCAGCCAGGATCTGGGTCATTAAATCGTTCACGGTGCCGGGTGAACTGGGCAGCAGGATGGTGCTCGATTTGCCCGAGACTCCCACTTCGCGCACGGTGTCGAAGTACTGCGTCATGAGAACCATGGCCATGACGTCCTGCGCGGTTGAGCCTTCCACGGCGGTTTTGAACTCCTCGACCGAGGCTTGCAGGCCCTTGATGATGGCCTGGCGCTGGCGGGCTACGCCATCGCCCTGCAGGGCTTTGGACTCGGCTTCGGCCTCGGCCTGCTTGACCTTGAGGATTTTTTCGGCCTCGCCGCGGGCCTGGGCGGCGATCTGCTCGCGTTGCGCGGCGTTGATGTCGTTCATGGCGGCCTTGACCTTGGCGTCGGGCACGATGTCGGTAACCAAGGCACGCAGGATGTTGTAGCCGAAGTTGTCCATCACTTCATCAAGGTCTTTCTTGACCGCGGCGGAGATCTGCTGCATCTGCTCGAAAGCCTCGTCGAGGGTGAGCGTGGGGACGTGGCCAAGGATGGAGTTGAAGACGTAACTCTCGATCTGGCTCTGGGGGTTGCTGAGCTTGTAGTAGGCGTCGAAGACCTTGGACTCGACCACCTGGTACTGCACCGAGACGGGGATGGTGACGAAGACATTGTCTTTAGTCTTGGTTTCGACGTTGACCACAGCCTGGCGTACCTGGAGGTCAATGAGACGGACGGTCTCGCAATAGGGCATCAGGAATTGCAGGCCGGGGCGGGCAACGCGGTTGAACTTGCCGAAGCGCTCGACCACACCGGCCGAGTAGGTGCGGACCGTGTACATGGTCTTGAGGATGGTGACGAGGACGAAGATCGCCACAATGGCGGTGACGATCAACAGAAAGATGAGAAGAGGAGACATGCTGCTATCCATGGGCCGCCTTTCCGGTGCGCGCAGAGATTCTCGCTGGGCTACGGGTGATTTGCGCGTGAGGTTTGCGGGAATTGTAGCGCAACCGAGCGGATCGGGTGCCGTTTGATAATAGTTGACGAGGGTTTGGAAGGGCTTATTGATTAGATGATAACGAGTTAAGGGCAGCAATATAATGCCCGCACCACGCGGGGTTTCGCGCCACATAAGCGTGGTTTGGGTTCCTTGACAGACCGGAAGGGAGCCGGATCCCGTGAAATTGCATCGGAAATTGTGTAGTTTTCGATTCTTTTTTCCGGCGGCCGATGGCGGTTTTTCAAGACAAAGGCGGCAAGTTGGCGCAAGGGCGCTGCTCTGCTGCCCGGTGGCCTTTGGCTAACCCAGGCCATGAGCCAAAACAGAAGGCGGATCATTGCCTGCAAGCGGGCGGAAGTTTATTTTGAGGGGGAACCGGGGGGCTAAATCCTGCGTACAGCCCACTATGCAGTGCGTGGGTACATTAAGCTGGTCGATGATGGGCTTGACGGCGCCGGGATTTACGGCGCTGAAGGGGCCAGCGCAGCCGGTGCGGCGCAGCCGGAATCTGCGTGATCGAGACACCGGGCAGGCAGCGGCCGACGGACGCGGCGGCCGGATGAGCGCGGGGAGCCCTCTAGCGCCTGGAGCTCTGGGGATGCACGCAGACAGGACAACCGGGGCCATGGGCACAGCCGAGGCGATAGAGAGGGCGCGCGCCCTGATGGTGCGGCGCTGCCTGGACGGCGACTCGAGTGCGTGGGCGGAGATGGTGCGCACCCACCACAAGCGTGTCTACGGGCTCTGCTATCGGTTTACGGGCAATCCGACCGATGCCGAGGACCTGACGCAAGACGTTTTCCTGAAAATTTATTCGAATCTGGCCAGCTTTGACGCGGCGCGGGGCAGCCTGCCGGTGTGGATTACGACGATGACGCGAAACCTGCTGGTGGACAACTTCAGGCGCACGCGGAACCAGCGGGCGACCGGCTCTCTGGACGACGGGTGGGACGCGACGGACGAGCTGCGGCCAGTGGACCGGCTGATGGCCCGGGACGTTTCGCCTCATGATGCCGCGGTGAAGAGGGAACTGGAAAAAATGGTGCAGCAGGCACTGGCGCAGGTGTCGGTTGAGCTGCGCGAGGCGGTGATTTTACGCGACTTGCAGGATCTGGATTACAAGGAGATCGCACAGGTTCTGGACATACCCGAGGGGACAGTCAAGTCCCGCATCAGCAGAGGGCGAGCGGAACTGGCGCGGCTGCTGGAACGTAATAGACGGGAGGTGATGTAAATGGCAGAGCACACACAGAATCCGGGGGCAAACATTCCGGGCTCTCCGGCCTGCGGGCATTGGGAGACGCTGTTGGCGGACGCGCTCGACGGGGTGTTGGCGCCGCAGGATGAAGCGGTGTTTACGGCCCACAAGGCAGGCTGCACGGCCTGTGCGGCTCTTTATGAGGAAGCCCGGCAGGGCCGCGAGTGGCTGAATTTTTTATCGGCGGAGCCGGAGGTCCCGGCGGGACTGGTGGAACGGATTCTGGCGCACACCGGTCCGGGGCATAAGATGGCGCAGCCGGTGTTGGCCGGCGCCGGAGCGATGGCGGCGCCGGCGGTTCCGGCGTGGCAGCGGCCGGGGTTCATGGGCTGGGTGCGGCGCTGGGCTGAGCCGCGGCTGATGATGACGGTGTCGATGGCGTTCTTTTCCGTCGCGCTGACGCTGAGCTTGAGTGGCGTGCGGCTAAGCCAGGTCCGGCTCTCGAGCCTGCGGCCGACGGCGGTACGGTCGTTCATGGAGCGGCAGCTGGCCATGGCTTCGGTGCCCATCATCCGCTACTATGATCACCTGCGGCTGGTGTACGAGGTGCA
The DNA here is from genome assembly GCA_030037545.1 of Acidobacteriaceae bacterium. Lineage (GTDB taxonomy): Bacteria > Acidobacteriota > Terriglobia > Terriglobales > Acidobacteriaceae > Telmatobacter. Next base: position 4,690 of record JASHRF010000050.1, on the reverse strand, counting down.
GTCGCAGATGCGGCAACTGCGCGGCAGGAACGACGAAGAGCCGCAACAGGGCAGTCCACGAAACCAAGTGCAGCCGGCGGGGCAGGGCGAGTCGAAACACAAGGATGGGGGTTCGCGGGTGGAAACGCCCGAGGCGCCGGGCGAGCCGGCGCGGGCAAATGCGGTGTATTACGGCGATTACGTGGATACCGCGTATGAGGCAGGGAACGAGGGAACAAGGGAACAAGGGAACGCGAGAGCGACGGACCAAGGGAACAAGGGACAAAGGGCAAAAGGAACAGAGGGAGTTACATTCCAGATCCGCGCATTCCGGCGGCTCCAGAACCCGGCAGTAAGGAGAGCAACCGAGAGGAGCAGAGTATGGACTGCGTAAATCATCCAGGCGTGAACGCGACCGCCTATTGCCAGAATTGCGGGAAGGCCATGTGCGCGGCGTGCGCGCGCCAGGAGGCGGGGGGACAGATTTTGTGCGAACCCTGCTGGACGGCGTGGCAGAGCGTGCGGGCGCCGTTTGCGCCTCTGCCTCCGGGCGTTCCGAACCCGGTGGTGGCAACGGTACTGGGATTCATTCCTGGCGTGGGCGCCATGTACAACGGGCAGTTCGTAAAAGGATTCATCCATGTGGCCATTTTTGCTGTGCTGGTAAGCATGGCCGATCATTTCCCGATCTTCGGGCTATTCATTGCGGCGTGGGTGCTGTACCAGGTCTTCGATGCGCACCAAACGGCCAAGGCGCGGCTGAATGGAGACCCGCTGCCCGACCCTCTGGGACTGAACGAGCTGGCAGGGTGGTTCCATACCGGGATACAGGCGGAGATCCGGCGGGGGCACGGCGTTCCGCAGGCGGGGCCAGGAACGCCGCCGCCGGCAAGTTCGGGTGCGGCTCAATACACCCCGCCTGCCGGCGGAGAGGCGACTGGCGGGCATGTGCCCCCGGCCGTGGGGTATGCGCCGCCGTATTCGGCTCCGTATCAGAATCCTTACCAGAGCGGCTATCGGCCTCCACCAGTTACGGGCACACCTCCGGCAGGGGGATTCACCGCCGGATATCCGCCGCCGGCTGGATTTGCGGCGGGGTATCCGCCCATTCCGCCCATACCGCCTGTGCCTCCCATGCCACCAGCGCCGCCGGTGTACTGGCGCAGGCGCGAGCCCGTCGCCGCCATCATCCTAATCGCCATGGGCGTGCTGTTCCTGATGGGGCAAATGGATTGGTTTTCAGGGCGGATGTTTGAGTTCTCCTGGCCGGCGCTCCTGATCGGGCTGGGAGTGTGGCTGTTCATCCGCCGCATGCACGATGTTCCGCCGGTAACGCCCATGCCGCCGGGGGCGCCGGGGCCGACTCCGACAAATGCAGCCGGACCGCCGGCTGGAGGCGCCGAGACTGGGCAGGAGTCAGGGAAGGAATCGCGGGGAGGGTCTCTATGAACCACTACATTCTGATTCATCGGTTGACGGGTCCGGCGATTCTTCTTCTGCTGGGCATCGTAGCCCTGTTGCGCCAGGCAGGGGTGGTTCACTTCAGCATCTTTGTGCCGTTGCTGCTGATTTTGCTGGGAGTGCTGAAGCTGGCGGAGCGGATGGCGCTTTCTGGGTGGGAGTATCCGGCAGCGGGCGCCGGGCCGGAACCGCCGGGAGCGACCACGACCTATGGAGCGTTTGGATCGGGGCCGACGTCCTCGTCGATTGTTCCCACCCATGACCTTGGCAACGGCGGCAACGACAGTGAAGGAGAAAAGCTATGAGCAGCGTGCCTCCGAATCCGCCGGGCGGCGGGATGCCGCCTTATCCTCCGCCCTATCCTCCTTATGACCCCAAGACACAGTGGCGCGTTTACCGCGAGCAGCAAAGGGCCGCGTGGCGGGCGCAGCGCGATTCATGGCGGGCGCAACATCACGCATGGAGAGCCGGCTATTGGGGCGTGCCGCGGGTGCCGTCGATTGTGGGTCCGTTGATCCTGATTGCGATCGGGGTCATCTGGCTGCTGATGTACACGGGGCATGTGCCGGCGCGGCAGTTCTGGAGCTGGTATGGGCACTGGTGGCCGGTGGTGCTGATTGTGGCCGGGCTGGCCATGCTGGGCGAGTGGATGCTGGACCTGCGGCGGCCCACGCCGGTGTACCGGCGCGGGAGCTTTGTGGGCATTCTCTTCCTGGTGGCGATTCTGGGACTGTGCGCGTCGGGTACGACCCACTTCATCGGGCCGTGGAACTGGAATGGTGACAACGGCGGCGACTTCTTCAACATGTTCGGTCTGCCGGAGCACGATACCGAGCAGACGGCGATCAACCAGACGATTCCGGCCAATGCGGCGGTGGAGATCGACGATCCACGCGGGGATGTGAGCGTGGCGACGGGCGAGGGCGCGGCGCTGGAGGTGCAGGCGCACGAAATAGCCTATGCCAACTCTGATTCCGATGCCCAGGCAAAGTTCGACGCCGAGAAGGCAACGGTGACAGCGAGTGGCGGCGCCGTCCTGGTGAAGTCGAATGGAACCGATAACGGCCGAGTGAACCTGAGCGTGGTGGTGCCGGCCGCGTCGCACGTGACGGTGAACGCGGCGCATGGCGATGTTTCGGCGTCGGGACTGAACGGAATCACCGTCAACTCGGGGCACGGCGACACGCATTTGAGCGCCATCGACGGGCTGGTGACGGCGCATCTGGGAAACAATCACGGAGATTTTTCGGCGCACCAGGTCACGGGCGATGTGAGCCTGAATGGCAGCTGCGGCGACCTGACCCTCTCTGAGATCAAAGGGCAGGTCACGGTGAACGGCGACCTCTTCGGCGATACGCATCTCGAGAATATTTCCGGGCCCATCAAGATGCGGACCTCAGTGACCGAGCTGGATCTGGCTTCGTTGCCGGGCGACGTGACGTGGGACTCCGACGATCTGCGCGTGAACGAGGCTACGGGCGCAGTGCACGTGACCACGCACGCCAAGGACGTGGATCTGAACCAGATTTACGGCGACAGCTACGTGGAGGACAAGGACGGCACCATCAGCGTGGAGCCGGCGGGCGCGTACGGGATTGAGGCGCGCAACGGCAAGGGCGACGTGGAGATCACGCTGCCGCCGGACGCGGCCGGAACGGTGAGCGGGCGCACGCATAATGGCGACGTGGTGGACGATTATGGGCTGACCGTAAACGGCGATGAGGACAAAACGGTGAGCGGGAAGATCGGGGCGGGAGGGCCGCGGATTTATCTGAGCGCGGACAACGGCGATTTGCACATTAAGAAGGGTCCGGCGTTTCCGGCGACCCCTCCGCCGGCTGTAGATGCGGATAACACGGCTACTGCGGTGCCGGCCCATGCGCGGCATCTGAAGGCGTCAAAGGCGCTGCCGGCGCTGCCGGTGACGCAGTAGAGCCGACAGTTAATAGTTCACAGTTGACAGTCTTCAACAGGCGCGGCGGTAAGCCGTGCCTATTCGATTCTCAGCGCCTGCATGGGGTCGAGCCGTGAGGCGCGCCAGGCGGGAGCGAGGCAGGCCAGCGCGGCGACCAGGAGCAGAAGTGCTGCGACCGCGGCAAAGACCAGCGGATCGAGCGGCTGCGTCTCGTAGAGCATGGAGTCAATGACGCGCACGCAGGTGGCGCTTGCCACCAGGCCGATGACCAGACCGAACAGCGCCGGCCGCAGTCCGTCGGCCAGCATCAGGCGCAGTACCTGCTCGCGCTGAGCGCCGAGCGCAACGCGGATGCCGATCTCGCTGGTGCGCTGGGCGACAAGATAGGAAAGAACGCCGAAGAGGCCTACCGCTGCCAGCAACAGCGACAGTGCGGCGAACGCCAGCAGGAGCATGGCGTCAAAGCTGGCATCGAGCGTATTTCTGTCGACCACCTGATCCATGGTGAGGATGTCGGCGACGGGCAAATCGCGGTCGAACCGCGCCACGATGCGCTGGATGGGCAGCGCCAGCAGCGTCACATCACGATCGGAACGCACCACCAGCGCGGCGCCGTTCATCTCGTCGTCGGCCAGCAGCGGGAAGTACATGATGGGCTGCGGCGGTTCGTCGACCTCGGAGCGCGTGTCGCCTACTACGCCCACGATTTCAAGCACGTCCGTGCTTTGGATGCCCCCGATGCGCAGGTGCTTGCCAACCGGATTCTCGCCCGGGAAATACTGCCGGGCGAAAGCGTCGGAGATGACGGTCTCGGTCAGGTGGCCGGGCTGCTGATTCGAGTCGAAGGAATGGCCGCGCCGAAAGGGAATGCCAATGGCGGCAAAGTAACCGGGATCGGCCCAGCGGTGAATGGCAAACACGCCTTTGCCCAGGGGCAGCGGCGGGTGCTCCACGACAGCAAATCCGCTGTCTCCTCCGTAGCCGTTGCCGGGAACCACCGGAAAGACCAGGCCCGCTGCCCGAACCCCCGGCAAAGCGCGCACGCGCTCCAGCAATTGCGCGAAGAAGTTGGAACGCTGCGCCGGCTCGCTATAACGGGCTTCCGGCAATTGGAGATTCATGGTGAGCACGTTGCGCGTGGTGCAACCCAGGTCGCTCGAACGCAGGCGCGCATAGCTCTTGAGCAGAAGACCGGCTCCCATGAGCAGCACCACGGTGAGGCCGACTTCGATGGACAGCAATGCAGCGCGTAGACGAACGCGGCCGTGACCGGCGCTCTGCGCCCGCGAGGCATCCTGCAGCACTGGCAGCAGCGGCCCGCTCCAAGCCGAGAAC
>JASHRF010000049.1 GCA_030037545.1 Acidobacteriaceae bacterium | reverse complement strand
GGCCAAATTGGATCAGAAACAGACGCCGCGCGGCGCCGGCGTGGCTATCCTCTTTTTCTTCCTGCGTCTGGCCATCTTTGCAGGGGCCATTTATGGTAGCCTGAAATGTTTCCACGGTTCCGTGGTAGCGCTCCTGTGCGGCCTGGGTTTAGCGCTTCTGTCCATCGTTTGGGAGGCGCTGCGGCTGCTGCGAAACTGACTAGGGGTCAGGGACCAGGGATCAGAAAGACGCTGGCTACCGACTGCATTACCGCACCCCGGAGCCCGTGGGAAGCTTGAAGTTACGATAGGAACGGAAAGACTACTTCTCAATGCAGAGACTTGGGATTACACATTTTTTCAATGCCATCTTCGGCACGATTTTCGGCTGGCTGATGCAACTGGTTGGCGTGCACCCGGCTCATCCGCATTCGCCCATCGACGACCGGTTCGCGCTGGAGATGTTGGTTTTCTTTACCCTGGTCGCGTTTTTCGTTGTGGTGCGGCTCACGCTCTCGGTCGAGCATCCCAATCCAGCCCAGCATGTGGCCGAGATGGTCCACGAGTTCGTGAGCGACATGGGCGAACAAGTCATTGGCCACGGATATGATCGCTTCCAATCATTCGTTACCTGCGTGCTGCTCTTTGTGCTGCTCAACAATGTGATCGGATTGCTGGTGGGCCTGGTCCCGGGAGTGGTGACGCCCACCGCAGCCCCGATCGTGCCGCTGGGCATCGCGGTGCTTACATTCCTCTATTACAACTTTCACGGCGTGCGTGTGCAGGGACCCATCGGCTACCTCAAGCACTTCGCCGGGCCGCTGTGGTGGCTGGCGCCTCTCTTGTTCCCCATTGAGATGATCTCCCACTTCGCGCGCATGTTGTCGCTCACCGTCCGTCTTTACGCCAACATGTTCGCTAGCGATATGTTGACTCTCGTCTGGTTTTCGATCATCCCGTTCGCCGTTCCGGCGATTTTTCTGGGCCTGCATTTTGTGGTTTCGGTCCTCCAGGCATTCGTTTTCATGCTGCTGGCCATGATTTATCTCTCCATGGCAGTGGCGCAGGAGCACTAATGGCAACCTCTAGCTGCTAGCCTCTAGCCCGTTTGCCCAAATGGAGGGTTGAGCTTCTCAAAGCGTAGGTACCGCCAGGAGCTAGAGGCTTAATAGATTCCGCCGGAGGCGCTTCCGCTCCGGATGAACGGTAGGGCCGCGAGCGTGAGGGGGCCAGCACGGTGAGCCTCAACCACCCACTGGCGGCCAATTTTAAGGAAGCAGGAGAACTATGCGGAAACTTCAATACCTGTTCATGGTCCTGGCGGCGCTGTGTTTCGCCGTACCGGTATTCGCGCAGAGCGGAGCATCGCCTGCTCTGAACCTGATTCCTATCGGCGCGGGCCTCGGCATGGGCCTGGCCGCCGGATTGTGCGGCATGGGCCAGGGCCGCGCCGTGGGCTCAGCATGCGAGTCGGTGGCCCGCAACCCCGGAGCTCGCCCCGCTATCATGCTGTTCCTGGTGCTGGGCCTGACTCTCATCGAATCCCTCACCCTTTTCACCTTGGTCATCGTGTTCGCCAAGATGTAGGAGCGGCGATCGTAAGACGGGCGGCCCTGCGCAACCCGCGCAGGGCCGTTCTGTTTTTTGCTTGATATTTTCAGCGATTGCCCGGCTCGGGCGTAAAGGCGCCGGCCTGTAGCTTCGTGATTGCCTCCTGGTATCCCATGCCCGCGGGCAAGGGGGCAAATTGGCTTTCTTCCTCGGTCGTATCGAACTTGCGTGCTCTGAAGACCACGCGCCCGCTCATGGCCATCTGCAGGCGCACCGTCCGCCACTCATCCGGGAGCACCTGCGCCTGATCGATGACGATCCAGCCGCCCTTGCTGAGCCGGCCGAGAATGCCCCATCCGAAATCCACATCCTGCTGCAGATGGCCCTCCAGCCGGGTAACGCGCTCCTGCGCGGGATCGATCCAGATGGCACCGGTCATGGCGGTGAGAATTTGCGTTTCGAGGTTGGGCGGCGAGAAGGAGGGATTGGGAATGAAGGTAAATTTTTCCACCGCTCCCGCAGGTCCCTGCGCCGTGCCGGCATATTGATACAGGAACGCCGTAGGCAACGCGCGCAGCACCTTTAGGGCGTGCGCCTGATCGGCGTCCTCCGCCTGGCTGCGATGGCGCTGCCGGCCCGGGTCGGCGGCCAGATCGCTGAGCCGCGCCTCCTCCTTCTGTCCAGCCTCGGTGCTCAGCGGCTGGCCATTGATGGCGAGCAGACGGGCCACATCGCCGTCTTTAGTTTCGTAGATTTCGCGAGTCGAGGTCAGCCGCGGAGTGGTTTTCTTGAGCAGGTAGCGCATGGGATGGCCGGCGTCCTCGGCGGCATGCAACTCGTTGGCCAAGACGCGGTCGACCACCGCCTGCGTCTGAGATGCGGAAGAAAGGACATCGGGAGCCGAAGCCTGCGCCGGCGACTGGAATGTTCCCAGCAAAACGAGGCCCACGATCGAAAGAAGGCTGCGCACTACGTTCAGTTTACGGCTAAACCCCCAGCCGGGCATCTGACTCCTTGCGCACACGGTTGCGCTGCTCGTGGTACATTAGACGCCGAGGACTCCCTCCGAGATTGAAGAAGTTTGAAGCAATACGGCCCGGTTGCGTATAGTGCGGGCAGGGCCCCGAATCGGCTATTGGGAAGGAAATATTCATGGCAGTGGAGAATGTTCCCGCACGCATCGGTAAGAGTGTCGTCATATGCGGCGAAGTGAAGGGCAGTGAAGATCTGATCGTCGACGGGCGCGTCGAGGGTACGGTCAGTCTTTCCGAGAGCCGCCTGACCATCGGTCCCAGCGCCAACGTGGCCGCCGATCTGACGGCCAAAGATGTGCTTATCCTTGGCCATGTGCAGGGCAACGTGGTGGCCAGCGGCCGCGTGGAGCTGCGCGCCGGCTGCTCGATGGAAGGCGATATCCGCGCGCTGCGTCTGGCCGTCGAAGACAATGCGGTGTTTCGCGGAAAGGTGGACCTGACGCAGGGCGCGAACAAAGGTCCCGACGGCGCCAACGCGCTGTAGACGCGCGGCGCCATGCAGCGCATTTTCGCCTCACAGGTGGCTACTCCGACTGCAGTGGAACGTGATTCTGCTCAAGGGAAAAGCCACTTGGAGTCCTGGTTTCTCGAATCAGCGGAAGCGAAAATGCTGAAAAGCCGCTTCGCGCAGCAAACAAGTCCTCCACCAGCGATTGCTTGAGGATTCCAGGTTGTTAGGCCGTTTTAAGAAGCAGGAAAGCGAAGCTCCCGCTACCCACCACGGGCTCACCGGCCCCCGGGTGCCGCGACACTCTGGCGCATGGGCGATGATGCGCAAGCGCCTTGAAGCGGAGCCGGGCCTGCGCATTCTCGACATCGGCTACACCTCGCCTACCAACATCAACTACCTGACCGGCCTGGGCCACAGCCTGTTCATGGCCGACCTGGTGCACGAGGCCTGCGCCGGACAATGGCTAACGGGCGAGCTGGACGAGGACGAGAAGCCAGTCTGGAACGTGGATGGATTCCTGAAGCAGACGCTCAATTTTGCCGGGCGTTTGTTTGACGTGGTGCTTCTGTGGACCTCGCTCGACTATCTTCCCGAGCCGTTGGTCAAACCGGTAGTCGGATACCTCTACGCGTCGATGAATCCCGGCGGTCAGGTGCTGGCGCTGTTTCACACCCGCACGCAGGGCGAGGAGACGGTGCACTGCCGGTTTCACGTCACCCCAGGCAACGACATCGATATGCAGCTCTCCGAAGCCTTTCCCATCCAGCGCTCGTTCACCAACCGCAGCATCGAGCGGCTATTCGCAGGCTGGAGCGGGCACAAGCAGTTCCTCGCCAAGGACGCGCTCTCTGAAGTGATTATGACGCGGTAACTACAGCGGATCCTTCGACTCGCGCTCGCCCGCGATGACAACTGGCTGACATTGTCGCTTGCTTATGCCGTTTGTCCCCCTGTCCCTTTGTGCCTGTCTTTCCCTCATCCTGCGAAGGGCAGCCAAGGCTGTAACTCCACCACTCGCGCGGATTCTTCCTCCTGCTGATCCGCGTAGCGTCTTCCCAGCTTGTATTCGCGGCAACTAGCGTCAACAAGGTCTGCAATCCGCTTGCGATACTCGGCTGAGACGAAGGCGCTGGCGCCGTAGCGACGCTCGTAAGCGGCAAGCTGCCCGGGGAAATTATCACGCACGAATTTGAGAAACGTGGGCTGCGAGCAGGGCTTGAGAAACAGCGCGCCGGCTGCAAAGAAGTTGGCTCCGTGCGCGGACGCGGCTCGGGCTACGGCCGAAATCGAAGCCCGCGAGTCGGTGATGCCTGGCATGACCGGCGAGCACAGAATGCCGGCGCGGATTCCGGCCTCGCGCAGCCGCGCCAGCGTCTTCATGCGCAGGTCGGGCCGCGGCGCGCGCGGCTCCAGCACACGCGCCAGCTTCACATCCATGGTGGTTACCGTGAAGTGCACGGTGAGCTTGTGGCGCTGGGCGATTTCCCTCAGCAGGTCCAGGTCACGCACGATCAGCGTGGACTTGGTCACCAGCCCCAGGCCAAACCCGCTGGTGCGCGCGAATACTTCGAGCAATGAACGGGTAATGCGCTGCCTCCGTTCCAGCGGCTGGTAAGGATCGGTTGCCGTTCCCAGGGCGATATCGGCGCCCGGCCTAAGTTTTTTGAGCTCCTGCGCCAGCAGCCAGGCCGCGTTTTCCTTGAAGTAGATTTTGCGCTCGAAATCCTCGGGCTTGAGATCCAGGAACTCGTGCGCATAGCGGGCGTAGCAGTAGCGGCAGGCGAACTCGCAGCCGCGGTAAGGGTTGATGCCGTGGGTGAAGGGCAGTTTGCGCCCGCTGGTGACCTTGCTGAGGATGGAGCGCGAGGGCAGCGGCCGGTATTCGGTCAGGCAGCCGGTAGAGCCGAGCGGGGCGTGGGCGGCGCGACGGGCGAGCGGTGCGAGAGGGGTTTGGGGAGGGCTGTCGAGGATGGGGAAGAGCAAATCTGTATTCGCCATTTGTTCGCCTCAGAAGCCAAGAGTACCCCGGTCCGCTTGCGCCGTCAAGCCGCTTCGCGATTCACTCGCGCCTGTCGTCTTGAGCGAAGTGCGCCGCAACGACCGAAGTCGAACGATCCGCGGTTGCTTTAGACCTCCGGCAGCCCTTGAACACTCCGGCCCTGGCGCGTCATGATCCTGAAGGAGGAATCGATGAGTGCAGCGAAAGGAACTCGCATTACCTGGCTGGGCCATGCCACGGTTCTGATCCAGACCGCGCAGGGAACCAGCATCCTGATCGACCCGTTCATCGCGCAAAATCCCAAATATCCGAAGGAATTCAGCCTGCCATCGAAAATTGACTATGTGTTGCTAACGCACGGGCACGGCGACCACATCTCCGATGCCGTGCCGGTGGCGAAGAAGCACGGATCGACCGTGGTGGCCATCTACGAGCTGGCCGATTTTGTGGCTCAGAAGGGCGTGAGCAAGACCATCGGCATGAACCTGGGCGGGACGGTCAAGCTGAACGACGTGGCGGCCACCATGGTAGAAGCAAAACACTCCTCGGGCGCGCAGGATGAGAAGGGCACCCACTACGTGGGAACCGCCACCGGCTTTGTGCTCACCGTGGCCAACGGGCCGGTGCTCTACCACGCCGGCGATACCACGGTTTTTGGCGACATGAGCCTGATCCGCGAGCTGTACAAGCCAAAGATCGCGATGCTGCCCATTGGCGGTCATTACACCATGGGACCGCAGGAAGTGGCGCTGGCAGCGCGGCTGCTGCAGCCGGAGGTGATTCTGCCCATCCATTTCGGAACCTTTCCACCGCTCACCGGCACTCCCGCGCAGGTAGCTGCGCTGGCGGGCTCAGGCGTGGAAGTGGTGGAATGGAAGCCGGGCGAAGATTACGTGGCGTGATTGAAACAGGGACCCGGGGAACATGGGAACAAGAAAACGCGGGTAACAGCGCCCACCAGCTTTGATTTACCGTTCGATTTCGCCACAGTGCAAAGCAACCGCAGGATCTTCGACTCCCCATCCCACGGACGAAGACCTGTCCGGGGCACCCCGATGGGGCGCACCCGCTCAGGACGACAATGGCTTGCTCAGGACGACAATAAGGCGCAGAGCTTTCTGGGTCCCTTGCTCCCCGCCTTATTGGTCCCTGGTCTGCTTGATCGCTCTCGGCGAAGGGACGATGCCGTCGGCGGGCGGTTCCTGCGTGACCACGCGCTCGCGGGGCTGCTCGGCGCCCAGGCGATAGCCGCGCAGGTCGCGCAGGATCTCGGCCTTCTCTCGCGCGTAGTGGCCCGCCAGCCGCGTCAGAGCGTAGGTGATGATGTCGCTGTGATGCAGGTCTGCCATGGAGGGGTCGCGGCGCATGTTGAGCCACAGGCGATGGACAAGCTGCACGTCATCGGGGCTGAGCGTCGGCGCGTGCGGTCCGATGTAAAAGACCTTGACCTCTCCATTGGGCGAAACCACGCAGAAGTTGAACTGGCGCTTGGGCTCAGGCAGCGCCTCCCACGCCTGGCCCATGTGGAAGGCCTGGTCCTCGGCGCTCATGGAAGTTGAGATTCCCGAGACCACGGATTCGACTTCCAGCGCATTGGCCGTCTGCACCAGGGCGGCAAAAATATCGCCGGCGGGGACGACAAGCAGCGAAACCTTCTTGCCGAAACTCTCTGCCACGGCCACGGCGCGGGTGAATACAGACTGCTCGTGCTCGCTGAAGCTCTGCTGCTCGGCGCTCAGGTATTCGGGACCGCCGGCGCCCATCAGCCGCACGCTCACCACCACCACGTCGCGATCGTCGGTGCTGGTGCGCTGTAGCACCCACTTCACGGCGATGGGGTTGTTCGCGTCGCGCATGGTTACGATTACGCCGCCCGGTCGGATGGCCACCGATTCGCGGTTGATGGTCTCCTGGTGTTCGAGCTGAAAGTGATCTTTCATCTCCTTTGCGGTCTGCTCATGCCTGCGCAGGTTCACGCGCTCTGAGACCGTGAAGATGACAAAGAACGCAATGGCAAAGGCCACGCCGCTGATGGTGGCCACCGACTTGGTGAACAGGTTCACGGTAGCCGTGGTGAGCAGCACCAGGAACACCGAGATGAGTCCGATGGGAATCTCGGTTTTGCCGATGCGCAGGTTGATCGGCACCTTCCAGCCGCGCTCGCCGTGATACTTCCAGCGCAGCACAAGCGTAGCCAGGCTGTTGAACGTGAACGACCAGATGACGCCGAAGGCATACGCCTCGCCCAGCATGATGACATTGCCGCGGCTGGCGATGATGGTGATCATCTGCAGGAGGAAGACGAGATTGACGATGCGGTAGCTGGTGCCGTACTTGGTGTGCGGGCGCCGGAACCAGTCAGTCAGCACGCCGTCCTCGGCTACGCGCATGAGTACGCCGGTGGATCCGATGATGGAGGCGTTGATGGCGCCGGAGAGAATAAGAAACCCGACCACTACGACAAAGATGCGGAAAGCGATGCGCGCCACCAGCGGTCCCACCATGAACATGGCCAGACCGGCAATCAGATTGTTCTGGTAGACGTGAATGCGCGGCCCGTTGGGAATGAGCATAGAGGCCAGCAGCGTGGCGCCGCCGGTGAACACCAAGCTGTAGATGGCGATGATGATCGCCGCCCGTTTCAGGTTTTTAAGCTTGGGATGCTGGATTTCGCGGTTGACTTGGGCCAGCGTTTCCTCGCCGCTCATGGCCAGGATGGAGTGGCCGAATGCCATGATGATGCCGAAGAGGCCGAAGATGGGCAGCCCGGAGCCTTTGAGGAAGCCGAGCGCATCCCTGCTGAAGTGAAGATGGGATGGGATGGGCGAAGGCGGAAAGTGTACGCCCACCATGTAGACCGAGTAGAGGCCCCAAACAAACAGAATAATCACCATGATGGTGGTGATCTGCATAACGCGGAGAGCCTTGTCGCTCGACTCCTCGATACCCTTGACGTTCTGCCACCAGTAGTAGATGGTGACCAGCCCGGCGAACAGCGCCGAGGTGTAATCCATGTTGAATTGGAAAGCGTGGCCGTGGGCGTCCATCAGCGCCGGCGGCAGCCAATGCGCGTGGTTGGCCACTTCCAGCAGCTCATTCATGAGGCCGGTGATGTACTGGCCAGCCGACACGCCGGAGATCGGTCCGGTGAGGATGTAGTCGAACATCAGGGCGGAGACACTGAGCTTGGCGAATCCTCCCCCCAGGGCTTCCTTAACCACCCGGTAAACACCGGCGCGGGTGAACATGGAGCAGCTTTCCACGTAAACGGCACGCACCGCGAAGCTGAACAGCATGATGCCCAGGATGAACCACGGCGCAGCCGCGCCCACTGCCTGCTCGGCGATGCCGCCGGCGTAAAAGGCTGAGGACCCCAGGTCATTGAGAACGATGGCTGCCGCGCGCCAGAAGGAGATAAAGGTGAGCATCACGGAGGATGCCACGATGAGCCGGACGCGGTTGGACGGAGGAGCTACGGTCGTTCTGCTGGATGCCATCGTGAGAGTGCCGGCGGGTCTGCCGGCCGATTACTTTAGGGGCACACTATCGCCGCGCCCTGCGCTGAGTCTAGTGGCGTTACGCAGCAGTGTCAACCGCAAACTGCCCCAAGGCAGCGAGAGCGGGGATTGGATGGGCTTAGTCCTTGCCGAAGAGTTCTTTACCGTCCTCTAGGAAGCTGATCACCACCACCACCGCCGAGCCCACCAGGCCAACAAAGAACATGACCTCCAGTAGCCGCATTGCGAAGATTGCGATCGACATGGCTCGATTGTAGTACAGGCCGGCAGAGAACAAGAAAGCCTTCTCCGGTTAGAAAGAAAAAGAAATGACGGGATTAGTAGCCAAAGCCGGGAACCTGCGAGCGAGGAACCGGGAATGCGACGACGAGGAACGCAGGTTGGTGCGGTAAACTCGGGCCTGTATGCAGACTTCGCAGCGCTCGCGGATTGCGGAGCGGCGATTCGTTTCCGCCGGCGCAGGCTGGACGTGCTGGGCCGCGGCCATTCTCTCGGCCGCCTTGCTGGAACTGCCGTTTCCGCTGGCCGGCCCACTGCCCGTCTGGCGCACCGTCTTCGCGTGGTTCGGTCTCGTCCCGCTGATCTGCGCCGTCCTCTCAAAGCAGATGTCCAACCGCCCGCATCCGCTACAGCGCGCCTTCCTCGTGGCCTATCTATGCGGCGTGCTGTGGTACGCCGGGAACTGCTACTGGATCTATGCCACCATGCACATCTACGGCGGTCTGCCGCCGCTGGTTTCGGTGTTGCTGCTGGCCGGGTTCAGCCTGGTGCTGGGCGGGTATTTCGGTCTCTTCGGCTTCGGCCTCGCGCTGCTGCGGCGGGCCACAGGCTCGGTACGCTGGGCACTCGTCTTTGCGCCATTCCTTTGGGTTGCGCTCGACCTGGCCGCGGCGCGCATCACTTCGGTTCCGTGGGACCAGCTCGGCTACTCGCAGGTAGACAACGCTGTGGTGAACCAGCTCGCGCCCTGGACCGGCGTCTACGGGATCAGCTTTGTTCTGGTGCTGGTGAACGCGCTCATCGCCGGCGGATTTCTGATGACCCGCTGTCCCAGTTGGGTCGCCGACCGGCGGACGTGGGGCATTGCAGGGGCGGTGTTGCTGATGGCCGGCGGCCTGGGCGTGACCATCGCCCTTCCCCAGCCCGCGCCCACCGCCTCCGCAGTCCTCATCCAGCCCAATCTCGATGTTGGAGCGAACTCCAACTGGAACGGCCCGGCGTGGGACCAGAACATGGCGCAGTTCGCACACCTGGCCGGCGAAGTGTGCAAGGGCTACATCGCCGGCATTCCGCAAACGGGCGCGCTGAAGGGAGAGATTGTCTGCCCGCCCTATCCCACATGGCCTGATTTAGTCGTCTGGCCGGAGTCGCCGGCGCCCTTCATCCAGGGCGAACCGCGCCTGGCCTCGTCGATCGGCTCCATCGCGCTCCAGGAACACGCGCCGCTGATCGTAGGCGGCATCGGGACTCAATATTTGCCCGAGGAGCAGGCGTGGAACGACTACAACTCGGCAATGGTTTTTAGTGCTCAGGGTCAATTCGTCGGCCGTTACGACAAAATACACCTGGTGCCCTTTGGCGAATACATTCCCTTCCAGAATCTGCTCACGTTCGCGCATAAGTTGACCGGTCGCGTAGGCCAGTTCTCGCGCGGAACTTCGCGGCAGGTTTTTCTGCTCGATGCGAGGAACAGCGCGCATCGCTATGGGATCTTCATCTGCTATGAAGATGTTTTTGGCGACGAGGTGCGGCATTTCGCCCGCAACGGCGCGGAGGCGCTGGTGAACATCAGCGACGACGGCTGGTACGGCGACACCAGCGCGCCCTGGCAGCACCTGAACATCGCACGCATGCGGGCCATCGAAAACCGCCGCTGGATTCTGCGCGATACCAACACGGGCGTGACCGCGGTTATCGACCCGTATGGCCGGGTCCGGCAGAGCATTCCACGACACGCGGTCGATGCGCTGCCGGCGGAGTTCGCGTTCAGCGATGAGGAGACGTTCTACACGAAGCACGGAGACGTGTTTGCGTGGCTTTGTGCCGTCCTGTCTGGAGCAATCGTGTTCATAGCAATCGGCAGAGTGGGGAGCGGTCGGAATGCGCACCCCATTCAAACAGAGTGATGTATACTATACATCATGAAGAGAACGCAGCTTTATCTCGAAGAGGACCTTTGGACGGCGCTTCATGCCAAGGCGCTGCTGGAGCGCTCCACTATCTCTGAGCTTGTGCGCCAGGCCCTCCGCGAGCGGTACATGGGGAATCTGGAACGACGTAAGGCTGCGATGCTCGGGGCGATCGGCTTATGGAAGGATCGAACTGATCTTGAAGACACGGAAACCATGATCCGGAGGCTGCGGCGCGACACCCGGAGGGACCGTTGGGAGCGGGATAGGGAAGAGTGAGCATCCTGGTCGACTCCGACATCGTTATCGAGGTACTGCGCGGCTGCGAAGAGCCCTTGCTGGAGCGGTGGACGGCATTGGCGGAATCGTGCTCGTCGGTTCTGGTATCGCCTATTACGATCGCTGAGGTGGGCGCGGGGGCCCTTGCCCGAGAGAAAGAGGCCATTGCCAGTTTGTTCGCGCCATTGGTCTGTGTGCCCATTGACGAGCAGATCGGCCATCGGGCCGGCGAATATCTGCGCCGATACTCCAAGAGTCATAATTTGGAGATCGCGGATGCGCTTATCGCCGCGTCGGCGACGTGTTACGAGGCCCAACTATGGACACGGAATCGAAAGCACTTTCCGATGCCTGAGCTGAGGATCTACTCGTGAGCTGAACTGGATGGGATGCATGCGCGGACGGCAAAACCAAGCCGCCTTTGGCGCTCGTAAAATTGCCCAAGGTGCTGGATCGGCATCCTGACCTGCTCGATGAGATTAAGGTGGCGTATCTGGGGACTGCGGATATCGGCTCGAGGGAGGCTCCTTTTACTTCGGCTCCGGAATTCCGGCTTCAAACTCCCGTTCTGGCCATTTTGCGAATGCGATGTAGTACAACACGAAGATATTCACCATTGGGGCACAGGAGGAAAATGCTTAACCCTGGATGGAATCCTGCTTTTTTGAAGATCGTCCAGGACGCTGGGATAACTACAAGCGGAGTGAGTAACACAAGCCAGCCAATGAGATAAGCCAATTATGTTCTCCTTCTGACACTCACCAGAGACTGTACACCGTGTGTGATGCAAGAACAACAATCAATACAAGAACGACGATCAATAATTGGTATCATCTTTTCATGTCGCTGAACGACCTCGAATTCGCCTACTCCCCGGTGCGCAACCAGGTGCGCGACCTGCGGGAGTATCTTTGACCCTGCCCGCATTCGCAGGGAACTCAACCAAATTGAAACCAGACTCGCCGATCCGGCGCTGTGGAGCGATCCCGCTGCCAGCCAGCCCTTGATGCGCGACCGCAAGCGCCTCGAGCAGCTCGTCGCCGACGACGAGCAACTCGTCCGCCGCACCAGCGACATCGAAGCCTACTTCGAGCTCGCCCGCGAGGGCGAAGACGTTCTCGCCGACCTCGAAAAATCCATCAAGGAGCTCGGCGTATTCGCCGAAGAGCTCGAAGCCCGCACCATGCTCTCCGGCGAAGCCGATGCGCTCAACGCCATCGTCACCGTCCATCCCGGCGCCGGCGGCACGGAAAGCCAGGACTGGGCGGAGATGCTCATGCGCATGTACCTGCGCTGGGCTGAGAGTGAGGGCTTCAAGACGGAGATGAACGACTACCAGGACGGCGAAGAAGCCGGCATCAAATCCGCCACGTTCACCATTACCG
>JASHRF010000048.1 GCA_030037545.1 Acidobacteriaceae bacterium | reverse complement strand
GATAGCGGATCGAGTCCGACGGAGGTTGTGGACCGAATCCGCGATCGCGGACCGCAGACATGCTGCGCAGCAGCTCCGCGCAGCTTCCTGCCAAGGGCAGGTACAACCCGCAGATTGAATTTCGGAGATCGCCTGGTGGATTAAACCGGGACGGAATTCGCCATTTCCTTCAGGATTTTTTCAGCCGCGGCGGCGGGGTCGGGCGCTTGGGTGATGGGGCGGCCAACGACAATGTAGCTTGCGCCGGCACGCAGGGCTTCGGCAGGCGTGGCAATGCGCTTCTGGTCGGCGGCGGCAGCGCCGCTGGGGCGAATGCCGGGAACCACCAGCACGCCTTCGGAGCCGGTGAGGGTGCGCAGACTGGCGACCTCCCGCGGAGAGCAGACGAAACCGTGAATTCCGGCGTCGAGGCCGATGCGCGTGAGGAGTCCGGCCTGCTCGGCTGGTGAGCGATCAAGGCCCACGGATTGCATCTGCGCGTGGTCCATGCTGGTGAGCACGGTGACGGCGAGCAACTGCGGCGGATGGACGATTCCCGCGAGGGCTTCGCGGGCTGCGATCAGCATCGCCGGTCCTCCCGAGGCGTGGAGCGTGATCATGCGCGCGCCCAGCTTTACCGCCGAGCGCACCGCTCCGGCAACGGTGTTGGGAATGTCATGGAGCTTCAGGTCGAGAAAGACTGAGTGGCTGCGCGCTGCCAGTGATTCGACAATCGAGGGTCCGGCCGCGATAAACAGCTCCAGGCCGACTTTGAACCAGCGGCAGGTCCCCTCCATCCGGCTGACGAGCGCGTGGGCCGAGGCGGTGTCGGGGACGTCGAGTGCGACGATGAGGCGCTGGCGCGCGGCTTCGATGCGATTTAGTGTGGAACGCTCTTGGGCGGCGCCTGCATTCAAGGCTTGCGGAGTTGACATAATGGAATCGTATAGCAGGAGGACAAGGAGCATCCTTCCGGGACTAAAAGCCCCGCTCATTTTTGGAATTGGATGTAGGGCTAAAGCCCGTACCCTTCAACTGATTCCAGTTTGCGGCACGGCTGAAGCCATGCCCCTTCAAAGCCCGGGATTATGGACCGGCTTTAGCGGTTATCGACTTGGGTTCAAAGTTCGTTTGTTCGCAAGACCGGGTCAAATTGACGATAACCGAAGAGTCTTTTTCCGCGTCCAACAGATCGGAATCCATGCACAAGGGTATTTCGCAATCGTTTGTTTTTCGAGCAGCGGTTGTTCGCATCCTGATGCTCGGGGTGGTATTGGCGTGCGCGGCCAGCGCGGCGGAGGCGGCCACGGTGGACACCAACCCCATGAATTACGACCCGCAGGTGCGCGAGGCGTACCGGCATTTCTACAACCTGGATTACCCGGGCGCGATTGCGCGCTTCGAGAAGTTCCACCAGGAGCATCCGGGCGACCCGCAGGCCACGGCTTACCTGCTCAACGCGGTCATTTTTCAGGAACTCTACCGCGAAGACCTGCTCGATACCACGTTTTATGCCAACGACGGTTTTCTCACCGGCCGGCACGCGACCGAGGAAGACAGGCAGAAGCGCGACCAGATTTTTGCGCTAGCCGATGAGGCGGTGCGCGAGGCCGACTGGCGGCTGAGCCAGAATCCCAACGATGTGAATGCGCTGTTTACGCGCGGGTGGGTGCGCAGCTTGCGCTGCACTTACGTGGCCATGGTGGAACGCGGCTTCGGCACCGGGTTTCGGCTGGCGATGAAGGCCAAGGACGACTGCGCGCGGGCGCTGGAGCTGGATCCGAACTATGTGGATGCCGAGCTGGTGGTGGGCGTGTACCAATACGTTGTCGGTGCGCTGCCCTGGCCGTTCAAGCTGATGATTGGCTTCGCGGGCATTACCGGCTCGAAGGCCAAAGGCATGGCGCTGCTGGAGGACGCGGGCAATCGCGGCGTGATCACCAGCATGGAGGCGCGCACGGCGATGGCGCTCTTCCTACGCCGCGAGGCGAAGTACAGGCAGGCGATCGAGGTGGTGCGCGGGTTAGAGATGAATTATCCGCACGATTTTCTCTTCTGCCTGGAGGAAGCCAACCTGCGCAAGGACGACGGCGAAGGGATGACCGCGGTGGACGCATACCGGCAGATTGTGGCGGAGAGCGACACGCCGGGGTATTTTGCCTCGGCAAGGCTGGAGCTGGTGGATTTCGGCCTGGGCGATGCGCTGCGCGGACAACGGCATTACGGCGAGGCGGCGCAGGCCTACGAACAAGCTGCGGGAACGCCGAACGTGGGCCGGGAGTTGAAGATTCGGTCGCTGTTGGCGGCAGGGGAGTGCCGCGATTTGAATGGCGAGCGGAAGCTTGCGCTACGGGATTACCACGCGGCTGTCGAGGCCGGGCCAAACACCACACGTGGCGATATGGCGCGGAAGTATCTGAGGAGCCCGTACCGTGGGGCGTGATGGGCGGGGCTATAGGGCGGCGCGGATGGCGTCGTGAAATGCGGGGCGAACCCGGCGTATGAGCTGGCTGGAGCGATCGGGCCAGGTGCGGTTGGTGAGCAGCACGACGGCAATCCCATCTTTCAAGTCGACCCATAGCGAGCAGCCGCTATAGCCCAGGTGGCCGATCGACTGCGGCGAGAATTGCGTGCCCGAGGAGGAGTTTTCTGAAGGCGTATCCCAACCCAGGGCGCGCAAGCTACCCTGCGGTGGTTGACGCTCGGCGAAGGCCGCCACGATATCCGGGCGGAAGAGCGGCTTTCCGGCGTCCTTGGCGATTTCGGACCGGGCGCGCAGGATTTCGGCTGCAAAGCGGAGCAGATCGGGCACGTTGGAAAAGAGCCCGGCATGGCCGGCTACGCCGCCCAGCACGGAGGCATTCTCGTCCTGCACCTCGCCCTGAATGCGGCGATGACGCCAGGTGGTGTCGTCTTCTGTGGGTGGAATGGAGGCACGCGCATCGGGCGGCGGACAAAAGCCGGTTGCGCGCAGGTCAAGTGCGGCGAATAGTTCGCGGCGCGTCCACACGTCAAGGCGCTCGCCGGCGCAGATCTCCAGCACCTTGCCGAGCAGGATAAATCCGGGATCGGAGTATGCAGCGCGCGTGCCGGGCTGGGCCTGCAACGGCAGCTCCAGGCAGGCGCGCAGCAGGGCCTGCGGCGTGGAGTGGTTGCGGAAAAACTCCACGTATCCGGGCAGGCCGGAGCTGTGGGCCAGCAGATGGCGGAGGCGCACTTCGCTCCCGCGGTCGCCCGCCTTGCGGCCGACCACGAAGCGGGGCAGCCAATCGCCGAGCAGATCGTCGATGTCCAGCATGTGGCGCTGCGCCAGGAGCATGGCCATGGAGGTGGTTGCTATCACCTTGGTGAGGCTGGCCACGTCGTACACCGTCTCCGGCGTAACGGACAGGGCATCGTCTTCATAGGTGAAGCGGCCCAGCGCGCCTTCCAGCGCCACCGTGCCGCCGGCCAGAACGCCGAAAGCGCAGCCGGGAAAGGCGCGCGCGGCAATGGCGTCGTCCAGCGCCTGATAGGCAGCGCGAAAGCGCTTGCGCGCGGCTGCGGATTCTGGAGTCGTGGCGAGCATCACTGTTGGCAATAGTAGCGCGAAAGGGAGCTTTGCCGTGGCGATTGGCCTATTTTTTCTGTGCGTTGCGGGCGCGGGTTATCCTTTTCGGTGAGCGCTTCGTCTATAAGGTGGGATCGTTCCGAGGCGTTCCAGGACAATTTTGAGGAATGGGAGGGTGCCGATGAGCGTCAGGCTGCCCGCCGCAGTGCTGATGGGGTTTGCCGGCATGGGCGCCGGCTTGTGCCGCGCCCAGGCGCCCGCGCAAACGGCAGCCGCCGGGGTGCAGACTGCGCCTGCCGCCGCGGCCGCAACGCCCGCGCCTCAAACGGCCGCTCCGGCGCCGCACACCTATACGGTCCCGGCCGGCACGAAAATTCTGCTGCAACTGCGCAACTCAATCAACACGAGGAGCGCCAAGCCTGGCGACGGCGTTTACCTGGCTTCGACTTTTCCCGTGGTGGTGGGCAACCGCGTGATGATTCCGGTGGGAGTTTACGTGCAGGGGGTGGTGGACCGCGTGCAGCGCGCCGGACACGTGAAGGGCAGGGCCCAGCTCGACATGCACTTTACGTCCATCATCTTTCCCAATGGCTCGGTGGTGGAAGTTCCGGGGATGGTGAATGCGCTGCCTGGCGCCAGCAAGCAGCAGGTGAAGGATGACGGCGAGGGCACCATCCAGCAGGACGGCGACAAGACGCGCAACATGGGCACAGTGGCTGAAGTCGCCATCCCCGCCGGCGGCACGGTAGGGGCGATTGGCGGATATCACGCCGGGCATCCACTTGCCGGCGGACTTGCCGGAGTTGCCGCAGGCCTGGCCACGGCCGGCGTGGTTTCGCTGTTTACGCGCGGCGCCGACGTGAATATCGAAGCCGGATCCTCTGTGGAGATGGTGTTGCAGCGCCCGCTGATTTTGCAGGACGAAAATCTGGCTCCGGCAGGAGCGGCGGGCGCGCCGGCTCCGCTGATGCCTTCGCCGGATCAGCCCAAACCGATCACCAAACACGGCCCGGGGCGGATTCTTTGTCCACCGGGCGGACTGGGCTGTGAATGATTTTTGTGCTCTGCGCGTATTGCCTGAGGGCGTTCGATTGTTCACTAGAAGCTGTTTCATAACCTCTATGGACTGCCTAAAAATCGTTCCCTCAGGGGCTAAAGCCGGCGGTTTTATGGGGTCTCTGTCTCGGCACGGCTGAAGCCGTGCCCTTTTTCAAAGCAGGTTATGAAACAGCTTCTAAAGACTACCGGGTATTCTAAGAGAGAGATGGCAACCGATTTCTCCGAGAATCCGGCTTCGCCCCCCGCGGCGGAACAAGCAGAAACGCCAACCCAGCTTGTGCCGCAAGCGCCTGCGCGCCATGGCAGCTCTGCCGGCCTGTGGATCCGCGATCTGCTCATCTCCGCTATCGCTTCGGTGATGATTATTACCTTCCTCTATCAGCCGGTGCGCGTGGAAGGCACCAGCATGTTGCCGCGGCTCGAGGACCGCGACCGCCTGTTCATCAACAAGTACGTTTACCACATTGAAGCCATTGAGCGCGGCGATATCGTGGTTTTTCACTATCCGCGCGACCCGGAAAAGAGCTACATCAAGCGCGTGATCGCGCTGCCCGGCGACCGCATCCGCATCGACCACGGCCAGGTGTGGCTGAATGGCAGACCTCTCAAGGAGCCTTACGTGCCCGAGGAGTACCGCGATACGCGCTCCATGGCGGCGATGGTGGTGCCCGACGATTGCTACTTCATGATGGGTGACCACCGGTCGATCTCGTCGGACAGCCGCGAATTCGGGCCGGTGGAGCGGTCGCTGATCTACGGGAAAGCGGTCTTCGTGTATTGGCCGGCGAGAGACGCCGGGGTGGTGCGCTAAAGCGGGCTGATTTTCTCCTTCAAGAGCTAAACAGGCGCGAAAAAACCTCGCGGCGCGGAACGCGTCGTGTCAGGTCACGACTTCAGTCGCGCCGACGACGTCGAGTGCGCGCTGCCGCGTCGTTGACGGTCCTCCTCATCCGCCGGCACGGCTGGGGCAGTATTCTACTCAAAACTACAATTGCCGGAAGCCCTGGCAGGAACCGCAGAGCAGGGGAGTGCCGCTGATGAGCTTTGTACGTTGGTTGCCGAAGTGGTGGGTTCTGGCTGGCTGCGCCGGCGCCGCTTTGCCGTACGGTTGGGCGCAGATCGCGGCGGCGCGGGCGCCGCGCCAGGCCATGGTTGCGGCCCTCATGGTGAGCGACATCCACTTTGAGCCATTCTGGGACCCAGCCAAAGCCGCGGAGCTTGCCGCCGTTCCGGTGACGCAATGGAGCGCGATTCTGGCCGCGCCCGATTCGCCCGATCGAGCGCGGAGCTTTGCCCAGTTGCAGGAGGCCTGTGATGCCAGGGGCGCGGATTCGTCGTATCCGCTTCTTGCCTCAAGCTTGGAGGCGATGCGCGCAAACGCCGGCGGCACGAATTTCATCACGCTCAGCGGAGACCTGATGGCGCACAGTTTCGGCTGCAAGTTCAATTCGATTTTCCCGCACGCCACGCCATCGGAGTACCAGGCTTTTGTTGCCAAGTCCATTGAATTCGTGGAACTCGAACTGCACACTTCGTTTCCCGATGCGGCGCTTTATACAGCGCTGGGCAATAACGACTCCGATTGCGGCGACTACCGGCTCGACGCGCACGGGGCGCTGCTTGCCGATATCGGTCCGCAGATCGTGGCCGACCTCAGAGGGCCGGAATCGGAGCGTAAACAGGCGCTGCGCACATTCGAGGATGGCGGCTACTATAGCGTGCCGCTTGCCGCCCCGATCCATGATGCGCGGATGATGGTGTTGGACAACGTGTTCATGTCGAAAAAGTACAGGAGTTGCTCAGGCGCGCCGGATGCCAAGGCTGCGGCCGATCAGATCGCCTGGCTCCGCGATCAGCTAAAGGCTGCGCGGCGCGACCACGAAAAAGTGTGGGTGATGGCGCACATTCCGCCCGGAGTCGATCCCTATTCGACGGCGCTGAAGATGCGCGACGTATGCGGAGGCGAATCTCCGGAGATGTTTCTGTCGTCAGGCGTGCTTGCAGATACGCTGGCGGATTTTGGCGACGTCATCCAGCTTGCCATCTTCGCGCACACGCACATGGACGAGCTGCGCCTGCTCTTGCCGGCTATGGGATCGGACAAGTCCCCGGCTGTTCCGGTGAAGATGGTCAGTTCCATTTCGCCGGTCGACGGCAACAATCCCTCCTTCACGGTTGCGCGCGTGGATGCGGCCAATGCGGATCTGGTCGATTACCAGGTGTATGCGGCCTCCAACCAGACGGGCGTACACACGCTGTGGTCAAAGGAATACGATTTTCGAGACACGTATCATGAGCCGGCGTTCACGGCGCCCTCCGTGGCCGATTTGATTACGGGTTTCCGCATCGATGGCGGAGCTCACGGTCAAGCCAGCCAGAACTATCTGCGCAACTACTTTGTGGGCGACCGGTCGGCGATGCTCACGCAGTTCTGGCCGCAGTATGTATGTACGCTGGCCAACTCAACGGCGGAGGCATATCGTTCCTGCGTCTGTTCTGCCGGGAAATAAGCCCGCCGGAGAATTGGCGATCACAGGCGCTGATCTCATCGGCTGCGATAAGCTGATGCGGAGGTGATGGGATGCGGCTGGCGGGTTTGCATGTGAGCGTGCTGGCTCCGTTGCTGCTGGCGGGCGCGGCGGGTGCGCCGCCGGGTGGGCAGACAAGCGCGGCCTCGCCTGGAACTTCTGCTAAGAACTCAGGTAATTCCGATTGGGCACAGGCGCAGCATTACGTGGTCCTGGTCTCGCTGGAGGGATTTGGCTGGGACGATGCCAGCGGCGACGGGGCCCGGAATCTGCTGGCTCTGGGCAAGCATGGCGCATCGGCTGCACAGGGAATGCTGCCCAGCTACCCCGCATTTGACTGGCCTAACCAGCTCACTATCGTGACCGGGCTGTTCCCGGAACATCATGGCATTGTGGCCGACAGCTTTCTCGATCCGGCGCGGCAGGCGCGCTTTGAGGCCAACGATCCTAAGACGGCGGCAGATGGCGCATGGTACAGCGGCACGCCGCTCTGGAGCTTGGCGGCGCGCCGGGAGATGCGCACGGGTTGCATCGGATGGGCGGGCTGCACGGCGCAGATTGCGGGATCCCGGCCCACCTGCCTGGGCCGCGGCAGCGAGCAGCCCGAAGCGGAGACGCGGCAGATTCTGGCGTGGCTTCATCTGCCCGCCGCGGAGCGCCCGCACTTGATCGCGGCGCAATTTGACGAGCCCGGCGAAAGCGCACGCCGTTTTGGCCCGGATGCGCCGCAGACGCGCGCCGCGGTGCGGCGGATGGATGCCGAGATCGGAAAGCTGAAAGCCGGCCTCGATGCCACGCATTTGCCCATCGATTTCGTTGTGGTGAGCGATCATGGAATGGCGAAGCCGGATGGAGGATGGATCACTCTCAATCAGTTTGCCGATCTGAGCGGGTTCGACATTGCCGGCACGCTGCTCTACGGCAAGACCGAGGAGGATCGCGAGCGCGTGTACGACCAGCTCAAGAAGGCGACGTCGGAGTTTTTTGTGTACCGGCTGAAAAACGTTCCCGCGGGGCTGCATTTCAGAAATGAGCGAGCCGGCGATCCGGTGATTGTGGCCACCGGCGCGTACGCGATCCGCGCCGATGAAGCGGCGGGAACAGGCGGCGCGAGCCTGCGCGCGGTCGACGGCTTTGATGCGCGCACGGTGCCCGCGATGAAGGCCATCTTCTGCGCGGCTGGTCCGGACATCGTGGAGGGGAAAACCGTGGCGCCGTTTGCGAATGTGAATCTTTATCCGTGGCTCGCGCACCTTCTGGGCCTGAACCCGCCCAAAACCGATGGCAGCCTAAATATTTTGTCGGGAACTCTGCGCGACAACGGCGAAACCGGGAAGTGAAGGGGGCACGCACAAAATCGACGAGCCGATCAACGTGGGCGATGCCGCTCCGGGAGCCGGTTTTGCCGCGGTCGTTACTTCTCTCCTGGAATTGCCGGCAGGCTGGCGGCTGCGATGGACTGGCCGACGCGGCGGTTGGCCTCGTCGGGAAGCGCGACGGAAACGCGGCCGGCAAGCTCAGGAAACTCCGCGCGCAATACTTCCATGCTGCGCTGGAGAACGATTTCGCCACCCGGGCCGGTGGTCACTCTGCCTAAGATCAGGACGTGTTTCAATTCGTAGAAATCGGCGTAGTGCGCAAGGGCGTAGCCGAGGCAGGCGCCAATGCTTTCGTAAACCTGGGCGGCCAGCGGATCGCCCGCGGCCATTTTCTTCTGCAGAACCAGCAGCCGCTCCGGCAGGGGCATGTTGGCGTCAAAGTGCATTCCCGCAGCACAAGCGATACGGTTCGAACCTTGCTGGGAGAAATATTGAACGCCGCAGCCGGTGTCGCCCGACCACTCGTCGGCAGGACCGTGGGCGCGATAGTCCACGGGAGCGAACGCCAGTTCGTTCAGCCAACTCGTGATGTTGCCATCGTGGTTGGCGTAACCGGCGGCCGTGCTCGAGCCGAGCGCGATGCCGAGCACGGGATTTTCCTTGAGCGACATGGAGCCCGCCAGCGCGGTCACTTCGCCATCGTTCACCACTTCCATGGGAACGCCCAGTTCCTTGCGGATGCGTACAAACAGCGACGCTATCTCCTCGAACCGGTCCTTGGGGACTCCGCGGTACAGCGATCCCACGCGCACGCGGTTATTGATGTAGATCCCGGCGGCGCTGCCACCCACGGCATCCAGGCGCGGCAGGTGCGAGGCAGCGCGCCGGATGGAATCCATCACGCCATGGTAGTGATATTCGGGGTCGGTCTGATGAAGCGGGTCCCAGACCACTTCTTCGCTGAACACGGTTTCGCCGTTGACCACGGCGCTGGCCTTGCGGTCGCTGGCGCCCAGATCGAATCCTACGCGGCATCCCTCCAGGTGCCGGCCCAGCGGCATGGCGCTTTCCCTGCTTTCGGGAACCGCATCGGCGGTGGTTACCACCACTTCGAAAGTGTGCTCGTAGACGCCGCCCATGAACTCGTCATCGAATTTGCGCGCGCCTTGCGGCGAATAAACCTGCTGGATGTGATTACCGATTTCCGTTGGCCCGCCGACGTACACCTTCCATCCGCCGCGCTGCCAGAGCAGAAACTTTACCGTGCGCTCCACGTACAACAGCGTCGCTTCCAGATAGCCTAGCTGGGGAGGAATCACCGTGGTTTCGTAGGTGGAAATAGCTCCATCGCCGCGCTCCAGCGCCAGGCGCAAAGGAACGCCGCCGTTGGCCGAGGCCAGTTCGCGATACCTGCGCGAAAAGAGCGCAGCCGGAAGAAAGCCCCGGTCGAGGGGCGGCGTGATGGCAGGATTTACCTGGATGCCGGCAACTTCAAGACCCATGTTGCTCCTTTAACCGGATGTGCCGACCGGACCAGCGAGCGGATCGCCAGGCCCTTGGGCAGTCCACTAGATTGAGTGAGACCGTGAAACCACGACCCTGCGTTCGTCTATGGTGAAAGGGCGCATGGATGGCGATGACGCAACAGCAGAGTGCAAAGTGGACTCAGACGCTTTTGATTCGAAATTATCGCCAATCGAGAGCGTGACGCGCAAGCGAGGACGGCGCCAGGGCTCCTCATTGCAGCGCCGCGTGAATGTCTTTGGCCCGGCCTAGCGCTCGCCGTTGACGGAGCAGGGGTATGCCAAAATGAATGCAATGACAATGAGCGTGGTTCTGGGAATTGACGGCGGGGGCACGAATACGCGGGCCGCCATCGTGACTGACGGTAAAACGATCGGCAGCGGGCAGAGCGGCTCCATCAAGAGGCTGCGCGTGGGAGCTGAGGCCGCTGAAGCCAACCTGCGGGCAGTGTTGAAGGAGATTTTTGCGCAGGCCGGCGTCAAGAGTGTCCAGGCAGCCTGCTGCGGCGTGGCCAGCGTAAGCATGCCCGGCATTACGGAGTGGATTAGCGCGGTGTTCGATGATTTTGGAGTGGAGCGGTCCGAAGTTGTAGGCGATCACTTGATCGCCCTGGACGCGGCTTTCAAAGGAGGGCAGGGGATCCTGCAGATTGCGGGAACCGGAACCAACACCATTGGCCGCGCAGCCGATGGCAGCACAGAAACGGCAGGTGGGTGGAGCTCGCGGCTGGGCGACGAGGGTTCCGGCTACTGGATCGGGCTTTATGCGATGCGGCGCGGGCTGAATGCCTATGACCGCGACGAACCCACAGGAGTGCTGAAGAAGGTGGGCGAGATATGGGGTACGCCCACCATGGATGAATTGATCAACGTGGGTGACGGAACGCCGGGGCCGGATTTTGCGGCGCTGGCGCCGGCCATTAACGAGCTGGCCGAGGCGGGCGATCCGGTGGCCGTCGGCGTGCTGAAGCAGGCTGCGGCCGATCTTGTGCAGAACGTACTGCTGGTGCGGTCGAAGCTGCGCCGCAAGCACACGATTGCCGGCGAAGTTCCGGTGGCGTGGACGGGCAGCGTGATTGGGAAGATGGCTCTGGTGCGTGAGGCATTCTTTGCGGGGCTCAAAGCAGCCGCGCCGGAGATGCCGGTAGGGAAGGCGGAGACGGTTGCGCTGGAGGGCGCGGTGTGGCGTGCGGAACGGCTCGCGAAGTCGTAGCCGCGATGGATAAAGGTTCCTGGCTGGCCACCCTTGCCGCGATAAAACTACGGCAAAGATGGAGCGCCCCGCAGTGCAGGCGATCAGGAGGCTACTAGGCTGAAACCGCGTGGCCGTTGATGTATGTTGCCGCGAGCTTGCCCGCGGGATCCACGGCGACCAGATTGCCTGGCTGGCCAACGGCGATGGAGCCTAAGCCGTGATGGAGACCGGTCATAGCGACGGGATTGGTCGTGAGCAGGCGCAAGGCCTTTTCCAAAGGCGCGCCCGTGAACGCGATAAAGTTGCTGAGCGCGCGGTCGAGGGTGAGCACGCTGCCGGCCAGGACGCCGCGAGCCGTAGCGCGGCCATTGGCCACCTGCACGGCAAACCCGCCCAGTTGATATTCGCCGTCGGGCATCCCGGTGGCGCTCATGGCGTCGGTGATGAGGATGGCGCGCTGCTCGCCCTTGGCGCGCCACCACAGCTTCACCATCTCCGGCTCGTTGTGGATGCCGTCGCAGATCAGCTCGGAGTACACGCGGTCGTCGGTGAGCACGACGCCGAGGATGCCGGGCTCGCGGTGATCGAGCGCGCGCATGGCGTTGTAGGTATGCGTGGCGCTGATGGCGCCGGCGTCGATGGCGGCGCGGGTTTCGGCGGTCTTGGCATCGGAGTGGCCCAGCGAAACGCGGACGCCGCGCGCGGTTGCGTGAGCGGCCAACTCGACTGCGCCGGGCAGCTCGGGCGCCAGCGTCATCAGGCGCACCTGGCCCTCGGCAGCCTCAAAGAGCCGGTCGAAGGTGGCGATATCGGGCGCCAGCAAGTGCTCTTCGGGCTGCACGCCGCGCTTGGCGTGCGACAGGAACGGGCCTTCGAGATGAATGCCGACCGGGCGCGCGATCTTTCTCTGGTTTTGGAGGAGATCCGGTTTCTGGATGAGCCTGGCCAGTCCTTCGACGGCGCGGAGGGTGACGTCGAGCGGCGCCGTGACCGTGGTCGCCAGGAAATTTGCCGTTCCGTGGCGCGCCAGCAGCGCTCCGATTGCCGCAAGAGCCTCCGGCGTTGCTTCCATCACGTCGTGGCCTGCTGCGCCATGGAAGTGGATGTCGAAAAAAGCGGGCGCCAACGTGGCGTTAGGGCCAGCGACGGTGCCGTCGCGAATGGAGGCGATGAGCCCGTCTTCAATTTCAATTACGGTGCGGCCGAGCAGAGAGGTGCCGTCCCAAAGTCTTTCTCCGGTGACTAGCGTGCGCATGATGGATTCATCCTACCATTCGGATCGCAAATCACGCCGGCAGCCCAGTTGACACCCCTGGGGGTCCAGCAGGGGCGTTGCCGGCAGGAGACACAGCAGCAGCAACAGCGATGCCTGCACAGGTTGCGACTGCTGTGAATGCCAACGCGGTCTTCACCCGGGTGATGCGCCCCGTCGAGCCGATTCAGGTGCGATTCACTTTACGCTACAGTTTCGGCCGCTGAAGCAGGATTGCACGGCCTTGGCCCCTACGATCCAGACGCTCGTCGCCCTGCCGTCCGCCACTTGCGGCGGCGCGCAGTCATACAGCAGGGGCTTGGTCGATTGCGGCCATATGGCTCGCCATTGCTGGAATTGAGATCGGCACCCGCTGGACACAAGAAGACGATTCCGGCATGTCCGGCTGGAAATGGCGGCTGGCGGCTTGATATTCCGCGGCAGCAATAAAGGTAGCTGCTGCGGCCGTATCCCAACGGCGTAACAGCGTGTTGATGAGAAGCCCAAGATCCGAGAGGGGCGTGGCTTGGGCCAAGTACTCAGCGTCCATTTGCCGCTTCGCCGGCAAAATGACATCGCGATAATAATCGTCGAGGAACTCGCCCGGAAGGGGGGCAAGAATCACGGCTTCCTTGGCAAATGCGATGGTCGCTCCGCTGGTGATGCCGGGGCGACAGGGAAGGATGCGCAGCATGTGATCCGGCATTTTCGGCCGCGGCCCGACCAAGCTCATATGACCCAGCAGCACATTCGCAAGTTGCGGCAGTTCATCGAGCTTCCAGCGGCGCAGGAAGGGTCCGATGGGAGTAAATTGCTGGTTGTCGAGGGTTGTGACGGCCTGACGCGTCTTATGCGGAGCGTGCACCATGGTGCGGAACTTGAAGATTGTAAAGTTGCGGCCGTTCATGCCCGCGCGTTTTTGCAGGAATAGGGCCGGACCTCGTGACGTAAGGCGAACTGCAGCGCCAATGGCCAGCAAGAGGGGGAGCGCAGCAGGCAGGGACAACAGCACGCAGACACAATCGAAGACACGCTTGGCCGCTGAACGCGTCCAAGGGCTGAGCCCTCTCCAGAATGGGTCGACCGCCTGGCCACCGCCAGTCAGAGGGGAAAAGGCAAAGCCCGGGGCGGCTGATTCCGTTTGCTGCGCTTTGGTGCGCAAGCCGCCCAGGGTGAGAAATTGCCGCGCCTCCTCGTCTTGCGCTTCGTTCGACGAGGAGGTTGAAAGTGGAGTAAAGATCGAAGAGTCCCTCATATACATTGCGCCCAAAACCTCTTTGCGGAAGCTGCACCTCCGGCCATCGATCACGCGCAGATCGGAAACGCCTGAAACACAGGCTGCAAGATCGCCGCGGCCTATGAGCGAAGCGTGCCCGATCAAATCATGGAAACGAACGGATGAATACGACCTGCCAACAACGTTGGCAGTATCGGAGAGTGGGGTCAATCCTCTTCTTGGCGAACGACTCTGCCGGAAGTCATTTTGGGCAACGGAAAACCAACGAAAACCGAAATGGAACAAAAAACCGATCGCGTTGTTCCTCTTGGTTCCAGCGCAGCGCAGCCGACAGTTGACTCGCGCCAGGCAATCTCCTCGATGCGAATGAAGAGACGGGCGCAGCGATAAGATGCCGTCCTGCCTGTGGCTCCGAGGCCTGTCTTTTTTTGAGCCTCTTCGCCCGGCGGTTCTTACAACAACCTGTTCTTCGCATGCGCCCTGCTTGCGCAGGGCAAAAAACTGCGGCGTTCCGTCCAAAAGCAGCCTGTTTCGCGAACATGATCCGCGCAGCATCTGGCAGCATTCTGGCGCTGCCGGAGGTGACGCTCAAAGACCGTTTTTGGGAAGTATGTCGGTCGAAGTCCGATTTAGGACCATGCATCTCATTTCATGAGAGCATTCTCATTCCAGCAGCGAGTTCTCGCGATATGCTCCAATTCATGCTCGAGCCAAAACAGAAACAGAAGGAGAAAGCAGCGGCGCTGGCAGGTCCGCGGGCGCCGGATCGGCCCCGGAAATGCGAGCCGCCAGTGTTTCGCGCGGCCCTAGCTGGCGCGGTCAAAGCAGGCGCCCTGTATGAAAAATTACACATGATGAGAAGATATGCACTTTTTTCCTTGATTGCCTGCTCGGCGGCGCTGGCGCAAAGTCTCGGCGCGGGGATGTCTGCGGCTCCGACCGAGTCAGATTGCTCGGATCCAGCGGCCATGCTCCAGAACTCCGCATGTATGCAACAGGCAGCCGGGTCGGGCCAGGGAAGCGTGCTTTCGATTCCTCAGGGAATGCTTCGCGGCAGAACCGTGACTGGGGCGGCGACTTTGGGGCAGTCGCTGGCGAACCAAACTTCGCCGGGCGTGGGCGATCAGCAGGCCAATCCGCTGTGGGTGCGCCAACTGCCGCCGATAACCGACGAGACGGAATTTCAAAAGTTCGCGGAGGACGCGGTTGGTCATACTCTGAACGTATACGGCCGGAGTCTGTTCGACCTGGCGCCTTCGACCTTTGCTCCGCTGAATGATGCGCCGGTGCCCGCCGCATACGCGCTCGGCACCGGGGATGAATTGTTGATTCAGCTTTGGGGCAAGGTCGATCTGAATCTCGATGCCGTTGTCGACCGCAATGGCCAGATTTGGCTGCCGAAGGTGGGCGCGGTTACGGTGGCGGGACTGCAGTACGGAGAGTTGCAGGGCTTCCTCCGCAAGCAGTTCGCAGCCCTTTACAAGGACTTCGAAATCAATGTAGCGCTGGGCAAGCTTCGCTCGATGCAGATCTTCGTGTTGGGCAATGCACGCCAGCCCGGCGCCTACACGCTGAGCGCGATGAGCACACTGCTCGACGCACTTTTTGCCTCCGGCGGACCTTCGGCCGAGGGGTCAATGCGGCGCATCGAATTGCGGCGTCAAGGCAAGGCCGCCACGGTCTTTGACCTGTACGACGTGGAGCAAAATGGCGATAAATCGCGCGACGAGCGCCTTCTGGCTGGCGATGAGATCTTCATTCCTCCCATCGGGCCGCAGGTTGCGCTGGAGGGAAGCGTCGAGCAGCCGGGAATCTATGAGTTGAAGGCGAACGAAACACTGGGCGCACTGTTGGATGGCTCCGGAGGTTTAACGGAAATCGCCTCGACCGAGCACGTTGTGCTGGAGCGCGTGCAGGACCGCACGCAGCTTCAGGTGGAGGCCTTCGATCTGACCGATTCGGCGCGTCGGCGCATTTTGCGCGACGGCGATATTGTGCGCATTTCGCCGCTGATTTCGAAATTCAAAGAGGAGGTTACGATTCGCGGGAACCTGGCCTGGCCCGGGCGCTATCCTTGGCACGAAGGGATGCGGGTCTCCGATCTCGTCCCCAACCGGGGTGCACTGCTGACCCGCGACTACTGGACGCAGCACAACCACATGGCCGATCAGCAGAACCTGGTCGCTGTCGCGCTTGCGGCAAAATCCTCCGACAGCCTTTCCAACCCTGACAGCGTGGCCAATGGAGAGTGTCCCGCTCCAACTCAGTACGCGACCGCCGCCGGCCCGATGGCCAATTCTGGCCCGACTGCGGCTACCCAGATTCCGTTTGCGCAGAGCAATTCCTGCGCGCTCCAGGATTCCGGCGCAATGCAGGGTTCCGGCGCGAACCAGAACCCTGGCGACGCCCGGCTTGGAACCCAGCTTGCTGGGGCCGCCTCGGGCCCCTGGACGGTCTGGACGGGTTCTGTTGGCAAGGCCGAACGGGCGGCCGCAGCCAACCGCGCGGCCCAGCCAGGCGCGGAAGGTCAATCTGTGCTGTCCGGCCAGCCGGGCGCACCGGCCAGCGTCGATCTGCTTTCCGGTCTGGAGGCCATGGATGCGGAGATCAACTGGAATTACGCAGTGATCGAGCGGCTGGACAACAAGGACCTGAGCACCCGGCTGATCCGGTTCAACCTGGGCAAGGCGATCGATCATCCAGGCTCGGAGGACGATCCGCTGCTGAAGAGCGGCGATATCGTCACGATTTTTTCCAGGAACGATATCCCCTTGCCGGTGGAACAGCAGGCTATCTTTGTGAGCGTCTCGGGCGAAGTCAATGCGCCGGGCGTCTATCGCATGGCTTCCAACGAGACGCTGCGCGACATTGTGCGCAAAGCCGGGGGCCTGACGGATCACGCCTATCTGTTCGGAAGCCGTTTGAACCGGCCGTCGGCCAAGGCGATCGAGCAAGAGCAGTTGCAGATCTCGATTCAGCGAATGAAGAACGAGATACTCTACGAGGGCGTGATGGCGGGTCCGACGAATTTGCAGAGTACGGCTTCGGCGTCCGTTCTGGGCCAGGCGGCGCAGGCGCAGCAGATAAACACGCAGGCGGACATGTCGCTGATCAACCAGTTGGCCGCCTTTGAGCCTACGGGACGCGTGGTTCTGGGAATACGTCCCGAAGCACACGACATCGACGATATTCCCGACCTGACCGTCGAGAACGGCGACGTGCTGGTGATTCCCCCGATTCGCAGCACGGTAGAGGTGTCCGGCGAGGTTTATAACCCCAGTTCGCTGCGCTACCGCAGCGGACGGCGGTTGGAGCAGTATCTGAACGACTCCGGCGGCCCGACGCGGATGGCCGATGTGAAGCGGATGCTTCTGATCCGCGCCGACGGCACCGTGATCAGCATGCAGAGCCACCAGCATGACTCGCGGAACTTCAAAAAACTGGTGCTGATGCCGGGAGATGCGGTCGTTGTTCCGCCGCAGATCCGGCGTCATAACGTATTTCTTGAGAGCGTGGAGCCGATGATCGGGATGCTGGCGCAGACCACCATGATGGGCGCTATCATCGCCAATTTGCAGTAGGCGGATTCGAGGCAACGATGCAGATCCTGGACACATCTTGCGCCGCGGAAGCGGGCGCCGGGCAGTGGAGCGCTGCTCACGAGGGACGGCCCGACCGGCTGATCGCGACCTTCACGGAGCTGGCTCTGCGCAAGAAGCAGATTGCGTGGATAACGTTTAGTTTTATGGCGGTGGGATTGATCCTGTGCTTTGTGTTGCCCAAGCGGTACCGGGGCCAGGCGGTTATCATGACTCCGCAGCAGGTGCCGTCGCTCTCGACGCTGGTCGAAGCGGAGGGGCTTGGCGGGTTAGGGTCTCTGGCCCAGGCGGCCAGCGGAGGGCTGGGGCTGAAGGATCCGAACCTGGAATTTATCGGCATGCTGCAGTCGCGCTCGATCGCCGACGCGATCATTGACCAGTTTCATCTGATGGCGATTTACCGCGCCGCGGACATGACCGCCGCGCGCAAGACGCTGGATTGGCGCACCGACATCAAGGCCGAGAAGAGCAACCTGGTTTCGATCGCGGTTACGGACTCCGATCCGCAGCGCGCGGCCAACATGGCGAACGCCTATGTCGAGCAACTTCGGCGGCTGACCAGGGAAATGTCGTCGAAGGAGGATGCCCGCCGGCGGGAGTATTTCGAGGATCAGCTTAGCAAGCAGCGCGAGGCGCTGATCCGCTCGGAGCTTTCCCTGCTCGATGTGCAACGGGAGAAGGGCGTCGTGCAGCCGGCAGGTCAGGCGGCAGCCGTGCTGGGCGAGATGACGGAACTGCGCGCCGAAATCGCGGCGCAGCGGGTGGAAGTGCAGACCCTGCGTTCGTTCTCCACGGAGAAAAATCCCGATGTGCAGCTTGCCGAGAATCAACTGGAGACGCTGGAGCAGGAGGCGTCCAGGTTGAGCCAGCACGGCAGTTCGGACGATTACGGCGATCTGGGATTAAAAGACGTGCCGGTCGCAGGACTGGAATACCTGCGCGCCGAACGCGACATGGCCTTTCAGTTGACGCTCTACAGCGTGCTGCTGAAGCAATACGAGGCCTTTCGGCTGGACGAGTCGAATGAAGCCTACTCGATCGAAGTCGTCGATCAGGCGCTGGTTCCCGACCGGCGGTCGTTTCCAAAGAGAAGCATCCTGATGGCGATCGCCACGCTGCTCGGGCTGGCGTCCAGCTACGGCTGGATCCAGTTCGAAAAGAGGTGGCGAGCCTGGGTTTCGGCCGTGGAGTTTAACGATGCGCTCACTTCGCTCGTGCGAGCGCTGAGGATCCGTTGAAATCCAAGCCCGGAGAAGTATGCGGCGTGCCGATGCCAGAGAAATTTCGAGAGAGCTCCCTGTGGGCCATTCCGGATCAGATGCTGGCCAGCGCCGGCAATTTTGCCACCACGCTCGTTCTGTCGCGCTATTTGACACCAGCAGAATTCGGCGTCTATGCCCTGGTCAATTCGATCGTTTTGGTCGCGAATGGATTCCATGCGAACCTGATCGTTAGCCCGCTGATGGTCCTTGGCGGTTCCGAGCGGGAGAACGGTCGCAGGGCTTACCCGGGCGCGGCGCTGCAGTTGTGCTCGCTTTTGCTTCCCTTCTGGCTGGCGGGCCTGGCGCTGTCGTCGGCTTATCTGCACTGTATGGTGACCGGGTGGTACGCATTTCTGGCGGTTGTGGCCTGGCAGTACCAGGAGACAGTGCGCCGCTCTCTGTTTTCGGTCGGGTCCCACCATTCCGCGCTTTGGGGCGATCTAGTGAGCTATCCCGGCCAGGCGCTGGCGATCTGGGCGCTGATGCGGACCGGGCACGTCTCGCTGAACGCCGCGTTTGGGGCCATGGCCGTTACCTCGCTGCTAGCCGCCGTGCTGCAAGGCCGCCAGAGCCGCCTGCGGCTGACCGGACGCAAGGAGTGCTTCGTAATCGGCCGGGACTTCTGGCGGATCGCCAAGTGGCTTTTGCTCTCCTCGATCGCCGGTTTCGCCTCGGCACCCTTACTTCCCTGGCTGCTGAACTGGGCCCGCGGCCGCAGCGAGGTGGGCGCCTTTCAGGCAGTGTACGGCGTGATGAATCTCTGCAACCCTCTGGTATTGAGCATCCCGGCAATCGTGATTCCGGCTGTAGCTGCGCGCAAGCGACAGGGAGGAAGCACTGTCTGGCGGTACACGCTTCTGTTCGAGAGCGTCATGGCGCCGCTTCTGATGGCGATGCTGATCTGGCCGCGCGTGGTTCTGGCGGCGATGTACGGCTCCGGCTCCCCCTACTGCGCAGAAGCCCTTGCGCTGCGGATCGGCACAGTGGCCTGCGTGCTGGCGGTTCCGCTCAGCGTGATACAGTGCGTGTTCACCGGAGAAGAAAAGATGCGAAACAATGCCGCGGTACAGACGTTAGGATCGCTGGTTTCCGTACTTCTCGCTCCTCTGCTTATCTCGCAATGGGGCGTGACCGGAACGATACTGGCGGAGACCGTAAACCGGGCCATGAAGACGACCTTGGGCGCAGTGTTTTTGGGCTGGGGCCATGATCGCGAGAGAGAGGAAGAGTCGGGGTGGGCAGGCTTGCAGCCATCCTGACCGCGAGGTCTCTCAGTCAGGAGGAAAAACTCCGCGCCCAGGCCGAAAAGGGTCTTTCGAAGTGTTGTTCAACTATCCATGCTGAATTGCGAAGCCGCCAATCCGGAAGCCGTGCAGGGAATGCGCGACTCTGCCGCCGCATCGGGGCTGGCCGTGAAGCTGCCCGGTGACTTGAGCTTGTGCCTTTTTCTCATCTTCTATTTCTCTGTCTGCGACACCGCGCTCAAGTTCTTTCCTGTTTCCCTTGCTGTACCGCTGCGGTACCTGCCCGAAACGCTGCTGTACCTGCGCGCGCTGACATCGTTGTGGAAGGGAAAGCGGATATGGCGGCTGCCTCTATTCCGGCCGCTGGCGGTCTGCGTAGCACTGATGGCGGTTTCGACCATGCGCAATGGATCGGCTCCGACGGAGATGGCCGAGAACGCATACACGACGTTCCGCCTGATCGCCTTTGCGGTGCTGGCGTGGCGTTCGGAGCCGACGGCCTCGCAGATAGTGCGGTTCGTGCAGATCTTTCTCCGGTTGACCGTGATCGAGATCCTGATCGGATGCTGTGAGCTTTTTGGGGGTGGCGCCGCGAAGACCTTTTTTGCCCCGAACCTCGACTGGTCTGGATCCGCGCAGGTGCTGCCACTGGAACTGCACGAGAACGATCCGAGCTATTTGCTGGGCACCTTATCGAACTACAACCACTTTGGCACATTCATGTGCATGGGTATGTTCCTGGCCATGGGGCTCTATGGCCTGTCTGGGAACAAGCGGCACCGGCTTCTGGCCTGGGCGGCCGGCATCATGGTTCTTTTTTCGCTCTCCCGGCACGCGTTGCTGACCATGGTGCTGGGGTTTCTGGTGTTTATGATGTTGCACGGCAAGCGGCGCGTGGTGCTCAGCTACGCGTGGAAGATCGCACTGCTGCTGGCGGTCGGAGCGATGGCTGTGGCCAGCAATCGGACCATGCGCGATTCCCTGGAA
The DNA here is from genome assembly GCA_030037545.1 of Acidobacteriaceae bacterium. Classification (GTDB taxonomy): domain Bacteria; phylum Acidobacteriota; class Terriglobia; order Terriglobales; family Acidobacteriaceae; genus Telmatobacter. Next base: position 7,222 of record JASHRF010000048.1, on the reverse strand, counting down.
ACGCGCATGCAATCGATGGAGAGCGCCCAAGTGATCGACGGCGACCCGCGCGAGAATGTCCGCCTGTTCATGCTTGTCTACCTGACTCCGCGTTTTCTGGTTACCGACCCAGTGCTTGGCCAAGGGCCGCTGGAGTCGCCTCAGGGCAAGAGCTTGGACCCGAGTTCCGGTCCGCAGATCAAAGCCGCTCCGCAACTCCCAGGATGGGTAACGCATTACATAAATGACGTTGTATGGCTGGCGTTTTTCGGAGCCTACGGTTTGGCGGGGCTAGTCGCTTATGGAGCCGTCTTGTGGGTCGTCGGCCTTGCCTCCAACCGGTTGCGCAAGGCGCGGATATGCCCCGAATACACGGTGTTGGGCCAGATGATGCTGGTTTTCCTGGCGATCTTCGTCGTTTCGGGATTCTTCAGCCAGGAGATCATTGCCCGCGATACGATCCCGATCTTCTGGTGCCTGGCCGGCATGGCGCTGTCGATTGCAGGCAGGGAAGGGCTCATCGGCAAAAAGTGGAACAAGGAGACAAAAGCAACATGACGATCACTGTGATCACGGCGACCTACAATCGGTGCAACTTGCTGCGCCGAGTATACGAGAGCCTGCTGGTACAGCAGACTGCGGCTATCGAGTGGATCGTGGTCGATGACGGCGGCGGCGATTCGACCCCGGAACTGATGGCCGCACTCGAGCGGGAAGCTCCATTCCGCATCCGCTATGTGCGGCAGGAAAACTCTGGCAAGCCGCGCGCGGTGAATCATGGATTGGATCTGGCCCAGGGGGACCTGATTTGCGTAGTCGACGACGACGACTACTTCCTGCCGCGAGTATTCGAACAGGTTTGCCACGATTATAAGGAGATCGAGGACAACGAGAAGATCGCGGCGATCGGCTATCTGACGGTCGATCCGGAAGGGCGAATTTGGGGTATGCCGTTTCCGCAGGAGCGGGCGGTCTCCAATCATTTCGAATACCGCATCAATCGCAAGATCTGGGGAGACAAGTGCGAGTTCACTAAACTCGCGGCGCTGAACCGGAAGAATCTTCGCTATTTCGAGAATGCGGCGCGCGGCGGCATCGGGGGCGACTCTGTTTTCTTTATGGATGTGGCCGAACACTACGACACCTTGTATGTGAACAAGCCGGTGCTAGCGAAGAACTTCCTGCCGGACGGCATCACGAGGAACTGGCGGCAGCGGGCGTTGAAGAGCCCTCTGCGCACGGCGCGCTACTACAAAACCCATCTGAATGTGAGGCTGGCGCTGCGTATCCGCTTGCGCTACATGATTGCTTACAAGGCAATCATGTTCTACGCCGGCCAGCCGCTTCATCTTTCCCAAATGGAACCTCTCTCCAACCGATTGCTTCTGTGCCTCGCCCATATTCCCGGCCTGCTGCTGGGAGCGCGATGGAATCAGTACCGCGGCAAAAGAATTTCGGGCTCCAAATGGAAGCGAGCAGAGAGCTAGGTTTTTGGTGTCTTGGCCGACTTGACAGAGGAGCGTCGAGACTCCCTGCCAGTGCGGCCATGCTTGGTGAAAACGTGAACATCGCTAGTTTGCCGGATCTCGGCGGAAACAGAGTGGAAGTATATGGCAATACCAAAGATCATCCATCAAACTAAGGCCTCCATGCCCTTATCGCCCGAAGAATTGCGCCTGTGCAGGCGTATGCGCACCTTGATGCCGGATTGGGAGTACTACTTATGGTTGGACGAGGACAATGAAGTCCTGGTGCGAAATCACTTTCCGCAGCACCTGAATGCATACCGCGCGATCCAGCGCGGAGTCGTGAAGGCCGATATCGTCCGCTATCTGTACATGGCAGTTTTTGGCGGCTTTTATTTCGATACGGATTACAAGATGCTTCGGAAGATCGATGACTCGCTGCTCCGTCACGTATGTGTTCTCCCCGTGTCGCGAATGGACGATACGCTCTTCCGTTTGGAAAACGCGGTCCTCGCATCGGAGCCTGGCTATCGTTTCTGGAATGACTTCCTTGAACATATTTTCAGCCAGCGCGAGAATGGGGGGATGCTTGCGACGCTCGCAGAGGATCGCGTGGAAAAGGTCACCGGTCCAGAAGGGCTAACTGAGTTCTACCTGGCGCGGAAGGAACGGTACGCCGAAGCATTTTTGCCGCAGCCTGAGTGCTTTCACCCGAAGGCGTCAAAACGCGGGCTCGTTTTCAAAAAGACCGAAGCTACATTAGGCGCTCACCTGTGTTGGGGTTCATGGAGATCAAAAGGAACGTTACATCGCGCCGTGGATGCCATGGCCAGGCAAATCGGCAGCATCGTCTGACAGAAGTACGGGCCGACTCCCGAAAAAGAGCGAATAGATCCCCGGGGGAGCTGTGAAGATCGCGCTGGTCAACAACTACTATTACTTGCGCGGCGGGAGCGAACGGGTCCTGTTTTGCGATCAGGCGGCCCTGAGCGCGCTCGGCCATGAGGCGCTGCCCTTCAGCGTGCGCGACGGGCGCAACCAGAAGTCAGCGGCCGACGATCTGTTTCCCGTCGTTTCGGACCCGCAGCGGGCGGGACTTCTAAACAAGGTCCGTTCGGCTGCCGGCTATGTATATGCCCCGGCGGTCGGCCATGCGTTTGGCGTTTTTCTCGATCGTTTTCAGCCTGCTATCGTGCACTGCCACAATATCTACGGCCGGCTGACGACCGCGGTGCTGGATGAAGCCCGACGGCGCGGCATCCCCACAGTACTAACGGCGCACGACCAGAAGCTGGTTTGCCCGGCATATGTAGCCCTGCGCCGGGGCCGGCCCTGCCAACTCTGCATCGATGGCGGCTACTGGAGGTGCCTGCGGTGGAAGTGCCATAAGAAAAGCCTGCCGGGATCGCTGACTTATGCCGTGGAGTCGTATGCGAACCGGTGGCTGGGCAAATACGAGACGGTGAGCCGGTTCCTGTGTCCGAGCAACTTTCTGCGCGAGTCGCTGATACGCTCCGGAGTCGAGCCGCGCCGGGCTGTCTACCATCCAAACGCGCTTCCGGCCGCGGAGTACGATCCGGAGTTCTCCGCCGGCGATTACATTCTTTATGCCGGCCGGCTTTCCGAGGAAAAAGGCCTGCGCACGCTCTTGCGCGCCGTCCCGCGGCTGCCCTTGCCGTTGCGGATAGCCGGGGCCGGCCCGCTCGAGGAAGAACTGCGCGGTGAGATTGTGCGCCGCCGTCTGCCGGTGACGCTGGAAGGACACCGGAGCGGCGCGACGCTGCGGGAAATGTTCCGCAAGGCAGCCTTCACGGTGGTGCCGTCGGAATGGTTCGAAAACGCATCCATGGCGGTGCTGGAGTCCTTTGCCTGCGGCAAGCCGGTGCTGGCGACGGCGATAGGCGGCAATCCGGAGCTGGTGGTGGAAGGCGAGACTGGAAGGCTGTTTCCGGCCGGCGACGCCGATGCGCTGGCCGATGAGGCGCGGCGGCTTGGATCAGACCGCGACGCACTCGCACGGATGGGGCGAAACGCACGCCGGCTGATCGAGGAACGATTCAACCAGCAGCGGCGTACAGAAGACCTCATCCACATTTACCAGCAAGCGCTGGCTAACTGAACTTCCGCAGCTTCTGCGGAAGTTGGGCTAAGCACATTTACCTTCAACTTCCGTTTATGCTGGTTTGTCAGCTTGCCGCGCCACGGTGGCTGCTCGTGAGTTCCGGATGTTTATCAGCCGCATCGTTTCTCTGGCTGTCCGGCTGTCCAGTCCGAAAAGCCCATGCGGGTGGCATTCTGCACGCGGCGGAACGCAGATCTCCTGCTTCAGGAATTTGTGTTTCAGAACCCACTCGATTGGGCGCAGCGGGTGCTTCTTGATCTCCTGGCCAACCGAGCCCATCATCCAGCACTGCCTTTTGCAGTTGCGGACCGCCGCTCGCGCGCTCTCGGCCTGCTCGGAGTACCAGATCTCGTCCCAGCTCTGCCGGGTCAGGTTGCCGAGCGGCATGGGACGATCCATGCCGTTGCAGGGCAGCACGTCGCCGTTCGGCTCCAGAAAGAAGGCATCGTGCGCCATGCGGCACGGAAGCAGCCGCTCGCGGCCCTGCAGGTAGTTCATCAGACCGTAATTGAAGTAGGCCCGGAACCAGTCCTTGTGGCGGCGCGAGCGCATCAGGTCGGAAGCCAGCTCCTTCAGCGCATCCAGCGTTTGCTCTACAGAATCGATGCGGTTGTCGTCCTTATGGAAGTAAAACGAGTTGTGCAGGGCTGCTGTGGCGAACTCCACATTCATCATCCTGGCCAGCCGGTAGAGTTCCTTGACGTCGCGCGCGTTTGCGTCCTGGACCGTAAGGCCGAAGCCGATGTCCTTGATGCCCATTTCGTAGAGCGTGGTCAGAATGCGGATGGCGTTGTCGAAGCCCCCGGCCGTGCCGCGAATGCCGTCGTTGGCGTGCGACAGGCCCTCGATGCTGATGCGAATGCCGATGGTATTGCCGTGCTTCTCGAACAGGCGGATGACGCGATCCACAAACCATCCGTTGCTGCTGATCACGACCCGCTTGGCCCTGGACTTGAGGACCGTTACGATCTCATCCAGATCAGCGCGTAGAAAGGTCTCGCCGCCCGTCAGATTGATCGCGTCCATCTTCGGAAGCCTGGCCAACGTCTCGGCGCCCACCTCTTCGGAAGGCCGCGTAGGGTTCTTCCAGATGTTGCACATGTTGCATTTCGCGTTGCAACGGTAGGTGCTGATGATGCTTCCGAAGTGAATCCTACGTTCTGCCGTGTAGCCCGGATACGCTGCCATGCATTATGCTCCTGAATTTTGAGCCCAGCGCCGCCAGGACTTCGGTCTGTGCATCGGCTTGGCGCCAGCCTCAATTCGAGTTGCCGCCAACCGGTAATAGAGCGATTCCAGCCGGTTTGTAACCGCATCCCATGTGAACTCGCTGAGTACTCGCGACCTCGCGGCCAGACCCAGTGCCTCAGCTTGGCCGCGATTCTGCGCCGCAAGCTGCATCTTGCGCGCCAGGTCGTCGATGTTCCCGCTGACGAAGGAGAGCCCCTCCGGACCTACCAGGTCGAGGTTCTCAGGAATATTGCTAACAATGCAGCATGTGCCATGGCTCATCGCATCCAGCAACGAGATCGCCATGCCCTCGATCTCCGAGGCCTGCACATACGCGCCCGCCGAAGCGTACACCGAGCCAAGCAGCGGCTCCGTCACGTGGCCGAGGAAGTGCACGCGAGGATCGCGCCCAGCCATTTCCCGCAGTTGCCGGCAGTAAGCGCGATCTCCGCCCTCGCCTCCTGCGATCACCAGATGCCAGTCAGTTTCAAGCCGCAAAAATGCGGGAATGAGGTAATGCAGTCCCTTCTCCCGGACTTGGCGCACCGCCGTAAAGTAGTAGCGATTGGATGGCAATCCCAGTTCCGGCACAAGCTCCGGCCGAGGTGCTTCCGGCAGCGCCGTCCCCGTGGGAATAAACTCTACCGGGCGCCCGTACCGCTGCTGATAGAAATCGCATTGCCTTCGCGAAACCGCGGTTAAGGCCGAGGCATAGCGGAACGACATTCTCTCCAGCGAATGCAACACCGCTTTGGCGCCTCGGCTCCAGCGGCTGCGCTGCCACTCGACGCCGTGCATCTGCAACAGGCACGGAGCGCGCCTGCCGAGCAGGCCGGCCATCGCTCCGGCCGCCACGCTATGCAGATGATAGACATCCACGACCGGCGAATCCAACCGCGCCCGTACGGCTGCATACAAAGAGCCCAGTGGTTTCTCAGTCCAGTAAGGACGGAAGCGCGGCATCCAGCGCATCTCCAGGCCCGCCCACTCCGCCGGTTCTTCACCTTCGCCGCGCGTCGAATAGCATTCCACATGGTGGCCGCGAGCGGCTAGACGCCGCCCTACCTCACGCGTGACTTTCTCAATTCCACCCCCACCTGCGATCAGCTGCTTGGCGATCAAAAAGGCGATTCGCATTCTGCGCTTCTTTCCTCAGTGGCTTGCGGTTCTCTTTGAGCCGGCGGTAAAAAGGATTCACTTGCCTAAGACGCCAACCACACGCTCGCAATCCAGCTCTCTTTCTGCTTCTGCGATCTCAGCGTCCAGATCAACTTGGTTCAAGACTACGGATCCGTCGACTCAATCCCTGAGCTTTTCGTTCTCATGGATTGGTCGTGGTCCCGCTTTGGTGTTCACAGTCCTGAAATGAAGCGACCTGGAAATATCGGCTCGGATGTGGAGTGGTTTTGGCTCTTCGAGTGCAGCGGCAAGCGAAGCAGAATGGACGTCAGGCTATTCAGCGCCGGCTGAGGAATGGGCTCTGCTGGAGGCGCTGTTGCGGTTTGCCCAGCGAGCCGACGGTGGTGGTCGTCCGCCAGCGGATAGCCATGCCGGAGCCCAACGAACATACACCCGCGACTGTTCCAGAGCAGCCGGAGGCGAAGCCGCCGCTCAAGAAGAGTATGCCGGCAGTGGTTGCGCTGGTTGTCATCCTCGGTCTCATCGGGCTTGCCAACATTTCGAGCTTGCTGCGCGGCAACAAGAAGGCCGCGCCTGCCAGCGCCATTCCGATGCGCCCGACAGCGCCGGACGCCCAGCAGGTCACGAGCTTTCAGGCACAGCAGCAGTTGCAGGCGCAGCGCGACGCCCAGGAGCGGCAACAGCAGCAGGAAGTTGCCGCCGCCATGCAACAGCTTCAGGAAGCGCAAGGAGTCCCTGGCCCGGAGGCCGCGGGCGCGCCACCAATGACTGCCGCGCAGCGCGCAGCGATCTACGGAGAGAGTCCCAACGGGCCGCAACATACCTCGAATATGACGGAAGCGCAAGCCGAAGCAAAGCAGAAGCAACTCGCTAAAGAAAAACAGCAGCAGGACGCTATTGATAGCGACACCGTAGCCATTGATTTCGAGCGTCCGAGTGGGACTTCCGCACCAAACAGTACGGCCCCAGCGCAATCGGCCAGCGCCGAGACAAAAGCGCAGCCTGCGAGCGTACAGGCGAAGGCCGATTCCAAAAGTAATCCGATGGCTCCATATGACTTTGACAGCTACGCAGGCCGCCTCTACCGCGTCTTTGAGGGCACGGTACTGGAAGGTGTCGTTACCAATCACATCGACGGCGGTTTCAGCGGCCCCATCATGGTGTCGCTGACGACAGACCTCTATTCCCACGACCATCAGCAGCTTCTCTTGCCCCAGGGAACACGGCTGCTTGGCGACGTGCAGAGTGTCGGCAACGAGCAACAGCGCAAGATGTTCGTAACCTT
>JASHRF010000047.1 GCA_030037545.1 Acidobacteriaceae bacterium | reverse complement strand
GTGGAAGGCGCGCCGCAGGACGCGAAAGTGGCATGGCAGGGCCACGCTGTCTATCTCACCAGGACCAAGTCCGATTCCGGCCAGATTATCGTGGCGCGCTCGCTGTTGCGCGGCTTCAGTGAGGCCAAGGCGGAGGAATACCAGGACCTGCGCGGCTTCTATCAGAAGGTGGCTGCCGCCGACGAGCAGGAGCTGGTACTGCGAGCGGCGGCTGAGATGAAGGGGAACTGACTGGCCGGGATATGCAGTGCTGCGCATCCGCTCCACCGTCCGGAACGACAGCGTGGAAGTATCGCGCGGCCTGGGGCGCGACTTTACACTGCTCGGACCAGAAGGTTATGGCCCGCTGCACGACTTCTACCTCAAACTGGCCGCAGCCGATCAGCAGCAGATCGTGCTCAGCCGGGCTGCGGCCGTGAAAGGAAATTGACCATGCTTTCCCTCTTTGGCTTGCGTTCTCTCCTGGCCGGTTTGGCCGTGGTGACTTGCGCCGCCACGCCCGCGGCCGCCGGGTGGTTCGGCAAAGACGCTCCTGTGCCGCAATGGGGCCAGGACGCCGCTAAAACTCCCACGCCTGCCTACGCCCACGATTCGGCCACGGTGGTGCTCTACGATGAATACGTTGAAACCATAGACGCGCAGGGCCGGGCCACGGAGCGGGAGCGCGAAGCCATCCGCATCCTCAAGCCCCAGGGCCGCGACAATGCCGGCTGCCACGTCTCTTATGACGTGGACGAGAAGATCAACTACTTCCGCGAGTGGACGCTGACCGCCGACGGAAAGGTCTTCCAGGCCAAGGACACGGATTTCGCCGAAATGGGAGACCAGTCCGGCATCCCCGTGGAGCTCTTCACCGAGAAGACCCGCGTGGTGCAGCCGCCCGCGGCTGACGTGGGCGCCACGCTGATCTGCGAGTCGGAAGAGCTGATGGCCCCCTATATGCAAGAGAAGGCGTGGTTTATCCAGGGTGCGGAGCCGGCGGTGTACGAGGCGCTCGAACTGGATTTGCCCGAGGGCCGCACCTACGCCGCAGACTGGCACAACCAGGAGCCGGTCAAGCCGGTGGAATTGGCGCCCAGCCACTGGCGCTGGGAGATTAAGGACGAGCACGGCCTGGCTTTGCGCGATATACCCTCGCGGCCCTCCGCGGCGGCGCTGGAAGCGCGCATGACGGTGCAGTGGGGCCAGGCCGCAGTCGACGGCATCGACAGCCAGTGGCGCGCGCTGGGGCAGTGGACCACGACCCTCGAAGCCGGGCGCCCAGATCCGTCGCCCGAAATCACGGCGGAAACGCAGCAACTGATCGCCGGGGCCGCGGATTTCTACGCCAAAGCAGCCGCCATCACCGCGTATATCCAGAAGAACGTCCGCTATTTCATCGTGGAACGCGGGATCGGCGGATTGCAAGCCCATCCCGCAGCCGAAATCTTCCGCAACCGCTACGGCGACTGCAAGGACAAGACCACGCTGCTGATTTCGATGCTGGAGGCGGCCGGCATCAAGGCATACTACGTGCCGGTCGACGACCGGAGGGGCGTGGTCGATCCCAAGGATCCGGCCATCTACGGGGACCACATGATCACCGCCATCGAGATCCCGCCGGGTGTGAACGATCCGCGCCTGCAGGCGGTAGTGACAGCGTCCGACGGCAAGCGCTACTTGATCTTCGATCCTACCGACGAGCGCACGCCGGTGGGCAACCTGCCCTCCGAGCTGCAGGGCGGATATGGGCTGCTTGCGGCGGGCGCGGACAGCCAGGTGATCGCGCTGCCGGTGCTCGATCCAGCCGCCAACGGGACCACGCGAGCGGGAAGATTCACCCTCGACGCCGACGGCACGCTCAGCGGATCCGTAGACGCCTCGCACATGGGCCCGGAGGGCGCCGACTATCGTCTCTTTCTCAAGTACACGGACGAGAAGGAGCGGCGCGACTTCTGGGAGACGCACGTGGCGCAGGATCTTCCCGGCGTGACCCTGGACAGCTTCCAGTTTGTGCAGGCCGAGGCGCTGGACAAGCCCATCGAATTCCATTACAAGGTGACGGCGCACGGGTACGCGCACACAGCCGGACCGCTGTTGCTGGTGCGGCCGCGGGTGGTGGGCGACGACCAACTGCCCTGCGACGACAAGCCGCGCAAGCTGCCCATCGAACTGGACTCGACAGGCCGCTGGCAGGACAGCTTCGACATCGCGCTGCCGGGTGGCTACGTGGTTGACGAGCTGCCCGACCCCGTGGATGTAGATGCCGGTTTCGCGAGCTACCACTCCAAAGCCACGGCCAACGGCAACGTGCTCCACTACCAGCGCGTGTACGAGGTGCGCAAAGTGGAGATTCCGGCCTCGGAGTGGGCCGCGTTTCGGAAGCTGGAGGGAGCAATCGGTGAGGACGAGCAGGCGGCGGCGGTGCTGAGGAAGCAATGATCAGTTGTCAGTTACCAGTTACCGGCTCACAGTTCGTAGTTCACAGTGGCCGTCCGACCGCCATCAGTGCCCGGCTTTCAGCTATCAGCTTTGTCGTGCCGGCGCGGCCGCATGGCATGCGCGCGAGCTTGGAGGGTTTGCCAAAAGCGCCGCGAGGGGCGCAATCGAACTGACAGCCGACAACCGACAACTGTAAGCTGCTTTACAGACACTCGAACCAACCGGGGGCAGGCTTGGCGGTTCTGGCGGTGCAGCAGATCCGGCGGATGCGGGGCGGCGCGCAGGGGCAACTGATGCTGGGCGCTGACGGCCAGGTCTATGTGGTCAAGTTTCAGAACAACCCCCAGCACACGCGGGTGCTGGCCAACGAATTGGTGGCCGCGCGGCTGGCCCGCGCCGTGGGGCTGAGCGTGCCGGAGACGGAGATTGTGGAGGTTTCGCCCTGGCTCATTGAAAACACGCCGGAACTGGAGATCGATCTGGGAACCACGCGCAAGCGCTGCATGCCGGGGCTGCAGTTTGGATCGAGATTCGTGGGCGGTCTGATGCCGGGCCAGGTAGTGGACTACCTGGCCGAGGAGCAGCTTTCCGAGGTCAAGAATCTTGAGGAGTTCGCGGGCATCCTGGCCTTCGACAAGTGGACGGGGAACGCCAACGGGCGCCAGGCGGTCTTTGCGCGGCGGCAGCGGGAGCGGCGCTACAAGGCCGTGTTCATCGACTTCGGCTATTGCTTCCACGCCGGCGAGTGGCGCTTCGAGGATGCGCCGCTGCGCGGCGTTTATTACCGGAACGATGTCTACCGGGAGATAAGGGGGTGGAACGCCTTTGAGCCGTGGCTGACGCGCATCCAGACGATTTCGGAGGATGCGGTGTGGGCCGCCGCTGCCGACGTGCCTCCGGAGTGGTACGGCAGCGACCTGGCGGAGATGGAAGCGTTGATGGAAAAGCTGCTTCAGCGGCGCTCGCGGATGTGGGAGCTGGTCGAGGCGTTCCGGAAGTCCGATCGCGAACCGTTTCCGAAATGGGGCGAGACGGGGGGAGAAATGCGCGCAGGGGACTGGAAGAGCGGATGTTGGGGGGATAGGATGAGAGTGAATTGAAAGCAGTTCACAGTTCTCAGTTCACAGTTGTCCGTTTGGTCATGCCGTTGCGAACGACATTGGACTTGGAGAGACATCGGGTTGCCGGTAGAGCAGGGGCATTTGCCACCGCTGCTGTGAGCCGCACACCCAGAACTGTGAACTGTGAACCGTGAACTGCGAACCATGAATCCTGAACGCCAGCGCGAATGCGAATTCCAACTGCTCCGGTACGTGCCGGATGCGGTGCGGAACGAGTATGTGCACATCGGCGTGATCCTGCGCGAGCAGGGTAGCGCGCATGCACCCGGACGAACAGAAGTCCGGTTCACGCGCGACTGGCGCCGCGTGCGCTGCCTCGACCCGGATGCCGATACGGCGCTGCTCGAAGCCATGGAAGGCGAGTTGCGGCAGCGCCTCGCCGCCGGGCCGGAGGGACGGCTGAAGCGCATCCTCGAGGAGTCGCTCTCGCTGAACGTACAGATGACGGACGCCAAAGCGTACCTGGCCGAGAGCCTGCCGGCCGGAGTGGAAGAGCTTATGCGTCTCTATGTGGACCCGCCACCGCGGGAACGCGCCCCCCGGCTGGCCGGGCGGGCGGCGATTCAGGCGCGCATGCGCTCCGAGTTCGAGCACGTTGGGGTGTGGGACCTGCTGCGCAAAAGAATTGCCGCCGCCGAGTACACGCGGCGCGGCGATCCACTGCGTATCGATGTCGGCTATCGGCCGAACGGGATCATCAGAATGTTTCACGCCGTCAGTTTGGAGCCGGGAGCCGAAATGGCCAAAGTTCTGGCGTTTTCGGCCGGTAGCCTGCGCGCGGGGGTGGAGCGCGTAGAGAAGGCCGAGCTTGAGCTCACGGCCATTATCGAGCCGGCGTCGAAGCTGGGCGCAACGGATGAGGAGCCGGAAAGGCTGGCGCTGTACCGGTTCGGCGTGGAGACCATGGAGGAGCACCGCATTCGCGTGCTGACCACTTCCGATCTGAGCCGGGTGGCGGAGACGGCGCGCCGGGAGCTGGTGGAGCGGCAGTGATCAGTGGCCGGTTGTCGGCAGTCGGTGCCCAGCGGTCGGTGTCAGTGGTCAGTTGTCAGGTATCCGCTCTCAGCTTTCAGCTACCGGTTCCGAGGGATGATAGTTGAGACGTCAAGTGTCCGGAGCGGGAGTCAGTGAACCGATTTGCGGCTTAATTGATTTCAGCACAAGTAGTTAAGGGTCGAAAAATATTTTTGCGCGGAGTTGCAGGTAATTTCGGCACTTCGCAGTAAGATCAACACTGTTGAACGATGAAGGGCGAGGGAAGCAGGGAACAAGGGATCGATGGGCGGCACGCCTCAAGCAGGAAATAGAAGGCTGATAACTGAAAACTGAGAGCTGATCACTGACCACCGATCCCTGACGACTGAGAACTACGAACTGGGAACTGAAAAAGGCGCAGCCGCCGGCTGCGCCTTTTTGCTTTGAAGGAAGGTGCACGTGAGCGTAGCGGAGCAGGTACGGAAGATCTGGCGGCAAGCCACTCACGGGGAATCAACTCGCCGCGGCGAGCTGGTCCAGGCAGGAGAGAGCGCCGCGTCACGAACCACGAGCCACGCGTCGCCATCCACGATTCACGCGGCGGAGGCGGAGCGCAAGACGCTGGCCTTGCCGGCGATCCTGAGCCCGGTGCAGTTTCCGGGACATCATCTGCCTAAGCCCACGCCGCTGAACCTGCGCCGCTTTGCGGAGACGCCGGTGGTGCGGCGGTCCATCAACGTGATCAAAGACCGCATTGCGGCCATGGATTGGCAGATCCGGGTGCGGCGCGGCGTTGGTTCCGAGGACGTGGCGTTTCTTCCTCGCAAACTGCGCGCGCTGCGGCGGGTGCTCGAGGAGCCCAATGAGGTTGACAGCTTCCGCACCCTGATGGAACAGGCCATCGAAGACGCGCTCACCGGCGGCTTCGGGGCCATCGAGATGGAGCCGACCAGCGACCCCGGGCGGCCGGCGATGCTGTGGGCCGTGGACGGGGCCTCGATCCGCATCAACGCCAAGTGGGACGGGCAAGCGGACACGGCGCGGTACGCGCAGGTGATGCCCGGACAATTCGAATCGAATGGGATTGAACTGCGCGACAACCAGCTCATGTACATCCGCATGAACCCGCGCAGCTTTACGCCATTCGGGCTGGGGCCGTTGGAAGTCGCGTTCGAGACCGTGAACCAATTCTTAAGCGCGCACCGCTTTGCCGGCAAGCTGGCGGCGAACTCTGTCGCGCAGTACGCGTTGTGGCTTAATGAAGCCACGCCCGCGCAGCACGACCGGCTGATCCGCTGGTGGCAGGACGAGATCGAGGGAACAGGACGCGTGCCGCTGCTCTCGACCGAGCAGAAGCCGGAAGTATTGCGTTTCGCCCAAGGCACGGACGCGGACCTGCGGCTGGCCTGGCAGGAGTTTTTGATCCGCATGGTGGCCAACGCCTTCGGATTGCCGCCGCTGATGCTGGGACTGGAAGCGGACGTGAACCAATCCACGGCCTCAGAGATGGCCGACGAGGCCTTTCGCGGAGCCATCTCGCCGCTGGCCATGCTGCTGGCCAATCACATCAGCCGCGACCTGTTTGGAAAGTGCATCGGCTGGCGCGAGTTCGAATTCGTCTTCAACGAGCTGAGCGCGCGCGACGAGCAGACGGAATTGCAAGTGCAGGTGCAGTTACTTCAGGCCGGCGTGCTGACGGTAAACGAAGTAAGGGCGATGCGCGGGCTGGGGCCGATGGAAGCAGGGACCAAGGGACCGAGCGAACAAGGGAGCTAGTGAAGCAGGGACAGAGGAACAAAGGGACGGAGGGACAGAGCGATCAAAGGACAGAGCCGGCGTTCGCCCGCTACGCGGGCTAGCAGCCTGTGGCGAAGTCAAAAATTCGAGAAAAACCATTCCTCAGCGGCTAAAGCCGCATTGATTTGAGACCACTTATGGCACGGCTGAAGCCGTGCCCTTTCAAAACTCGACTTTTACCACAGGCTGCTAGGGAGCGCATCTCCGCTCCAGAACCCCAACTGGGCAATCTTCTGCCTGCTGTGCGGGCTGGCTGGAGCGGCTGAATTGGCAGTCCGACGGCTTTCTTGGCCCCTTGCCCCCTCGGCCCCTGATTTTCGGAGCGAGCAGATGCGACTGGAAGCGATGGCGGTAACCATTCCTCACGTGGACGGACACCCCAACCGGGTGCCGTTTGAGGGTGTGCTGACGGTGGTGAACACGGCCAGCGACAAGGCTCCGGCGGGAGCGCGCGGGCATCGCGTGATGCTGATGCGGGAGGCGGCGGAGCGGGCGCTGCCCTCTCTGCTGGGCATGGCCGTGGATTACCGGCCCGGCTGGGATGGGCACGACGCGCGGCGTAAGATCGGCCTGCTGACCGAGGCCAACCTGATCGGGCAGCGCCTGGCGGTGTGTGGGTATCTGTATGCGCGCGACTTTCCGGAGGTGGCCGAAGCCATCCAGGCGCAGGCGCCCAACGCTATGGGCATGAGCTACGAGCTGGCCGATGCGCGCGTCGCGGACATGAGGGCCGAGGTGTGGAAGCTGACTCGCGTGACATTTACCGGCGCGGCCATTCTGCTGCGCGAGAAGGCTGCGTACAGGGCCACGAGTTTTCGTATGGGAAGGACAGCGGAGTTAGCGGTGTGAGCGGCGTTGGCGGGGCCAAGCGGTGTTAGCGGCGCCAGGACAGCGCCCTGAAGGTTTGTGGTTTCCCCAGGTCTCAAAATCGGGACCTGGGGAAACCCAGCAGCCCTTAGCGAGTTAGCGGGTTGGCGAACAAGCTCCGGTCTGCGGAGCTTGTTCTGTTGGCAGGCTGGCAAGTTCTGAGCGCCGTTCAATTTCCGCCATTCGCTGCGCGCTGTTTACCGCCCGTCATCCAGGAATCGCGATTCACGAAGCACGAACCACGGATCACCGTCCACACAGAAAGGAATGGCAGACACATGGAAGAAAAGGAAATCGTAGAGCGGCTGGAAGCTGCAACCGCTTTGCTCGAAAAGACGCTGGGCTGGCTTGAGGAGCGGCAGGGCGCGCTTTCCGGCGAGGTGGAACGCATCTCGGCCACCGTGGAGCAGACGCGGCGCGAGGCGGAACTCCAGGAGAAGCTGGCGGCGGCAGAGCGCGAACTCGCCGAGCTGAAAGCGGCGGCGCAGAATGCGGTGGCTCCGGTGCGACGCACGGTTCCGGCGGGCACGGCGGAGATGCTGGCCAAGCACGGCATCGACGAGGGGCCGGTGGACGTGCGCACGCTGGACGCGGCGCTCACCGGCCTGAGCCTGGAGCAGCGCATCGCCGTCAAGATGCAACTGCTGCGCGCGGGAGCAATTGCGTAAGGACGGTTTTCAGTTGTCAGTGATCAGTGGTCAGTTTTTGCCGGCCACGGCGCGTTTTTTGCTGACGACTGACAACTGATCACTGACAACTGATCACTGAACGCGGCCCCATGGAGGGGGTGGAAAAAGCCTATGAACGCAACCTTTGCAGACATTCACGCAGCAGCGGACTACATCGGGCCGGGCGCCATCGAAGTGCCGCTTTACCAGACGGAGATCTTCGACATCTGCCGGCGGTCGAGCCCTTTCGGGCAGCGCATCAAGCAGGTGCCGGCCACCGGGCATCCTTCGCGGTTCTTTGAAGAGACGGCCATCCCCAATCCGGGCACGGCCGGCTTCGTGAACCCGCGCAGCATTTCGCCGACTGTGGTGGCGCCGACCCGGATCGAGTTGGCCGTACCGCTCAAGGCCATTGTGGCGCAGATCAACTACAACCTCTTCGACATGGAGCTGGGTGACCAGCAGAAGCAGTTCGCCTATCTGCAGGCCAAGGACCTGGTGGACACGGTGAGCGGCGTGATGGTGGCGCACGACGTGGCGTTGTGGAACGGCAACGACACCAGCCTGAGCGCGCCCACAACCACGCAGTATATGGGCTGCGCGGCGCAGATCGCGGCCGGCGGCAACTCGGTCACCGTGACCACTTCAATGAAGATCGTAACCACCATCAAAACCACGGTGGCGGACATGGTATCGAGCACCGGCTACTATGTGCGCCCGACCGCCATCTATGCCAACCCGGTTCTGCTGGACCTGATCGACCAGGAGATGATGGCCGACTACAACGTGGTGCTGCACACCGACAAAATCAGCGCGGGCTTCACCGTGAAGATGCTGTCGACGCAGGCCGGCGACCTGCCCCTGATTCCCGATTGGAGCCTGCCTTACACTGGCACGCCGGGAACCGGAAATGCCGTGCTGCCGGCATACATCGTCACCGAGGACCTGATCGAGTACCACTGGCTGGGCGATCCGGCGCCGCGTATCTACCAGCTCGGCCTGCCGAACTCGATGACCTACCAGTGGGTCGCGGTGAAGTTCGGCGCACCGGTGGTGAAGGGCGCCAACTTTGCGCATTACCAGGTGCTGGTGGATCGGTAGGAAAAAGCAGGGACCGAGGGAACGAGGGACCGAAAAAGCAAGCGCAGCAGGCGAACATTCGGCAGCGGCACTTGCTGTTGTTTTCTTGTTCCCTTGGTCCCTTGTTCACCTTCACTCCACGCCTGAGGAGACCTTCATGCCTTATCTGGAGCCAGCGGATTATCCGAACTACGGATTGCCAGCGGGGACGACGGCGGACTGGATCACGGCCGCAACGGCCCTGATCAACAGCTATTGCCGACGGCCGGATCTGAACATTGTCGAGTACACGGAGCGGCTGCGCGTGGTTTCCGGGGCGCGCACCGTGATGCTTACCTACCTGCCCCTGGCGCCGCTGGCGCCGTCCCCCTCGCCTTTTGTTGCGATCGAGGGCCGCTATGCCAACCCGCGGCGGGGCGAGGTTCTGCTCGAGCCGCTGGCAGAGATTGTGGGGCTTTTCGGCCTGCCCGGACAATGGGCGGCCATCGATCCCAGCCTGGTGGACGCGGATCCGGCCAACGGCGAACTCACGCTGCCCTGGAATGTCTTCGGCCTGCCCTACAACGAGGTGCGGGTGACCTATACGGCGGGGCTGGCCACCATCGGCGACGACGTGAAGTCCGCCTGCGCGCAGATTGTGCGCAACGCCCAGGCCACACCTGCGCTCAACGCCAGCATGTCCAAGATGGACACCATGTGGATGCAGTACTTTTCCAGCTCGCTGCTCGACGACACGGTCAAGGCCTGGCTCAACCGGTATGTTGCGAACCGGCTGGGGTGAAAAAGGCAGGGAACGAGGGGCCAAGGGAACAAGGAAATAAGAAAGCGGAGACCCGATGGACAAGTGAACGAGTGAACGAGCCAAAGAGTGAATCGAGTCGCAGGATTCCTCCACTCGTTCACTATTTCACTTCTTCACTTTAACTCCTTCACTTCCTCGCGCCCAATCACCGACCACTGAAATGGGAGCAATCATGAGCGACACATCGCCGTGCAATCCGACTGCCGCTGCGCAGATGCTGGCTAATGCCCTGCTGCGCAGTGTGGGCGGGACAACGGCCCAACTGCGCGTGACCACGTCGAGCAGTGATCCGTCGATGTCGGAGATTGGGCTGCTGGCGAGCACGTTCTCTGAGGTTGTGATTGGCCCTGTGGTGATGCGCAAGCTGCGCCCAACATGGAAAGAGGGCGGCGAATCCAAGTGGGAGCTGCTGGTCTCGGCCACCAGCGTGGCGCAACAGGTTGGTGCGCTCGATCTCGAGTCGGCGCAGGCGCTCTTCGCCATGACGCTGGCGGTGACTGTGGCCGGGCAGGAGTACCTGATCGAGTCCATTGCCGCGAACGAGGCCTTCGGCCAGGTGTACCTGTACCGGCTGCTGTTGCGGGAAGCGGAAGCGCAGGGCGTTTAGCAGCTTGCATTTTCAGTTCTCAGTTCGTAGTTCACAGTTCGCTGTGCGCTGCGTGAAGCGGCTGTGAACTGAGATCTAAGAACTGTGAACTGGTTGGAGCACGCAATGCAAAACGCGAAAGACAGCTTCTACATGGCGCTGCGCGCGCGTCTGGTCGTGGTCAATCCGGAGCGGACCATCCTTCTGCGCGGAGCGGTGCGGCCCGGAATCCTGGTGGAGGAAGCCGAAGCTCCATTCAGCCAGCTTCCGACCGACGTTTTTGTGCTGCGCTGGACGGCGCTGGGCGCAGATATGGATCTCAGCTCCACCATGGCCGCCGCGCAATGCGAGATTCTGTACGCGACCTGCGGCACGCAGAGTTTCGGCGGGCTGGACCGCGGGCGCGCGCTGAGCGAGATGGATGAGGAAGTTCTGGCCATCGTGCAGCCGTTCCACACGCTCAAATGCAATTACGAGGCCACGCCCCCGGCGGCCATGCTCACGCAGGTGTTCTGGGACGAGCCGTCGTTCGCGCCCATCGTCACATTGCGCGACCGGTTGAGCCGCGGCGCCACGGTGATGGTGTACAGCTACCAGGAGCAGGGGGAGTAAAAGCGGTGCACCGTCCACCAACACGCACTAGAGGGTGATCATGGCATCAACGTATTTTTCCGCTCCCGCGCCGGTGGCGCGCAGGGTGCGGGCCTACTTTGCGCCGGTGAACCGGCCGGCGCAAACGCCCGTGATCTTCGATCCCGCGGAGCAGGGACGCTTCAGCCTCGACGCACCGCCGTCGCCGTGGATCAGCCTGGGCTGGATCCAGAACTTCGCGCGCCGGCCGGCCAGCAAATCGGCGCCGCTGCTCACCGGCATTCCCGCGGCGCCCCTCGAACAGGTGCGGCAAACGCTGGAGGCGCAGGTGAGCCTGGAATTCCTGAGCTGGACCAAGTTAACCATGGCCCTGGCAACCGGATCGCAGCACATGAACCTGCTTGCGCCGGCCAGTGGCGCGGCTCCGGCTGCCGATGGAGCGGAGCCATCGGCAGCCGTGACGCCGCAAACGGGCTCCACGTCCACTTCCATTCTGCTCGCGTCTTCCGATGCAGCCAAATTTCAGGCCGGCTCCATCGTCGCGGTGGACGTGGACTACGCCGGGCAAACCGGCTTCGTGGGCACGCCGGTCTCCGGCGCGTATGTGCGCTCGGCGCTTACCGACGTCGAATACATTCGCCGCGTCACCTTCAACGTGGCGCTGGTGGCACAGGTGAATTCGACCGGCCTCATGCTGGCCGAACCGCTGCCCGGCGGCGCGCCGGCGGCCGGCACAAAAGTGCAATTGGTTACCGGATTCGTCGATCGCGAGGGCGGCTGCTTTTACCAGGAGTGGTCGGCGCTGTTCCTGATGGAAGGCAGCCAGGGTGAGCGCGTTTTCTTCTACTATCCGCGATTGCAGTCGAGCTGCGGCGCGGAAGAGGCAATGCTGGCGCTGGACGCGAAAAACAAGAACGGCCAATCGCGCGCAGTGCTCAAGGCGCAGTTTCTGGCGCTGCCGGTAACCGACCCGCTGGACGGCGAGCGCGTGGTTTGCTATCGCAGCTTTTTGCCGGCGGCGAATGCGCTGGTGTAACCACAGTTTTCAGTCATAAGTGACCAGTTGCCAGTTTGAGGACTGAGGCAGCCGAAGCAGTTGCAGATGGCCTCGGATCAAAATCCTTCGATCGCATTTCCATCTTGGCCGTGCCTTTCGTCGGCAACTGACAACTGATCACTGACTACTGTGAACTGACAACTGAGAACTGTCTTATGAAGATCACCATTTACGGCGAAGACTACACTTCGGCGCTCGATGCTTCACGGCCGCTTACCATCGAGCGCAAGATCAATGCACCATCCATCTGCCAGCTCTGGCTGAGTTTGCCCGCCAATGGCGCGCTGGCCGCGCCGGCGCGCTACCAGCCGCTGGCTGTGACCGGCGACGACGGCACGCTTTATTTTACCGGCTACATCGCCGTGAGCCCGCTGCCCGAATATTCCGGCATGGGCCTTGAAGGCCCACGCTACCGCACCGCGATCCAGGCGGTAAGCGATGAGCTTCTGCTCGACGAGCTGCTGATGCCGCCCAGCGCCGGAACCAGCAGCTTTTCCGCCAGCCAGTTACTGGAGCTGCTGGTGACGCAGGCCGGTTCGGACGCGCTTTCGACACAGGGGCTTTCGTTGGCAGCGGTAGTGAGCAACTACTCTTCGCTGCCCGGCGCGAATTTCAGCCGCCAGGCCGGCGAGGCCGCAAGCATGGTGCGGGCCGTGTATCGCGCGCTCAACGGGCAGTTGACGCTGACCACGGTCCCATGCGCCATCCACACGCTCAACGAAACCGACGGCAGCCTCAACCTGGCTACCCTGGCTTTCACGGCCAGCGTGAAGCGCGCTCTGGCCAACGACGTGACCGTCTGCGGCGAGAGCGAGCCGGTGGCTTTGGTGACCGAGTATTTTCTGGGTGACGGCGTGACCACGCAGTTTGACCTGGCTTTCGACCCGTACTTCCCCGCCGAATCGAAGATCACGCTCATCAGCGAGCTCTTCAACGAGTCTGCCATAGACGACTGCCTGTGGAGCGCAACCGGAGCGCCCGGGTGCCTGGCGCTGGGGCCGAACGGCCTGGCCATGAACGGAGGCAACGGCGTTGACGGGCAGACGGTCCTGGCCTGGCTCAATCCCATCGAGATGGGAGGAACGGTGCTGTTGGAAGCTGTAGGCGTGACGCTCTCGCCCGGCAGCACGGGCATCGTAGCCGGCTTGTTCATGGCGCCGGAGACCGTGGCCAATTGCACGGCAGGATTCCAAGCCACCGCGCAGGCCGGCACGGGAGCGGTCACGCTGCAGCCGCTGGTGGAGGGCGTCAATGCCGGAACCACCTTCGCGCTGAATCCCGCCAACCAGTACACGCTGCGGGTGCGCGTGCATTGCCCGGAATGCGAGCGGTCGTGCTCCATGTATTACTCGTTCGGCGACAGCGGAGTGATTGCTGCGGGCGGCACAGGCATTGTGGCGCCGGGCCGGATTCAAATGGAGATTCAGCAATTTGTGAACGGCGTGGGCGCAACCCCGGTCACGCTCTACGACGGCGCCGTCACCTCTCTGCCCGGCAACTGCATGGCGGTTCCGGCCAGCAGTCTCAATCTCATCGGCTCCATGCGCGCGTTCAATGTGACCAATCTCGGCTCGGGCTGGGTGGTCAGCACGCCGCCTTCTGGCGAACCCTATACGCGGCGCGTGGGCTCGACCGCCGAAGCGGCCGAGTGCCACCTGGAGCGATCCGGCACGGTGGCGTTCTATACCGGCTCCACTCCCGTGGCCGGCGAGCAGATTGCGGTGAATTACCGGACCGTTGGCCGTGCCGTGGGCCGCGCTGTAAATACGGCCAGCCAGCAGGCTTTGGCCGCGTCCGGTTCGCCCGCGGTGGCCGTGTGGATCGGCACGGTTTCCAGCCCGCCCGCGCGCAGCTCCGCCGATTGCCGCTACGCCGCACAGGTGATGGAACAGGCCGCGGCCAGCGTGAGCGCGTTGTGGGCAGGAGCGTACAAGGGCACGCGCGCCAGTTTTGCCGCCGACGTCTGGCCCGGCGACGCCCTGCTGCTCAATGCGCCCTCCACCAATCTCGACGCGCAGGTGGTGGTGCGCACGGTGAAGGTGAGCTACGCGCCCAGCGTGCCGGATCTCGTCGAGTACGATATTGCCTTCGCCAACGACTGGGCCGACGATCTGGCCATCCGCACCAGCGCCACGGTGCCCGTAGACACGTGGCTGCCGGCCGCGATTGCGCCCACGGTGCTGGCGAATCTGGACGGCCTGACCGTGACCACGCTCAACGGCAGCACGGTGACCATCAACACCGGCGTGGCGCCGCCCACAGGCGGAGGCTTCGAGATCCGCCTGCGCGATTTTTGCTTCATGCCCGGCGAGGATCCCACGCTGGTGACGCGCACTTCCGCGCAGACCATTACGTTCTCGCGCGTCTCGGCCGCCGACCGTTTCTATATCCGCATGTACGACGGCTCAACGCCGCCCAATTACTCGGAGTTTTCGACGGCGCTGTTTATCAATCTGCCGCTGAGCGCGTAGAGCGGTGTTCGCGGCGTTAGCCGGTCGAACCGTGAACTGTGAGCTGAGAACTGCCTTTATGCGCATGATGAACGAATTCGAAGCCCAGGTGCTGAGCGATCTGAGCGTGCTCAAGGCGCAGATGACGGGGCTGATGGGCGACGGCAACGGCGGCCGCCTAGCCGAGCTGGAGCGGCGCATGGACCGCCACGAGCAGAACTGGCAGCGAGCCAAGGGATTTCTGGCCGCCGTGAGCGTGCTGTTTGCGGTGATTGAGGTCGCTGTTGTGGCGTGGCAGCGGCATTAGGCAGGCCACTATCTGCTGTTTCATAATCCGGCTCTGCGTCAGGGCATGCCAAACGGCCGCACTTATCACCCCAAATCCATCGGTTTTCCCCATGCTTCCAGCACGAACTCGACGAGTGGCTTGCGCTGCCGTGGAGAAGTCTCCTGGCCGATCAGTTGTTTATCGCCCAGCTTTTCCGGCTCGTCCTGATAGCCAAGCGCGATCACCGACCCGATCAGATAATCGGCGGGGATGCCGAGCAGCTCGCGTGCCTTTTCCTGGTCGAAGCCGGCCATCTGGTGCGTGGCCAGACCCAGTGAAGCGGCCTGGAGGGTCATGTACGACGCCGCGGCGCCGAGATCGTAAAATGCGAAGCGGTTGGGTGTGCCGTTGTGGCTGAATTTGGGTGACGCCGCGCCCAGCAGGAGCACCGGCGCCGTGCCCGCCCACTTCTGATTGAACTCGCCCATGGACGCGAAAATTTTGTCGTAGGTTTCGGAGCCGCGCCTGCCCACCAGAAAACGCCAGGGCTGCTCATTGTAGGAAGATGCGGCCCAGCGCGCCGCCTCGAAGATTTTCCCCAGCGACTCGCGGCTCACTTCGCGATCGGAAAAGGAGCGTGGGCTCCAGCGCTCGTGAAAGACAGGCAGAACGCCGGGAACCTGCGGCGCTTGTTTGGCGCGATGGGCTTCACGGGCAGACAGGGTAGTAGGCACGGTGTTCCTCCGGACTCGCTCGGCCTATTGGATTCAGCGGCTGGCGCGCAGGATTCCGAAGATGCCGAAAACGCCGCGAATGGCAGAAACATGGAGCGAGTTAGCTCGAATTCGGACAGGCCGCTCTAGAAAATGCGCACGCGGAGCCCGCGCTGACGCTGGGAGTGGTCAGGCGCTCAATGGGCATAGCTTTGTATGCCGCGCAAGAGAGCGAAACCGATCGGGTGGCCAACGCTGAAGGGCTTTGGCGGAGCATCTCTCTTCGAGATTGTAGCCGGGGACGAGGGCACATGCCATGCGGTTTACACCGTTCCCTATCAAGAAGCATTTGTTGGTCGGTCAGACACCAAGACCAGTCCTTTCTGTTCCCAAGCGAGTGCCCTCTTGAGATAGTGTCAAGACGCTAGAAGCTGTTTCATAACCCTGTTTTGAAAGGGCACGGCTTCAGCCGTGCCAATAAGTTCCCCAAAAACGTGGGACCTTAGCCCTGAGGGACCATTACAGACCGGTTATGAAACCACTTCAAAACAAATACAAAGTTCCTACTGGATCGAAAGCGTAGTCTTCAGCGGCGTGTTCGCGGACGAATCCCCGACCATCACCTGGAACGATCCCTGCGCGACCTTCCACGCGTGTGACGTCGTCGACCAGTAAGAGAACGAGTGCGCATCGAGCTTGAGCTCGACCGTCTTCGACTCGCCTGGACTCAGCATCACTTTGCGAAAACCCTTCAATTGAATTGGCGGCTCGTTGCCCTCGGCGATGGGCGGGAAGCCCAGGTAGAGCTGCGCAACTTCGGCGCCCGCCACCTTGCCCACGTTCGTGACCTTGAAGCTCACCGTGGCGTTGGCGCTACCCGGCTGCCGGCTCGCCTTCAGCCCGTCGAAGCTGAACGCCGTGTACGAGAGCCCGAATCCGAAGGGAAACCGGGACTGAAGGTTGTGCGCGGTATAGTCGCGATAACCGACCTCGAGGCCTTCGCTATAGTTGACCGTGCCGTTCACACCCGGATACTCTTCGGGATTTTTCGCGAATGTCTGATCCACACTTACGGGGAAAGTGATGGGCAGTTTGCCTGAAGGATCAACCTTGCCGGTGAGCACGTCGGCAACTGCGTTGCCGTCTTCCTCGCCCGGATACCACGCTTCGAGCACGGCCGGAACTTCGTCGATCCACGGCATGAGCACGGCCGAGCCGCTTTTTACCACTACGATCGTTTTCGGATTCGCCTTGGCGACGGCATCGATGAGCTGGTTCTGCGCTTCGGTGAGCGCAATCGGCTGGTCGCGTCCCTCCGTGTCCTGGTCGCCCACCATCACGATCGCCACCTGCGAGCGCCTGGCTGCGCCCACAGCCTGGTTCAGGTCGATGCCGTCAAGCACCGCAACACGAACCTGGTGCGACATCGCGGCTTCAAGGCCGTCGTATGGTGTGATGGTGTAAATCGGGATCACATGCGAGCTGCCTCCGCCTCCGCTGTTCGGGCGCACCGCGTAGGGGCCGATCAGCGCTATGGAGCCGATGTGCGGGACGTCGAGGGGCAGAATGTTGCCGTCGTTCTTGAGCAGCACCATACTCTGGGCCGCGATCTTCCGCGCCACCTCGCCGTGCGCGAATGCCGGAATCGGAGTGCGCTTCGGCGGCGCGACCCAATCGCCAAATTGCATCATCGTCGCGTAGCGCCGCACCAGCTTGTTGTCGATCGCGGACATCGGCACGGCGCCGGACTGCACGGCTGACTTCAAGCCGTCGCCGAAGTATTCTCCCGTGGGCATCTCCAGGTCGAGACCGGCGAGCGCGCTGGGCACGGTGCTGTGGGTCGCGCCCCAGTCGGACATTACAAAGCCCTCGAAGCCCCATTCCTTCTTGAGCACATCCTTGAGCAGCGGATCGTTTTCGCAGTTAAAGGCACCGTTGATCTTGGGATAGGCGCACATGACGGACGCCGAGTGCGCTTGCTGGATAGCGGCTTTGAATGCCGGCATGTAAATTTCGCGCAGCGCCCGCTCGCCGATCTGTTCGTCGATGCGCATCCGGTCGGCTTCCTGGTTGTTGGCGATGTAATGCTTCACCGTGGCCATGATGCCGGTGCTCTGAATGCCTTCGATGTTGGTCACGGCGATGCTTGCGTCGAGGAACGGATCTTCGCCGTAGCCTTCAAAGTCGCGCCCGCCCTGAGGAACGCGCGCGATGTTCACGTCGGGCGCCTCGAGCAGCGTGTTGCCGAGCGACCGCGTCTCTTCGCCTTCGATCTTGCCGTACTCGAAAGCCAGGCTCGGATCCCACGTGGCGGCCAGAGAAATGGGCGCGGGCAGCGCCGTGGCTGGCGGCTGCGCGCCTGCTCCTCCGGGGCCGACGCCGGCGGGCCCGTTGGTCATTTGCAGCGCGGGAATGCCGAGCCGTGGCAAGCCAGGCACAATTCTGTACCCGGTGGGCGTATGAATTCCGTGCAGCTCGGAGATTTTTTCATCGAGCGTCATTTTGGCCACGATGGCTTTAGCGCGTGCGACGGCCTGCGAATAGGTCATGCGGGTTTCCTGCGCAGGAGCAAAAGTGATGCAGGTTAAGCAGATAGCAAGAATGGACGCAAAGAACGGCGCAGAGACCGAAGCAAAAGGGATTCGCAATTGGCTTGCACGCTTAGGAAACATTTTCATCGACTCCTCTTTTTCTTCGTAAGTTCAGCCGAATTCTAACATTTGCGCGCGGAAGCGGATCGGGGCTATGGCCCAGGACAGAACAATCGCCGTTCGACTGTGGGACGCGGATCTGGAAAGAGCAGCGGCCAGGCCTTGTTTTCTCGCCAACCGGAATCTCTCCCCGGCGGAGTGGCAGTCAGGCAAAGGCCATGGTCCCCGGGCCCTCAGGTATTCTTTCGTGCGGTAGTGAAAGCATCGGACTTCAGAATCTTGCCGCCTTCCTCGATCACGTACAAGCGATTCACATCCAGGTCCCCGAGAGTGTCGACATTTCCAGAAGGCCAGCGAATCTCCACCAGGTCTACTTTTTTCGCGTTGCCGAGCCCGAAATGCATCCGCAGGTCGCTTGCCGAAAAGTATCCATCGGAGGAGCGCACTTCATCAATCTGGACGAGTGCGGATCCTGGTCTCGCGCCCAGCACGGGTGTGCCGGTTTGCGCTACCACCTTGAGCCGCGCGCCGATGCCGGTACGGTTACTTTTGGTTCCAACGGTGCGAATCTTGATCCAATTGTGATCGAGCGCTGAGTCGCATCGCAACAGTTGGGGAATGGAATTCACGCAGTTCACCACCACATCCAGATCGCCGTCGTTGTCATAGTCGCCCACGGCAAAGCCGCGAGCCTTGGCCGGCGTGGTAATGCCGCTGCCGCCGATGAGACTCACGTCTTCAAACTGGCCGTTGCGCAGGTTGCGGTAGAGATATTTCCGCTCCGCGTAGGCCGCGTCCACTCCGGTTCCGTCCACCTCGGGGTAGACATGGCCGTTGGCCACCAGGATGTCGAGCCAGCCGTCATTATCGATATCCATGAAGCTGACGCCCCACCCCAGCAGCCGCGTGTTCACGCCCAGGCCGGCCTCGTAGGTCTGATCGTCAAAGGAGCCGTCGCCCAGGTTGAGATACAGCGAATCGGTGTCGCCGGCGAAGTTGGTTTTGACGATATCCAGAAGACCGTCGCGATTGTAATCGCCTACCGAAACTCCCATCCCCGCCTGAGGCTTGCCATCGGGTGAGTAGGCCACGCCAGCTTCCACGGCCTGGTCCTTGAATGTGCCGTCCTTCTGATTCTCGTAGTAGGTTGCGGCGGTGGAATCGTTGGCCACGTAAATGTCGGGCCAGCCGGTGTTATCCAGGTCGGCCGCGACCGCGCTCAGGGCGTATGTGCCCAGCGCCGTGCCCATCCCGCTCTTCTCGCTCACATCGGTAAACGTGCCGTCGCCGTTGTTGCGGTAGAGCAGGTTTTTGCCGCCCTCCAGGCCCGGCGGCCCACAAGCTACCTGAATGCCCTTATAAGTGCAGTTTGCTTCCTCCGGCAGAGGTGCCGTCTTGAGATCAAGATCGATATAATTGCCCACGAAAAGATCGAGATTGCCATCCCGATCATAGTCCAGGAACGTACACCCCGAATTCCACCGCAACCTGTTCTGCAGGAGGCCTGCTTCCTTGGTCACCTCGGTAAAGGTGCCATTGCCGTTATTTCGGAAGAGAGCGTTCTGGCCATAATAGCTGACGAACAGATCGTTCCAGCCGTCGTTGTTATAGTCGCCCACGCAGCACGCCTGGCCCCAGCCGGAGCGCGCCAATCCGGCCTTCAAGGTGACATCGGTAAAAGTCCCGTCGCGGTTGTTTTTGAACAGGTGGCACACGGGCTCATGGCCTTTTGGGAAACCTTCAAGGCGCCAGCCGTTGACCAGGAAGATGTCCAGCCAGTCGTCCTGGTCGTAATCGAAGAAGGCAGCGCCGCAGCCCGTGGTTTCGAGAAGATACTTATTGCGGTGTTCGCCGCCGAAGATGGTTTCCGCATGGAGTCCGGCTTGTTGCGCCACATCCACGAACTGTACGCCCAGCGGCGTGCCGGTCACCGGCGATGGCGCACCCTTGGGCGCGGGCCGAGCCTGGGCGGAATAAGTTTCGCGCGCTGTGCCGGCAGGCTTTTGCGAAGGCGCAGCTTGTCCCCATGCCAGCGGCGGGCCCGCCCATCGTAAAACCTCTTCGAGCGGCAAAACCAGCGTGGACCTGGAGAGTGACTTCAAAAATCCGCGGCGCGTAAACGGCAAACGAGAAACCTCCCTGGGGATCTTTCCAGTGTAGACAGATTCCGCAATCCGATGTTTCAGGGCTTCATGGAGCGGGCGCAAGATCCTTTGCCTTGGCGCGCTCGGCAGCCGCATCCTCTGTGCGCCCCTGGCGCTCATAGGCAAGGGCAAGCTGGAGGTGCGGCTCAGCGAAGGTCGGGTCGGCGGCGATGGACTCCTGGTAGCGGACAATGGCATCGGCAATCTGGCCGCGCAGCATGAGCTGGTTGCCGGCGTTAAGCGCAAAATCTGCGCGCTGCCGACTCACCGCGGCGCGACTCAGATCGGCGGCTTGGCGCCGGTATTCCGCGGCCTGGCTGCGCAGTTCCATCATCTGGCTCAGCAGTTGCTCGGCCTTTGGCTGGTCGCCGGCCGCGCCAGCCGCATCGGCCTGCTGCTTGAGAGATGCCGCTTGCGCGGCAAAGACGCCGGCCAGCGTGACCCTCGGGCCAGGCTGAGCGGGGAGCAAAGAGATCGCCTTTTTGAGAGCGTCCGCAGCTTCATCGAGCCGGGAATCCTGCTTGAGTGTGCTGCCTAAAATAGCCCAGCTATCGCCGCTATCCGGCCTCAACGCGGCCGCTTTCTTCAACTCCACGATCGCTTCATCCAGCTTGCCGATTTGCATATACAAAATGCCGAGCGTGTACGGCGGATCTGGCAAAGAAGGGTCCAGCCGGCCGGCGCGGCTTAGCTCCGCAATGGCGTCGTCGAAGTGATCCAAAAATTTGTCGGCCACGCCCAGGTCGTAGTGCACCTCCACGTCGTTGGGGTCCAGCGCCAGCGCTTTCTTAAAATCGCCGATGGCCTGGTCGAACTCCGAAAGCTGTATATGCGCCACGCCCATATTCTTATAGGTTCCTTCGTTGTTGGCATCCTCGGCCAGCGCGCGCTGCAACATAACCAGCCCGTCTTTTGCATTGCCCGTGAGGGTGAGAGCCAGTCCCAGATTGTCAAGGGCGCTGGTGTTGTGCGGATCGCGATCGATGGCTTGCTGAAACCAGGGAATTGCCTCTTGTTGCCGTCCCAGCCGCTGCAGCGCCATGGCCAGTTCCAAGTCGACCCCTGGAAGGTCCGGGTCAGCTTTGACGGCTGCGGTAAGCTTCTCCGTCGCCTCGTCGTCATGGCCCGCCGCAGCCAGCGTGCGCCCGTATTCCAACAGTACCTCGCCATTGGACGGCTCGACTTGCGAAGCGCTTTCCAGTTGCGCGAGCGCGCCGTCGAGGTCGTGCTGCCGGCGCAACAAAATGCCCAGGTGAATCCGCGCGCGCACATATCCGCCATCCAGCCCGATAGCAGCCTCGAATCGGCTGCGCGCCTGCTCCCACTCGCCCATCTGCGCGTAAAGCGAGCCCAGGTCATCGTCCAGCTCGGCGTTCGGCCCGCTGAGTGCCTCCGCTGCCGCCAACTGGTTGAAGGCTCGATCCGGCTTGCCGGCGGCAGCCAGGGCGCGTCCGTAAGCCTCGTAGAAAGCGGCGTCGAGCGCTTTCTGCCCGGGCTCTTGCGACCGTTGCAGCGCAGCCTCGAAGTGCGGAATAGCGCTTTCCGCCTGCCCTGCCTGCGCCAGCGCCAGCGCGAGATTTGTCTCGATGCCGGCATCGCCAGGTCTGAGCTTTGCGGCGGCCTGGAACTCCGTGGCCGCCTTATCCGGCTTGCCCAGTTCCATCAGGACCGTGCCCAGCGCTTCGTGCCCTTCGGGAATCTGCGGGGCAAGCCGCGCCGCCAGCGCAAACTGCGCCCGCGCCGCATCCAGGTTCCCCGCCTGCCGGGCGGCATAGCCGGCCTGAAATGCCGCGGTCGCCTTTTCGATGTCGTGAGCGTTCACCGCAGCCGGCGCCTGCGCCACAACCCGCAGCGGCAGAACAAACACCACGCAACTCAACAGTGCGCGAAGGATCGTCCCGCCACGGTGCATCGGTTATCTCTCCGCGGCGCCAGGCTGGCCCTGGTCCTCCAGGTCCACCACAAGCTTGAACTCCCGATTAGCCTCAGCCACCTGGCCGGTGGCCCTGTAAGCCTGGCCGAGCAGGTTGTGAGTCAGGTAATTTGATGGGTCCATCTGCGCCGCGCGAACCAGATAGTGCAGCGCCTGGATAGGCTGATTAAGTTTGAGAAAGGTCTCGCCCAGCATGATATAAGGTCCCGTGGAATTGGGTTCCAGCAGCACGGCGCGGTTCAGCGCTTGTTGGGCGTCGGTGTATCGCGCGCTGCGCAGATAGGCGTCGCCCAGGCGGTCATAGAGTTCCGGTTCCAGCGGGTTGAGCCCGCGCTCAGCCTCCAGTTCCCGAATGGCGCCGGACGAGTCGCCCTTGGCCAGCGCAACCTCGCCCAGCAGCTCATGAGCCAGCGGCAAGCGGGGATCGATTTCGAGCGCCTTCGCCGCCTGCACTCCGGCTTCGTCGCTCAGTTCGCGGCGTAAAAACATCCGCCCCGCCAGCAGATAGGCCTGCGCGGAGTCGGGAGGAAATCCGAATTGTGCGGCAAACGCATGACGCGAGTCATCGTAGCGCTGCACGTCGGCATAACAGAGCGCCAAAACGTAATTGGGATCGATGTTGGCGCGCTCCACCGCGGTGCGCGCTTTCTCAAGATACGGAATCGCCTCCGGCGCGTGGCTCATGCGGAACAGGGTCACTCCGTGCATCTCGATCGATTCGCGGTCATCCGGATTCTGCGTTTCAGCCTTTGCAAAGGCCGCGATCGCTTCTTGAAACTGATCCCTCTGGTAAAAGATGATGCCGCGCAAACGCTCTACGCCGGCCGGCTCCGGCGATTGCTCGGCCAGTTGATTCAGTTGCGCCAGTGCCTCGTCCAAACGGCCTCTCGCGGCAAGCTCCTGCGCCGACGCAAAGGTTGGCGCCGAGGCCTGGCTGCGGCTCTCGACAGTGCTTGGTTGCGCTTGTCCGTGCGCGCCAAAAATCAGGAGTGCGAGAAGAACTGCAGGAATGATTCTGTGCAGCATGTGCGGCCTTGGTATCTAGTCTAAAACCGACTGCCTGTTCCGGCCTTCAAAATATGAATTCCCTTCGGCCATCTTGGCCTTTTCCCGTCTCTAACTTGAGCAAATTAGAAGCTGTTTCCTAACCCTGTTTTGAAAGGGCACGGCTTCAGACGTGCCAATAAGTTCCCCAAAAACGCGGGGCTTTAGCCCCTGAGGGACGATGACAGACGGGTTATGAAACCACTTCTGGTGTCAGGGCACAAGTGAGATTGTGCCCTGACACGTCTTGAAACCCATCGCATCTCAGAACTGCAGGCGCGCCGAGAATTCGAGCTGGCGCGGACCGAAGTCCTGGCTTTGCCCGTATCCCTCGCCACCCGCGGTGATGGTGCCGGCCGATTCGATGTTGCCGCTGGGGTTGCCCGAGGCGATGTGGTTAAAGACGTTGAAGGCATCGAAGCGGAATTGGCCTGCAACCGTCTCCCAAACGGTGAACTGCTTGGTCAACGCCATATCCGTGCCGAAGAACCTTGGCCCGCGAACGGTGTTTTGACCCACGTTGCCGAAGTTGTCGAGGCCGGGGTTGTAAAAGACGCCGCATATTTCCCCAGTAGGGCACGGTGTCGAGGGCGAGGCTTGAGAGAGTGAATACGCGCTATAGAAGGTGCGTGTACCAACCCCGTTTGAAGTCGGTGTAAAGGCGGAGAGGTGGGTCTTGATATGTTCCCCTTGAATAATGCTTGGGTCGCATATTGACGTTTGCGGGAGATTGGCGCTGCATTCGTTGTACGAGAGCGTGAATGGCAAACCGCCCGCCCAGTTCATATCGCCGCCCAGTTGCCAGCCGCCTACCAGCAGATTGGCGGCGGTATTGGCGCCGGGCATAAAGTGCCTGTTTTTGCCAAAGGGCAGGTCGTAGCTGCCGTAGCCGATCCATTGCTGGTCGCGAACCTGGCTGTCGCGCATGTGAGAGATTGACGGGTACCACGTAAACCAGTTGGTGTTCTCGTCGAATGCACTGGCCCACACGTAGTTCGTATTGAAGCTCATGCCGTTGTGGTATTGCTGGTTGAGAGTAACCTGCAAAGCGTCGTACTCGGTGTTCTGGTTATCCCACCGGTCGTTGACGGAGTCCGTCCAGCCGCACATGCCGGGTGTGAGAAGCGGATCGCCATCGACTTGCGCAATGGTCGCATCTCCGGCGGGAAAACCGACGGCATAGTTTGGATCCCGGCAGGCGGCCAGCGAGCCACCGTAGTAGCGCGTCAAGTACTTGCCTGTTGAGGTGTGGTTGGCGGGGTATCCGTTCGTGCCCGTACCAACCACGCCGGCCGGCACAGAGTTATCGAAGGTCATAGTCTGCCCTGTGACGCTGTATTGCGCAGGCAGGGCGATGGTCGGTTCGTTGGGGTTGGTGGTGTTGCCATCGCCGTCGCCTAGGGTGTGCGTTCCCTTATTGCCCACGTAGGCAACGGTCAGGCTTAAGGTAGGCGTGAGCGCGTGCTGCACGCTCAGGTTCCACGCATCCAGGGTGGGGAAGGTGAGCGGGTTCTGACGGGAAGCCGAACTGACGGTGTAACCGGGGTTCGGCAACAGACCATTGGAAGGAACCGTCGGGAAGACATAGGCGCTGGGGCCGACGTTCAGATCGAATACCGGGGTGATGGCATTGGTCTGAGAGAGCGACTGGTTGGCCAGGACCGGAATATTCTGCGTAACCGTGTGGCCGAAGATGGAGCCGAAGACCCCCATATCGAAGCTGCGTCCGTAGCCGGCACGGATCACGGTCTTGGGGTCAAGCTGGTATTCGGCGCCAAGACGAGGCGCCAACTGCTTCAGCGCCCTGACCGTCCAACCCATGTCGGAAGGAATCCCGCCCTCGCCGGCCACGTACAGATAGCCGTTCGACAGGTTCAAGAGCGAGCCATTCCCGGCGGCGTTGACGGTCTCCGGCCAGAACAGATCCAGACGGCCACCCAGGTTCAGGGTCAGTTTGTGCGTGGCGCGCCACTCGTCCTCCAGGTAGAAGAAGGTGCGCTTCTGGAACTCCTTGGCGTTGAAGTTGACGGAGACATAGCGGTTGAAGTCGGCCACCTCGCCCAGCATGAAGGTGGCAAATCCCAGGCCGCCTGGCGTGGGAGCGGAGGTGTCCTCGGTGAGGCCGGAGTGGAAATATATCAAGCCGTCCCGGTCATTGTCGGAAGGCACGCGCAGGTTGCGGCCGTAGCGCAGGTCCACGCCCAGCTTGACAGTGTGGTTGCGGATAACCTTGGTCCAGTTGTTGACGATCTGGAACTGGTCTTCCTTCTCCGTCAGCGGGCAATTGCAACGGTTGATGCCCAGTCCGCCGCCGATCAGCGAAGTTGCTCCGCCGAATTGCGAGATTTCAAACCCCGGCGCGCCGGAGGTGAAGCTGCTGGCCAGGTTTTCGCCCGGA
>JASHRF010000003.1 GCA_030037545.1 Acidobacteriaceae bacterium | reverse complement strand
CCTGGCCGATCGAGCTATTGGAAACCTTCAACAGTAGCTGATCGGAACCTATCACGGGGTGAGCAAGGCCCAGCTCCAGGCCTACCTCGACGAATTCGTCTTTCGGCATAACCGCCGTAAGACTCCCGCCGCCGCTTTTCAAACCCTCCTGGCCTCGGAACCGATCGCCCATCAACCGCATACGAGCAAATCCGCGGTGGCAAAGACCTCCGCCCCAACCTATTGGGGCCTCCTGAAGAAACTAGATAATCAGAAGTCGCCTTTACAACAACGGCATGG
The DNA here is from genome assembly GCA_030037545.1 of Acidobacteriaceae bacterium. Taxonomy (GTDB): domain Bacteria; phylum Acidobacteriota; class Terriglobia; order Terriglobales; family Acidobacteriaceae; genus Telmatobacter. The sequence continues at coordinate 2,823 of JASHRF010000003.1, read as the reverse complement.
ATCTTGCCGCTCTGCAAAAGCTTGAGGGCTGGCTGTGCCTGGCCACACTGCAGGTCTATGTCCAGATAAAAAAGGAGACTATCGAACGCCAGTACCAGCAGGCGCATGAGGCCATGAAGCAGCGCCACCAAGAACCGGCTGACAAAATCATCTCGATGGAGCAGTTCCTCGGGATGAACGTCGGCGATGAAGCAACTGCCATGCAATCAGCAGGATAGGAGACATTGCGGATAAGCCGGGAATCGTGTCCCAGCCCCTCCGCTCAGCCATCAACGATTCCAGCTACTCCAGCTTTGCGTTTAGCGTGATCTCGGTGTTGTTGGCGAAGAGTTTCGAAATTGGGCAGCCGGCCTTAGCGTCGGCCGCGGCCTTGTCGAATGCTTCCTTGCTCGCGCCCGGCACCTTGGCCGTGGTGGTCAGGGCGATCCGCGTCACCGCGAATCCACCGTCCGTCTTGGCCAGCGTAACTGCCGCTTCGGTCTCGATCTTGTCGGGTGTAAAGCCGGCACCGCCCAACTGCGCGCCCAGCGCCATCGAAAAACAACTGGCGTGCGCTGCCGCAATCATCTCCTCCGGCGTGGTGCCGCTGGCCGCGCCCTCAAATCGTGTGGCGAACGAGTAGCTCGCGTTGTGCAGCACGCCCGTCGCCGTCGTGATCGTGCCCTTGCCTTCCTTCAGTGAACCGGTCCAAACCGCGGTTGCTTTGCTAGCCATAGTTCCTCCTTGGGGATCTGCAACGATCCTGTTGTTGGGGTATTGTGCGTCCGGTTGACGCCAAGGGATTTCCGGACGTGCCTTGGGTTGGTCCTGCGGAATTCCTACCCACATGCTGCCCGGCAGGATCTCTTCATCTCTATGCTAATCTGTCGGACATGCTCACGGGGCGGACCCAGTTCCCCAGACCCGATATCGACCCGGATTTTGACGGCGCTACTACTGCGCCCGAAGTCCCGCAAAGTGGTGCGTCCGCACCCGAAAGCGCCGCTGCGCCGCCCGTCGAGCAGCCCCTCGACCACTATTGCCAGATTTGCCCCACCTGCGGGAACCGGCTCGCAGGCCATCGCTGCAAGCTCATCTGTAACCAATGTGGCTATTACCTGAGCTGCGCGGATTACTACTGACTCGAATGGGCTGCCACGTCCTTGGCTGCCGGAGAGAGCCGTGCGCGCTCCAGCACCTTTCGCGTCAGTCCGGTAAGCGCCATTCGCCAGGCATCCTCGAGCCGCACCCACCTTCGTTCGCCTTGCTGAACGGTAAGCTTCTCCACATTATGCTCTGCGACGTCGCGAATCCGCACTAGGTAGTTGACCCGCATGATGGCGTGGCGCACCGTCATGCGCAGCTCGGGCTCGGGAATCGCAGCCTGGCGCAGCTCGGGCAACTCCCATAGGCCCGGCATCACGGTGAGCTCGGGCGGCCGCTGCTCCAGCAGAATCTCTTGAGCTCCCGCGCCGCTCTTCCTAGCACGATTCGGTATCCGCACCACCAGTGCATGGCCAATTTCGCGACGCAGCATGGGCGCTCGCGGCAGCGTCTTATGCTCGCCGCGCGTTTTGCACGCGCCGGCGATGGGACACTCCAGGCAGCGCGGGTTGCGCGGCAAGCATACCGTGGCGCCAAGCTCCATCATGGCCTGGTTCCAGTCGCCCGGATGCGTGGGATCGATGAGTTGTGCCGCTCGCGCTTCAATCCTGCGCTTCAGCGGGTCGTTTGCGCGGCCGCCGGCTCCATCCCAACCTTCCAGGCGGCACACGACCCGCGCCACGTTTCCATCCACGACGGCTGAACATTTCCCGTGCGCAATACTGGCGATAGCGGCCGCGGTGTAAGCCCCAATGCCGGGCAATCTGCGCAGTTCCTCAGCGGTCGCCGGCAGATTCCCATTGTCGCGCTGAACCACGAACTGCGCCGCCTGGTGCAGCATGCGCGCGCGGCGGTAATAACCCAATCCGCTCCATTGCGCCAGCACCTCCTGCTCATCGGCGCGCGCCAGCGAGGTCAAGGTGGGGAAGCGCTCCAGAAACTCGCGATACCGCGCCATCACCACGGCCACGCGGGTCTGCTGCAGCATGATCTCCGAAATCCAGATCGCGTAGGGCTCGCGGGTGCGGCGCCAGGGGAGGTCGCGGCGGTGCGGGGCATACCACGCCAGCAGCCTGCGCCGCAGCGCGAGCGTTTTCCTCGAATCTTCATTTCGCCCGGCCATTCGTAGAGATTACGTCATGCGTGCACGATTTGCTACAAGCGACCCTGCGCAGCAACGGCAACCTTCGACTCGGTCTGCCGTGCGTTCAGGCAAATGTCTGGGGTGGCGGTCCCAGAGAAGTCTTGCAGAGTTGCAGTTGACCCCCTTTTAATCACTTGCTAAACTGAATCTGCGGGGTGGAGCAGCCCGGTAGCTCGTTGGGCTCATAACCCAAAGGTCGCAGGTTCAAATCCTGCCCCCGCAACCAAAGAATCAACAACTTACGAGAATCAGGCGCTACCGACAGACTCCCAATATCTCCCAATAAGAAAATTCATAGTTTAGGCGCTCGCTTTCAGTGGCTTGAGCACCATCTCTACGACCTTCCCATTCGCTTCTCTCTTCGATGACGACATGGCCTGTCCATAGACGTTCATCGTCGTCTGGATCGAGGCATGACGCATCAATTCCTGTTGCACCTTCATCGGCGCTCCGGTCTCGTCCAGCCACGAACGGTACGTGTGGCGGAACGTGTGCCAGCCGATAGAGCTGTACTTCTCGGCTGCGGCCCGACGCTCCTTGTGGATCGGCAGCCGTGCGCCGTTCGGTGTCGGCTTGTCTTGATTGCACCAGACTCC
>JASHRF010000046.1 GCA_030037545.1 Acidobacteriaceae bacterium | reverse complement strand
AAAATAACATGCCTAACCCGGTGCCGGAGGGTTTCAAGACCACGGGCAACGAGACGGTTCTCGACAAAACAGACGACGGACAGTTTGTGGTCGTCAATGTTGTCGAAGACTGCCGTCAATGTCAGCAGACCCTTATCCTTTCGCGCCAACGCGACTGGAAGATGAAGATCGAGGACCCGGTTTTCTCCGGATACGTGCTGGATCATGCTGAGGACATGCTGGTCACGATTCCCGCAGAGAACACGCGACAAATGCCCCAGGCCATGACTCTCGAAATTGTGAGTCTGAAAACCCGGCAGCAGAAGAACTACGTGGTGCCGCCTTCACGCGGGCGTTCGCACCTGTTGGCGATGCAGCCGCTCAGCGACGGCAAGGTGAGCGTAGCCTACACAACGGATGGCGACTGCGACCCGTTTGGTCCCGCCGCTCCTTACGATCCCCCTGCTGGTCGGCCAATGCCCATATTCAGAGAATCCTTTTGCATTGCCTTCTTACCGGCCAATCCCGATGAACAGGAACCGGCGCAGCGTTAGGACCACTGACGCCTTGGCTCCCCACGGGTGCGAGAGCACAGGTTGCAGGCAGGACGAAGATGAGGTCATCTGGACCGAATTCGCTCTTTCCGGCCGTATTCCCGGCTATGCGGAAGTTTCAGCGGCCAACACCGCGCAGTCTCGGTTCTTGCAATCAGGTCGAGCACAAAATTAGCACAAAAATTAGATCGTCTTTTGTAATGACTTGATTCCACGAGGCTTCGGGACCGCCAGTTTTGAAAGGGCACGGCTTCAGCCGTGCCAATAAGTTCCTTAAAAAACGTGGGGCTTTTAGCCCCTGAGGAACGATGACAGACGGGTTATGAAACCACTTCTAATTCTAAGTTTTCTTGCACAAATCCGCATGTTAATCGCACCCGAAAACGCATCCAAACATCAGAAAACAAGGAGCTTCATGACAGAATCCCACGCACCCCCCCGGGGGGGTACGTATGAACCCGAAATCAACACTGCCGGCGCACCATTCCAAGTGCGATTGCCCTGACTTATTACCGGCTCAGGGTTGCGTTACGCGGCTGGGGCGGCGGTGAAGGTAGACGCGACAGCCTGGGCGTCGGAGCGGGCCTTGAGCAGCGGAAGGGCCACGGCCAGAACGTCTTCAATGCGCTCGGCGTAGTGGATGCTGACGCCTTTCGTCATCTCCGGGGTAAGGTCCTCTTCTACGTTCTGGCGGTTTTCGGCAGGCAGGATCACGGTTTCAACGCCGGCGCGGCGCGCGGCCAGAAACTTTTCCTTGATCCCCCCCACCGGCAACACGTTCCCACTGAGCGTGATCTCGCCGGTCATCGCGGTCAGCGGTCGGACGGGCGTATCGGTTAACAGCGACGCCAGCACTGTGGCCATGGTGACACCGGCCGAGGGACCATCCTTGGGGATGGCACCCGCGGGCACATGGATATGCAAATCGACGTCCTTGTTGAAGTCCTCGGCCAGACTCAGCTCGGCTGCGTTGGATCGCACCCATGTGAGCGCAGCCTGCATGGACTCCTGCATTACCTCGCCAATCTGTCCGGTCATGGTGAATCCGCCCTTGCCCTTCATCTTGTTGGCCTCGATGAAGAGAATGTCGCCGCCAGCCGGCGTCCAGGCCAGGCCCACGGCCACGCCTGGGCGCTTGACGCGCTCCGCAACTTCGGTCTCCACGCGCACCTGGATGCCGCCCAGGAACTCGCGTATGGTCTCGCGCGAAACCACTAGCTTTTCCGTGTGGCCTTCGACCACGCGCCGCGCCTCTTTCCTGCACACCGTGCCGATGGTCTGCTCCAGCTTGCGCACCCCGGCTTCGCGCGTGTAGTGGCGGATGATGTAGCGAACCGTCTCCTCGGAAAACTCGATCTGCTCCGGCGTGATGCCGTTCTGCTTGATCTGGCGTGGAATCAGGTAGCGATTGGCGATGTGAACCTTTTCCTCTTCGCTGTAGCCCTGCAGGGGGATGATCTCCATGCGGTCAATAAGCGGCGGGGGCACCGTGTCAAGCATGTTGGCGGTGCAAATGAAGAGCACCTTGGACAGATCGAAGGGCACATCGAGGTAGTTATCGCGGAAGGTGTTGTTCTGCTCCGGATCGAGCGTCTCCAGCAGCGCTGAGGCCGGATCGCCGCGGAAGTCGCGGCCTAGCTTGTCGACCTCGTCGAGCATGATCACCGGGTCGTTGGTCTCCGCGCGGCGAATGCTCTGGATGATCTGCCCGGGCAGGGCTCCGATGTAAGTGCGGCGATGACCGCGAATTTCGGCCTCGTCGTGCATGCCGCCCAGCGAGACGCGCTGGAACTTGCGGCCCAGGGCGCGGGCAATGGAGCGGCCCAGCGAGGTTTTGCCCACGCCCGGAGGGCCGACGAAGCACAGAATCGGTCCTTTCATGTCGGGCTTGAGCTCCAGCACGCTCAGGTAATCGAGAATGCGGTCCTTCACCTTCTTCAGCTCGTAGTGGTCCTCGTCGAGAATCTCGCGCGCCTTGTTGATGTCGATCTTGGAGCCGGAGCTCCTGGCCCAGGGCAGCACAGCGAGCCACTCGATGTAGTTGCGGGTGAGCGAGTAGTCGGCGGCCATGGGCGACATGCGGCCCAGGCGCGACAGCTCCTTCATGGCTTCCTTCTTCACGTCTTCGGGCATGCCGGCGGCTTCGATCTTCTGCCGCAGGTCCTCCACCTCGCGCTGGCCCTCGTCTTGCTCGCCCAATTCTTTCTGAATGGCTTTCATCTGCTCGCGCAGATAATAGTCGCGTTGCGACTGCTGCACCTGATCCTGCACTTCGTTCTGGATCTTGGCGCGCAGCTGCTGCACTTCGATTTCCTTGGCGAGGTGCTTGTTGAGCAGTTCGAGGCGCTCGACGACGCTTTGCGTTTCCAGAAGCTGCTGCTTGTCGGCGGTAGTGAGGAAGGGCAGCGAGGAGGCGACGAAATCTACCAGCCGCGCTGGTTCCTCGATGTTGGCGGCGATGGTGCGCAGCTCGTCGGAGAGGGTGGGCGACTCGGAGACGATCTGCTGGAACTGGGCCACCACGTTGCGGACCAGGGCTTCGGAATTGGAATTGGCCGCCGGCTCAATCTCTTCCAGCGTCTCCACCTCGGCCACCATGAACGGCTCGGTCTGGCTAAAACGCGCCAGGCGCACGCGGCCAGTGCCTTCAGTAAACACGAAGCGGCTCTGGTTGGGCATGCGCACTACCTTGTGTACGGTGGCCAGGGTGCCTACGGAGTGCAAATCCTGAGGCTGAGGCGAGTCGAGGCGCGGGTCGAGCTGTGCGGCCACAACGATGGTGCGCTCCTCTCCCAGAGACTCAATCAATTGGATCGAGCTTTCGCGTCCTACTGTCAACGGGAGCACCGCGTGCGGGAACAGAACCGTGTCGCGGACGGGAAGAACTGGAACCTTGCGCCGCTCCGGCGGCACAACGGTCGCTGGCTCGATGTTTTCGGAGTTGGACGGCCGATTGAGCATTGAGTGTCCTCTTGTCACATTTCCTATTCTTAGATGGCGCAGGACCCGTTCCGGTTTCAGATTTTACCACCCGCGGTCGGCCATTTCCCTCATTCAAGTCAGTCTGCAGGGTTGGCCGCGTCAGTCCGGGTTATGGTTCTGGCCAGCTTCCGGTTCCCGCTGCCGGCCGTTACCCAACTGAGATGCCCTCCACCAAAATCGGCTCGCCCGTAATGTTCGAGAGAGAGACGGAACGCGCGGTCAGAACTCCCGTCCGAGGTTTTATCGGCTGAAACGGGCCGAAGTTGAGGTTGCGGGAAGGTCCGGGTCTGGAAGCCGGCCTGGAGCGGAGCCGGAGTAACCGCCTCCTCGCGTCAATTTGTGAACGGCGGCTTTTGCTTCCCAGAGCCGCCTGTCGACGGGGGCAGGATACGCCGCGTGGCTGCGGCGGTTCCGGGTTGCATCTATTCTGGTTCCGCTTTAGGCGTCGAAGACAGGGATTTGCGGGTTTCTGGAAGCCGGGCCGCACGAGAGCCACAGCCCGCGCTGGCAGGTGGCCTGAAACGTGTAGCCCTCGAAGCTGGCTGTGTACTCCCCGTCCGGCAAGTCCGGCGGCGCTCCGACGATCGAACAATCGGTATAGGTGCAGAAGCATAGCGCATCCGGTTCCCGCGCGGGCGGAACTACGATCCGGCGGGCGAGAATCTCGCAGTCAGCTTCCCGCTCCATTCCCTTTACAGATCCGTGCAACAGAACAACGTTTCCCAATCTCACAACTCGGGACCCTTTCCCTGACCATAAGAAGATAACGTTTCTTCGTCCGATGCAGAACCGGACGAACGGATTTGTTGCTCTTGGCCAAGGCACGAGGTAACTCAAGGCTTGGAGGCGCCGCATTCAGACGCCCGGTTAGAAGATTTTGGAGTCACTTTCCTTTTTTTATCGCGGTTTCAATGTTTTCCCAGAGGTCGTCGGGGGGCTCGACAGCGGGGAAAAGCTCGCGTGCCGCCTGCGCAATGGCCTCAAGATCGGCCAGAAAGGCGCGGCAGAGCTCGCACTGCTGGATGTGCGGGTGGGCGGCGACATTCGCGCCGGAGCCAATCATTTCCGCAAGGCGGGCCTGGAACTCGGCGCAGCTCAGATGGTCGGGAGCGGGGTTCATGGCTGCGCCTCCTGGGGAAGATGTTTACGCAGAGCGTCGCGCAGCTTGAGCCGCGCCTTGTGCAGTTGCGATTTGCTGTTGCCGATGGAGCAGTCGAGCATGGATGCAATTTCATTATGCTCAAAACCCTCCACATCGTGAAGGATGAAAATGAGACGGTAGCCGGCGGGCAGGTCGGCGACAGCCCGTTCCAGGGCCAGGCGGTCGATGGCGCCGGTCAGGGTAAGGTCGGGAGCGCCAAAGCTGCGGCCCGGGCCCTCTTCGGGCGTGGGTTCCATCGCTTCGTCTAAAGAAATGAGGGAAAGGCCCTTTTTCCGGAGTTGCATCAGGACCACGTTGATGGCTAACCGATGCAGCCAGGTGGAAAAGGCAGAATCGCCGCGGAATGTGGCGATTTTGCGGTGCAGTTGCAGAAAGGCTTCCTGGGTCAGGTCCTCAGCCTCTGCAATATTGCCGACCATACGCAGGCAGAGGGAGTAGATGCGCCGCTTGTGGAGAGAATAGAGCTGGGCGAAGGCTTGGTGATCGCCTGCCTGGGCACGCGCCAAGGCGTCGGCCTCGGCCGGAGCTGGTGAGGCGGCGGGTGAAAATGTCGGGCGGCCTGCCGGAACGGGGGCTGCTTTTTCGGTTCCTTTAGACGCAGTTGGGTCCGGCGGGTGCGTGGGGGACGAAGAACGGGGCATGCACTACCTTTTGGGGGAACGGGCTGTGGAGACCGCGCAACAACCGGCCTCTATTGTCGTTAGTATAAAAGGAAGCGCTAAGAGTTGCCGGGAGAACGAGAACATTCGATCCCGCCGGCTATAGATTTCAACTCCTGAGACGTTCGCGGGCCGGGGCAAAGGTCCGCCGGGCAGGTTCCCCAGGTTTGCGGGAGAGATGGTTTTGCAGAACAGGGCGGCTTGGCAGCGCGAAGAATCTCCGAGCCCCCGAAAGCGGCTTATGCCGCGCGGGACCGGCAGGGAGGATTCTGAGCGGCGCGCCTCGACGGTGACATTCCGTTTCCGAAATCCGGATTCCTGGCGGACCGGCAGCGGACTGCGCCCCGCGCTCCTCTTGGCCGCGGCGCTCGGTTTGGCCGGCACCGGGCTGGCATGGGGCCAGGTCGCCAGCCCAATGCCAGCCCAAAATTCCTCGCCGGACCAGTCCCGCCCTGTCGGCGCGTCGACTTCGGCCACTAATTCAGCCTCCGTTCAGCCCCTAAGCCCTCCCCAAGATCCACCCCTTTGGGACGGACTGCCGGTGCTGCGCGTCTCGTTTGAAGGCGTGGCGGTGAACCGGCTCAAGCCCGTGGCCAGCCAACTTGCAGAGGCCACCGGCAAGCCGCTGACGGAAGAATTCCTGAAAAGCAGCCTGCGCCAGCTCTACGCCACCGGTCTCTACGACACCATCGAAGTTGAGGGCGAGCGCCAGGGCGAGGGAGTGGCACTCGTCTTCCGCGGCAGTCCCAGGATGTTTATCGGAACAGTAAGCGTTGACGGGGCCAAAGGCGCGACCGTGAACGCGCAATTAGAGCGGGCCAGCCAGCTCGCGCCCGGAACACACCTGACCCAGGCCAAGCTGGCGCGAGCCGGCGATCAAATGCGCGATACCCTGGCTGCGGACGGTTATCACGATGCGGTGATTGTGCAAACCCTCACCACGCACCCCGGCGAGCAACTGGTAGACATTGCCTATCACGTCAGCTCCGGCTCGCAGGCGCGCGTGGGAACCGTGGAGGTGACGGGCGAATCCGGAATGAGCCTGGAAGACTTCCGACGGGCCGCGCATCTTAAGCCCGGCGAGCATGAGGATCGCGACACCGTGAATCGTGCGCTGGACGGAGTGCTGAAGCGTTACCAGAAAGAAGACCGTCTGGAAGCGGACGTGAAGCTTGAATCGGCGCGCTACGCAGCCGCACCGCGGACCGCCAACTTCAGCTTTACGGCCAACCGCGGGCCACTGGTGAAGGTGGAGGTGGAAGGAGCAGCCATCGACGCCGATCGCGTAAAGCGGCTGGTGCCCATCTTCGAAGAAGGCAGTGTGGACGAGGACCTGCTTAATGAGGGCAACCGGCGGCTGCGCGATTATTACCAGCGGCTGGGTTATTTCGACGTGAAAGTAAAGCACAGCAAGTCTTCGACGGGCAGCGGCGAAGTCAATATCCTGTACACCGTGGAGTTGGGACCGAAGCGGCGCGTGGCGCACGTGATCGTGACCGGAAATCATTATTTCGATGCGGCCACGCTCCGCGACTTGTTGAGCGTGCACGCGGCCAACACGCTGGACCGGCATGGCGCTTATAGCCAGGCCCTGGTGGCGGCGGATGTAAGCGCGCTGGAGGCGGTCTACCGCAACAACGGATTCGCAGAGGTGAAAGTGACGCCGCAGACGAGCACGCCCGAAATCGGGTTGGAGGATCCTGACGCGCCCGCCGGTCAGATTCCGGTAGACCCGGCCGGCGATTCCAAGGCCGCGCCACTGACGGTGACGTATCGCATCGACGAAGGCCCGCAGATGCGCGTGGGCACAGTGCGCATCGAAGGCAACGCGCACATGAACGCGGGGCTGCTGACGCCGCTACTCAACACTGTACCCGGACAGTTGCTCTCGCCGCGGAACCTGGCCGGCGATCGCGATGCGCTGCTTACCCAGTACATGAGCCGCGGCTTCGACCAGGTCTCGGTGGAAGTAGCCCAGCAGCCGCAGGCGCAGGACACGCACATTGTGGACGTGGTTTTTACGATTCACGAGGGCGAGCAGACGTTTGTGCGCAACGTGCTGATCACCGGGATCCATTACACGCGCATAAACACGGTGATGCCGGCCATCACCATCCATGCCGGCAATCCGCTGAACCAGACCGCGCTCCAGGACACGCAGCGCAATCTTTATCAATTGGCGCTGTTCAACGAGGTCGATACCGCGATCGAGAACCCCACGGGCGATGAGCCGTATAAGACGGTCATACTGCAGGCCGTCGAGGCGAGGCGCTGGACGCTGACCTATGGATTCGGCTTCGAGGCCCAGACCGGACAGCCGCAAAACAACTGCCAAGGGGCTTTCGCCGCAGGCGTAGCCTGCAATCCCAACGGCAAGACCGGCGTCAGCCCGCGCGTGCTTGCCGACATCACGCGCAACAATCTCTTCGGCCGCCAGCAGTCGGCCTCGCTGGAAGGCACCTACGGCCTGCTGGAGCAGCGCATTCAACTGCTCTACCAGGTTCCAACGTTCGAGAATAATCCGAACGTGGGCGTCAGCATCTCCGGCGGTTACGCGAACAGCGAGGACGTGACCACTTACGTGGCTTCGCGCCTGGATGCGAACTTCCGATACACGCAGTCGTTTGTCGCGCCGGGCTCGTGGTTGTCGAAGGCCAACACCTTCGTCTACGAGCTCGATTTCCGGCGCGTAAAGGTGGCGGCCAGCAGCCTGCAGGTCTACCCGGCGGAGATTTCCGAGCTGGCCACGGCGGTGCGCGTCGGCGGCCCCTCGTTCACCTGGATTCGCGACACGCGCGACTCGGCCATGGACGCGCACCGCGGCACTTATACCAGCTTTCAGGAGTTTCTCTCCGCCAAAACCGTCGGCGCGCAGGCAGAGTTCGACCGCATCGACACCTCCAACTCCAGCTATTACGGATTCGACAAGGACCGCATCGTGCTGGCGCGCAACACGCGTTACGGGCAGGTGCGCGCCTTTGGATCAGGATTCAGCGAGCTCATCCCGCTGCCGGAGCGGCTCTATGCCGGCGGACCAACCTCGCTGCGCGGCTTCAGCCAGAACGCTGCCGGGCCGCGCGATCCTGAAACCGGCTACCCCATCGGCGGCGCGGGCGCGCTGATCAACAGCACCGAACTGCGCCTGCCTCCGCCCACGCTGCCCTGGCTCGGCGACACCGTAAGCTTCGTGCTCTTTCACGACATGGGCAACGTGTTTACCAACGCCAGCGATGCCTGGGAAAGCGCTCTGCGCATTCACCAGCCCGATCGGAATACGTGCAAGGAGACGGCCATCACGACTGGCTACACGCCCACCGGGCCGGACACGTCCACCGGCAAGCAGGGCCTTTGCAGCTTCAACTACTTCTCGCACGCGCCGGGAATCGGGTTGCGGTATCATACGCCGGTCGGGCCCATCCGCTTCGATTTCAGCTATAACCTCAATCCGCCCATCTATCCGGTTAACATCAACTACTCGCTCTCGCAACCCGATTCGGAACCGCATGTGGGCGGAGCGCCGCACTTCAATTTCTTCTTCAGCCTGGGGCAGACGTTCTGATGCGCGGAATTCCTCCAATGCGGATGCAGGACACCGGACCGGGGCGCGCGGCGTTCCATGGGGCTTCCTGGTGTCCCGCTGTTTCGACAGAAGAAGGTCGAAAGCATGGGGCACGGAGCATTCTCGCCTGGGCCGCGTCGACGATGATGCTGGCGGGAGCGGCGGTTGCCCAGGCACAGGCGCCCCCAGCTCAGCCTGCGCCGCCAGCCGCGACCGCCGCGCCGGTGGTTCTGGACAGCGTGGTTGCGGTGGTGAACCGGCATGCGATTTTGGCCAGCGACATCGAGGACGAGATTCGGCTTTCGGTCATCGATCCCAACCAGGTGGGCCAGGGCACGCTTACGCGGCAGCGGGCGCTTGAACAGTTGATCGAGCGCACGCTGGTTGAGCAACAGATCCGGCAGGAGGATGCAGAGGCGGCGATGCCCACCGATGCCGACGTGAACGAGCGCATTGCCGAGCTGCGCCGCCAGTTGCCGGCCTGCGTGCACCAGAATTGCGCGTCGGATGCGGCTTGGAATGAGTTCCTGGCTGACCACGGACTGACTCCGGAACGGGTCAAAGCCTATATGCGCTATCGCATGGAGATTCTGCGCTTCATTGAACTGCGCTTCCGTTCCGGAATCCGCATCTCGCAGCGGGAGATCGAAGCCTATTATCGCGACACGCTGCGGCCGCAGTACCGGCCCGGCGAAGCCATCCCTCCGCTCGAGCAAGTCGCTCCGCGCATCGAGGAAATTCTGCTCGAGCAGCAGGTTAACGTTCTATTTGACCAATGGCTCACCAACCTGCGCGAACAGGGCGACGTGCAAATTCTCGATCCGTCGCTCGAAACGGCCGGGACCGGAAACACGCCACCGGGAAACAGCGAATGAGCGAAGACACCGCCAATACGCCGGAAACGCCAGGGCAACCCGGAGTGCCGGGACAGCCTGGGACGCGGATGCGCCGCTGGCGCAAGCGACTGCGCCGTTTCTTCCTGCGCCACGTGCCGCTGACCTTGACCGGAGCGCTTGTTCTGCTCACGCTAGTGGTGGTTGAGCTGTATTTCTACGCCAGCTCTGCATCCTTCCAGAACATGGTGCGGGAGCGGCTGGCCGCGTCGTTGAGCCAGTTCACCGGCGGGCGCGTGGAGATCGCATCGTTTCACTGGCAGCTGCTCAATCTCGAAGCCGAGGCGGACGGCATTGTCATTCACGGGCGCGAAGCCGCCGGCGAGACGCCCTACGCGCAGATCCAGCACCTGAAAGTTGAGATGAGCGTATTGGGCTTCGTCAGCCCGCGCGTATTGCTGCGCGATCTTGAGATCGAGCGCCCCAAGTTGCATTGGATCGTCTACCCTGACGGTTCGACCAATCAGCCCCAGCCGCGACGGAAGAGGAAACCGGGCGCATCGGCGATGGATCGGCTCTTTGACATGAAGGCCTCGCGCATTGTCGTCAATCAGGGCGTGCTGGACTACGACAATCGCACCTCGCACTTTGATTTTCAGGACCGGTACATTCCTCTCGAATTCAAAGCCAGCGACCTGTCGCTACGGATGAGCTACATAGCGGCAAGTCTGTCCTCGGCAAATGCTTCAGCCTCTCCGCAGCCGGCGCTCGCGCCCGGGAGCTACCGGATCGAACTGGGAGCGACAGACCTGAGCCTGGTGCGCGGTGTGGGACGCCAGGCCGATCTGCCGGTGCACGGACACATGGAGGCAACGATTGATCTGACGCAGAATGCAGCGTACCTGCGGCAGCTCCGTGTGTTCGCTGACAGCAACGACAAAAGGGAACATGCGCTGGAGATCAACGGAGCGCTCCAGGGTTTCGCGCATCCGCGCTGGAAGATGCAGGCCCGCGGCGAATTGGACATGCGGCTGCTCGAGCCCCTCACCGGCTATCCCTTCGCACCGGAAGGGATTGTGCATCTCGCGCTGGCCGCGGCCGGCGACGCGGCCACCTTCCAGATCGACGGGCGCATACATGTGAACGACGGAGCATACGTGGGCACCGGAATCGTGGCGCGTGGGATTGCACTTGACGCTCGCGTGCACGCCAACCGCTACGATCTGCGCATTTCCGATATCGTGGCGCGCCTGCGGCAGGGCGGGCAGATGGAAGGTGTCGTGGACCTAAAAAACTGGCTGCCGCCGCCCGCAAACATGCCGCGATTGGAACCGGCATCTATGCGCTTCTCGCGCGCTTCTTCCGGCCGCGTGACTGTCCAGGCCGCGGACCAGACCATTCCGGTTGATGGCAAAGTCGCTGCGCAATTCCGCAACGTTTCTCTCGACACGATTCTCGACATGGTGAGCGAGGCGCCGTTCCAGCGGTTGGGTATTGGCGCGCTGCTGAACGGTCCGGCAACGGCAACATGGACGAAGGGCGACTCGCAAACTGTGGTGGTAAGCGCCACGTTGAACTTGAGTTCTTCGAGCCTCTCCCGTCGAAGCGCGCCAGGCCGCAACGCCGCTGCGGAAGTGCCGGCCAATGGAACCATCGACGCAACCTACGCGCAGCGCGATGGCCTGGTGCAGGTGCGCAAGCTGGAACTGGATCTGCCCGCGAGCGCGTTTGAGGCCAGCGGACAACTGGGCGCGTATCCGATGACCGGTCCAACCTCGCTGGCCATCGATTTCCATTCGCACAACCTGGAAGATTTCGACACCGTGCTGCGCGATCTCGGTCTCCAGCGCCGAGGCCGGGCTGGCGCGGCGGCGCTGCCGGCAAAGCTCGGCGGCCAGGCTGATTTTCACGGTACCTGGGCGGGGTCGCTCATGCGTCCGCGGATTGCGGGCGACGTGAAGGCGACGGGGCTAGCCATCGAGATGCCGGAAGAAGAACAACCCGGGCAGACGCAGTTTGTGAGCTTCGACGCGGTCGAAGCCAGCGGCAGTTACTCCGCAACGCGCATTGCGATCGCGCACGCGGTGCTCCAGCACGGCACAGCACGCATTGCGCTGAGCGGGACGCTGGATGCGACGCTGCCGCCCGCGAACGAATTACTGCTCGTGGGCCGCAAGCAAAGCCTAGAGCCACATTACAACAGCGATTCCGTGCTCCACGCCACCGTGCAGGCTCAAAACGTCAGCGTCTACGATCTGCAGACGCTCTTCAGCACCAGGTTGGCGGCCACGGGTCAGCTCGATGCGCAGTTCGAGGCGCATGGTCCGCTGAGCGCGGCGGGCGGCGAGGGCTACATCGAGCTGAAAAACGGCAGCCTCTATGGTCAGCCCATTTCCGAAGCACGCGCGCGCGGAACCTTTGAGAACCGTGCTCTGAAGCTGGCCGCTGTCAATCTGGGCACGGCAGATGGAACTATTACCGGCGCGGGCAACTTCGATTTTCGAACCCAGCGCTTCGCGGGCAGTGCGCATGGCACCGGGATTGAGCTGGCGCAAGTCGCGTGGCTGCGACGCGGCGACACTCCCATTGCCGGCCAGCTCCGCTTTACGTTCACCGGCTCGGGTTCGGTCGACGAACCGCGCCTCAACGGCTGCGCCACGGTAAGCGGATTTATAGTGGGCGGAGAAGCCTTGGGCGGATTGGATGTAACGGCACAAACAAACGGCGACACACTCCACTATGACGCGCGAACGCTGCTGGCCGGCGCCGAATTCAATTTGCACGGGCAGACCGCGCTGCACGGCGACTACGACACCGACAACCGGCTGGAGTTTTCACGCTTCGATGTGGGCGCGCTGCTGAGATTGGCGCACGTTGAGGAGTTGAGCGGCAAATCAGCGCTGGCCGGCACGGTAACCGTCGCAGGACCGCTCAAGCAGCCCGGGCAATTGCGCGGCGAGGCGAGCCTGAAGATGCTGGCCGTAACGCTGGCCGGAGTACATCTCGAAGGCCAAGGCGGCGTGCACGCTACGCTGGCCGACGGGCTCATTCTTCTTGATCCCATCCACGTCACCGGCGAAGATACCGACCTGAGCGCCGAAGGCAGTCTTGCAATCATAAGTACCGGTGGGCGCTCGCGGAAGCTCGATCTAGCGGCGCGCGGCTCCATCAACCTGAAACTGGCCGAGACGCTCGATCCCGACTTGACTGCCAGCGGCACGACGACCTTCGAAGTTGAGGCGCACGGAACTCTCGAGAACCCTGGCCTACGCGGCAGCATTCAATTCCAAAACGGCTACCTTTCGCTGGAAGATCTGCCTAACGGTCTGAGCCAGCTCCACGGCACTCTGGAATTCAATCAGAACCGGCTGGAAGTGCGGCAGTTTACCGCCATGACCGGCGGCGGGCTGTTGAGCCTGGGTGGTTCGCTCACCTACCAGCACGGGCTTTACGCCGATCTCTCCGTCACCGGCAAGGGTGTGCGCATCCGCTATCCGCAGGGAGTGAGCTCGCTGGCTGACGCCAATCTGCGCCTGCAGGGATCGCAGAACAATCTGCTGCTCAGCGGCAACGTGCTCATCACGCGCTTTGCTACCAGCCCCGACCTCGACTTGGAAGCCCTGGCGGCACAGGCCAGCGCCTCGGTGCAGACCGTGGCTCCGCCTAATGCGCCTTCCAATCACGTGCGCCTCGACATTCACCTGGAATCGTCGCCGCAACTGAATTTTCAGAATGCCTTTGCCAAACTGGCCGGTGACGTGGACCTGCGCCTGCGGGGCACGCTGGCTTCGCCATCGGTGCTGGGCCAAGTTTCCATCACCGAGGGCAATGCTGTGATTGCCGGCACGCGCTACGAGTTGCAGCGCGGCGATATCTCCTTCACCAACCCGGTGCGCATCGAGCCCATCATCGACCTCACCGCAACCGCGCACGTCGAGGACTACGACATCACCTTGGGATTGCACGGCTCGCCGCAACGACCCACCGTCACCTATCGCAGCGATCCGCCGCTGGCCGAGTCCGACGTGGTCTCGCTGCTGGCGCTGGGGCACACCCAGGACCAGGAGCGGCTCTACACCCAGCAGCAGGAGCAGGAATTGGCCAATCCCAGCACCGATGCGTTGCTGGGCGGCGCGCTCAACGCCACGGTCAGCAGCCGCGTGCAGAAGCTCTTCGGCGCAGGCTCGGTCAAGGTGGACCCCGATTACCTGGGCGCCTTCGGCAACGCCACGTCGCGCATTACCGTGCAAGAGCAGGTGGGACGCAACCTCACCCTCACCTATGCGACCGACGTAAATACCACCGGCCAGCAATTGCTGCAGGCGGAAGTAGCCATTAATCGTCATGTCTCGCTGGTGGTCGCACGCGACGAGTCGGGTGTTTTCTCCATGGTGTTGAAGGCCACGCGCCGGTATAAGTAGTGGGGCAACGAGTCAGCGGGTCAGCAGTCAGCGCGCACATCGGCCGTCTCCCGCAGTTCCATGAATTATTAGAGGGTCGCCGTAGAAACCGGCCCCAAAGGTTCGTGCCCCGGCGTTGCAAGTTTTTTCTGTCGCAAGGGCGGGAAGCCCCACCCGCACGAATCTTCACCCTAACCGGCGCAGCATCTCCTCGGCGCGGGCCAAGTCTTCTTCGGTATCCACGCCGATGGTGTCGTGCGGCGCGTTGGGTGCCACGTAAATGTCGATGCCGTTTTCCAGCAGCCGCAACTGCTCCAACCGCTCCACGCGCTCCAGCCAGCCTGCAGGGAGAGCCGCAAACCGCTCCAAAGCCGCCTTGCGGTAAGCATAGATACCCAGGTGCTTGCGATAAGCAGCAATGCCCGCCTGGTCGCGGTCCAAGGGAATAGTGGCGCGGGAAAAGTAAAGCGCCCGGCCATCGAGCGCGGTGACCACTTTCACGGCGTTGGGATTGGCAATTTCCTCTGGCGGGCAACGGACAGCCAGCGTCGAAACCTCCACCTCCGGCCGCTCGAAAAGCTTTAGGAGTGGAGGGAAAAAATCCGCGGTCAGCGTGGGCTCGTCGCCCTGTATGTTGACATAGATGTCGGCCTCGATCTGCTGCGCCACCTGGTAAACCCGATCTGAACCGCTGGGGCACGCAGTCGAGGTCATCACTGCGGGAATGCCGCGCGACCGGCAGACCTCGGCAACTTCTTCTGCATCGGTAGCCACAACTACCGGGTCCATCAGCCCGCTCGATTGCGCCGCGCGCCACACCCACTCCACCATGGGGCGGCCGGCGATGGTACGCAGTACCTTGCGGCTCAGCCGCGTGGAGCTCAGCCGTGCCGGAATCACACCGGCAATTCGGAATCTACTCATGCAGGCGAGTTTACAGGAGCAGCGCGGGACAGCCCAGCGGCCCGGTTCGGAGCCCCCGCAAGCTTCACGCGGGAGAGTTGTCCGCGCGCTTCACTCAGTTTGACCATGTCCGCAAAACCCCCGTATCATCAAGAAGGGAAGTCCTGCGCGGACCTCGTTTGTCTCTAGCGTAGTCCGCGCGTCCCATCTCGTTGCGGCGCTTCGGGCGGAGTAGCTCAGATGGTTAGAGCGTGGGATTCATAACCCCAAGGTCGACGGTTCGATCCCGTCCTCCGCCACCAGAAATCCTTCCAAGCGTAATTCCAAATATCCAACTGAGGTCCAATCTCCGTCCAGTTGGTCCATAAATATCAACTGTTGTTGTAGTTACATGGACAATCAAGAGCTCGGCGGGCCAATTGAGTGCCGCTTCGTACTATTGACAGCCGGGCTTCGGACGGGGCAACATTAGGGGCAACTTCCAATTGCAAATTTGAGTTGCCCCAGGAGTTGCCCCAACCATGGCTCTCACGGATGAACAGATCATAGCTGCACAACCCCGAGCAAATGAGTACAAGCTTTTCGACGGCCACGGTCTCTACATTGCGATCGCTCCATCTGGCGGCAGATGGTGGCGCCTGAAGTATGAATTCGGCGGCAAGGAAAAACGTCTTTCGCTTGGCGTCTACCCGGAGATCGGGATCGAGAACGCAAAGGCCGGCGCAGACGATGCTCGGGCGCTTATTGCCGAGGGCAAGGATCCGAGTGCAGAACGAAAGAAGCGGAAGGCGATTAAGGTTCAATTTGCGGCCAATACTTTTGAAGCAATCAGCCAGGAATGGCTAGAAAAGGTCGGCGCAGTTTGGGCTGATAGTCACCGTGTTCGATTGAAACGCCGTCTCGAGCGGGACCTTTACCCCATCATTGGAAAACGGCCGATCGCCGATATAACGCGTGCTGAATTACTTTCGGCGCTTAGGCGAATCGAAAATCGACCGTTTTCAGACACTCCCGCCCTCAGCCATTTGCGAATCAGGCGAAGCATCCTCGGATCGGCAATTCTGTGCTCGACGAATTTCATCAGCCATCCGTGGTCGATGGTGTCGTAAAACCCGCGGATATCTGCATCGAGCACCCAGTTCACCTTCTTACCCATGAGTCCCACCCACAGCGCATCCAGAGCATCGTGCTGGCTGCGCCCAGGCGAAAACCATAGGAGAAGCCCAGAAAGTCTTCTTCGTAAATCGCGTTGAGCGCCTGCACAACGGCGTGTTGAACAATTTTGTCCTCCAGCGCCGCAATGCCTAACGGTCGCATTCGTCCGTCAGACTTGGGTATATACGCCCGTTTTGACGGTAGCGCCCGGTATGTGCCGTGAGCGCTATGTAGACCGCATCTTGTGCGGGTGTGCGAGGGGGCTTCACTCTTGAAGTATGAAGCGGCGCAAGACGGAGATATGGGGGAAGTGGCGTGGGCTGGTTGCGGAGCAGAGCCAGAGCGGTCAGAGCGTAGCGGCGTTTTGCCGTGAACGGGTTCTGAAGAGCGGACAGTTCTTTGCGTGGAAGAAGAAGTTGCGGGAAGCGGAAGGGCCGCAGTTTGTGGCTGTCGAAGTGGCGCCGGTTACGGCGATGAACTGGCCGGCGGCGATGCCCGGGGGAGCGATAGAAGTGCGGCACAGCCATGGCCGGAGCGCCGGGCTTTGATGCGCATCATCTGCGCGCCGTGCTTTCGGTTTTGGAAGCGGAAGCATGATCGGTCTGCCCAGTTTGCGTGCGCTGGATCGCACACAGGGTACGCGGATCTGGCTGGCGGTAGAGGCGGCCGACATGGGTTGCGGGTTTGATCGTTTGGCGGAACGCGCAAGAGCAGTGATAGGGCAGGATCCTCTTGGCGACAGTCTTTTCATTTTTCGTTCGCGGCGCGGTGACAGATTGAAAATTCTGACGTGGGACCGCGATGGATTTGTCTTGTGGTACAAGCGGCTGGAGGCTGGAGTTTTCAAACTGCCCACTGTGAAGGATGGGGCGCGCTCGGTGGAGTTGCGGGCCAGCGAGTTGGCGATGATCCTGGATGGGATCGACATGACCAAGCTGAAGCGGGCGCCGCGCTACGAGCGGGGAACGCGAACCAAGCAAGATAGCGGCGAAAAGATGGCTGTATAAGTAACTTCGCTGGCAACTTACACGTCTATATGATGTGCCTCCCACAGACAACTTAGTCGAGATACCTGATGGCGGCGAAGCCCTGAAGGGTCGATGACTGGCGCCGTGGCTCCGTAGGTTTGGCCTAGCCGTTTCTCTCCGTTTCCTCTGAGAGTGCCTCAACAGCCAAACCGTGAGCTGGTTTCCAGTCCCCGCCTCGTCAAACCCAGCGTGCCGATTTCCAGCACTGGGCTTACCTGCTAGCTTCTCATTAAGGTTTATGGGGCTTTCCGGGTGGAGCGACTTCCTTTTAGATGGCAGCCCTTCGCAGGCGGTAGTCTTGGTACAGCCCGAGATTGGCGTACAACCATTTCGTGCTCCATCGTTTCCAACCGAAGCCTTTGTGTTGCCGCGCCCGCATCAGGTGCCGCCGAACCTTCTTTTCCACCCAACGCTTGAATGAAGGAAAAGCACCGGCTGGAGTCTCCCACCCGAAAGTAGGCCACCCATCCGCGCAAAATCGGATTGATCTCTTGGATCACCGTCTTCACCGGTTGGCTAACGTAGCGTTAGAAGATGACTTTGAGTTTCCCCAGCAGTGCCGTTCGCTTCTTCATCTTGGGCACATACTTCGGGCGCAGCTTTCCGTTGCGACTGCGCACCTGGCGGAATTCAAAGCCAAGAAAGCCAAAACTCTCTCCCTGCACTAGCAGGCTGCTGAAAAATGCAGGAGAGTCATTTGGAAAGATGTGGTGTGCGGTTTAAGGCTCTCAGCTCCTGGTCCATGAGGCGTAATCTGTAAGGGCGTCCTGATCGGCCGGGTCCGGGCGATTCACGAGCGGATCGAGCTTGTCGCACTTCTTCCGGTAGACTTCGACGTCCGGGTCCTTTTGACTACG